>NZ_JBITJH010000038.1:0-44431 GCF_044459745.1 Micromonospora sp. NPDC050187
CCTCGCCGACTGGACCGCCACCCGCGGCTACTCCGCCTGACACACACCCACACCGAACGGGCCGGCCCCCACCAGGGGACCGGCCCGTCCGCGTGCACCGGGGCGGTTGCCGGTGTCGGTCAGGCGGCGGTGGACCAGATGGCCCGGAAGGCCGCGGCCTCACCGGCGAGCCACTGCTCGACCTGCTCCGGCTTGACCCCTTCGGGCGTCCGGTGCGCCTCGCCCCGGCGGACGTCCACCAGGACCGGCTCGGCGTGCGGAAGCACGGCATCCATGTGTCGGCGCATCAGGTGCAGGGTGGCGAGGGCCGCCTCCGTGCTCGGCGCGGCCTCGTCGAAGTGCAGCCGGACCGCCTCGGCGCGGCCGTCGGCGTACCGCACGCCGAAGTGCGGGTTGATCTTCACAGGAAGGTCGCCGAGCATGGCGAGCGCGTCCCGGGTCTGGGCCAGATCGACCTGCCCCGGCTCGCCGAGGGAGTGCAGCCAGCGCGTCGCACCCGGCGTGAGGGCCTCGTAGAGCGGGCGCCAGCGGGGCTTGACCACGTCGGCCACGCCGGCCAGGTGGGTGCCCCCGGTGTGGAAGGCGATGTCGGCCTTGAGGGCCTTGACGAACTGACCGTGTGGGTTGAAGCCGGAACGGCTCGCCCGCTGCCTGCGCAGCCCGCCGACGAAGGTCGCCTTGGTCGGGCCGGTGCGGTCGACGTAGCGGGTGAAACCGAGCAGGGTGGCGTACGGCGGAAGCGTGGTGGCGAGAGGTGCGGACACGGGGCGTCCTCCCAGGTCAGTGCCGAGATTAGTACATACATTCTAATCGACGGGTACGACATCGAACAGGGTTGGCGGCCACGGAACGTGTCCGCCTCGGAACCGCTGTGGCACACTGGCCGCCCGCCCGGGACAGGGCACGTCGGGCCCGACGACAGGAGCACCATGCACGAGTTGAGCCGGCGTGCCCGCGACCTCGGGATCGTCGTGGGGGCACTGCCCACCGGGCGGCACAACGCGATCACCGACGTGCCCGGGGTCCTGGTCGGGCACACCACCATCGACGACGGCGCCGACGTGCGGACCGGCGTCACCGCGGTCGTGCCGAGCGGGCTCGGCCCCGGGCGGTGGACCCTGCCGGCCGCCGTGTACTGCGGCAACGGCTACGGCAAACTCGTCGGGTCGACCCAGGTCGACGAACTCGGCGTCCTGGAGTCACCGATCCTCCTGACCGCCACGCTGTCGGTGTTCCGGGTCGCGGACGCGCTGCTGGGACACCTCATGGACCGGCGGCCGGACGGCGTGTCGTTCAACCCCCTGGTCGGCGAGACCAACGACGGCCACCTCTCGGACATCCGTCGCCGTCCGATCGGCGAGGCCCACGTCCGGGCCGCGCTCGCCGGGGCGTCGGCCGGGCCCCCGGCGGAGGGCTGCGTCGGGGCCGGCACCGGCACCACGGCCCTGGGTTACAAGGCCGGCATCGGTACCTCGTCCAGGACGGTCCGGGTGGCCGAGCGGCCGGCGACGGTCGGCGTCCTCGTCCAGTCCAACTTCGGCGGGGTGCTGACCGTCCTCGGCGTTCCGCTGCCGGTCGACGAGCTGGTCCCGGACGCCGACCGCGCCACCCCGCCGGGCAACTCGTGCATGATCGTGGTGGCCACCGACCTGCCGCTGGACGCCCGACAGCTCGGCCGGGTCGCCCGGCGGGCGGTCTTCGCGATGGGCCGGGTCGGGGCGTCCTACAGCCACGGCAGCGGCGACTACGCGATCGCGTTCAGCACGGCGGGAGCGGACGAGCCGCCGATCCGGGACGGGGACATCGACCCGGTCTTCGCCGCCGTCCTGGACGCGGTCGAGGAGGCGTTGCTCAACTCGCTGCTGACCGCCGTCACCACCACCGGTGTGGGCGGCCGGACCAGTCACGCCGTCCCGCACGACGCGGTGATCCGGCGGCTGTCGGCGGCCGGTCGGCTGGCGTCACGATCCTGATCGATCGGCGAAGCGCGACCGGCCGCCTCCTGTCAGAGCTGGCCGACGTCGGTGATCCGGACGACGGCCGCGCCGACCTCGTCCGAGGCGGCCAGGTCGATCTCGGCGCTGATCCCCCAGTCGTGGTCGCCCTCCGGGTCGTCCAGGATCTGCCGCACCGTCCACCGCTGCGACGACGTCTGGTCGATCATCAGCAGCGCCGGGCCGCGGGCGTTCGGCCCGGTGCCGATCTCCGGGTACGTGTCGAAGTAGGGCTCCAGCGCGTCGGCCCAGGCGTCGGCGTTCCAGCCGTCCGCCGCGTCGAGTTCGCCGAGTAGATCCCAGCGGCGTAGGGCGGCCAGCTCCACCCGGCGGAACAGCGCGTTGCGCACCAGCACCCGGAACGCGCGGGCGTTGCGGGTCACCGCCGGCACCCGGTCGTCCAGGGCCTCGGCGGCCTCGGTCGCGTCCGACGGGTTGCGCAGCCGCTCCCACTCGTCGATCAGGCTGGAGTCGACCTGCCGGACCAGTTCGCCCAGCCACTCGATCAGGTCGACCAGTTCCTCGGTCTTGGCGTCCTCGGGAACGGTCTGCCGCAGCGTCTTGTACGCGTCCGCGAGGTAGCGCAGCACCAGCCCCTCGGAGCGGGACAGCCCGTAGAACTGCACGTACTCGGTGAACGTCATCGCCCGCTCGTACATGTCGCGGACCACGGACTTCGGCGAGAGCTGGTGGTCGGCGACCCACGGATGCCCGCGCCGGTACATCTCGTACGCGGCGTCCAGCAGCTCGGCGAGGGGCTTCGGCCAGGTCACCTCGTCGAGCAGTTCGAGGCGGGCCTCGTACTCGATGCCCTCGGCCTTCATCGCGGCGACCGCCTCGCCGCGCGCCTTGAACTGCTGCGCGGAGAGCACCTGACGCGGGTCGTCCAGGATGGACTCGATGACGCTCAGCACGTCCAGGGCGTACGAGGGGGACTCCCGGTCCAGCAGCTCGACGGTGGCCAGGGCGAGCGGGGAGAGCGGCTGGTTGAGCGCGAAGTCGAGCTGGAGGTCGACGGTGAGCCGTACCCGCCGGCCGGTCTCGTCAGGCTCGTCGAGCTGCTCGACCACGCCCCCGGCGAGCAGCGCACGGTAGATCGCGATGGCCCGGCGGATGTGCCGGCGCTGGGCGGCCCGGTCCTCGTGGTTGTCGGTGAGCAGGTGCCGCATCGCGGCGAACGCGTCCCCGGGGCGGCCGATGACGTTGAGCAGCATCGAGTGGCTGACCTGGAAGCTGGACGTCAACGGCTCCGGCTCGGAGTCGACCAGCCGCTGGAAGGTCGGCTCGCCCCAGCCGATCGAGCCCTCCGGCGGCTTCTTCTTCACCACCTTGCGGCGCTTCTTCGGGTCGTCACCGGCCTTGGCGAGGGCCTTCTCGTTCTCGATCACGTGCTCGGGGGCCTGGACCACCACCCGGCCGATGGTGTCGAACCCGGCCCGCCCGGCCCGGCCGGCGATCTGGTGGAACTCGCGCGCCTTGAGCAGCCGGGTACGGGTGCCGTCGTACTTGCTCAGGCCGGTGAAGAGCACGGTGCGGATCGGCACGTTGATGCCGACGCCGAGGGTGTCGGTGCCGCAGATGACCTTGAGTAGGCCGGCCTGCGCCAGGGTCTCCACCAGCCGGCGGTACTTGGGCAGCAGGCCCGCGTGGTGCACCCCGATGCCGTGCCGGACCAGCCTCGACAGGGTCTTGCCGAACCCGGAGGTGAACCGGAACCGGCCGATGGCCTGAGCGATCATGTCCTTCTCGGCCCGGGTGGCGACGTTGACGCTCATCAGCGCCTGGGCCCGTTCGAGCGCGGCGGCCTGGGTGAAGTGCACCACGTAGACCGGGGCCTGCTTCGTGGTGAGCAGTTCCTCCAGGGTCTCGTGCAACGGCGTGGTCACGTACGAGAAGAGCAGCGGGACCGGCCGCTCGGCCGAGCGCACGACGGCGGTCGGCCGTCCGGTGCGCCGGGCCAGGTCGTCGACGAAGCGGGTGGTGTCGCCGAGGGTGGCGGACATCAGCACGAACTGCGCCTGGGGCAGCTCGATCAGCGGCACCTGCCAGGCCCAGCCCCGGTCCGGCTCGGCGTAGAAGTGGAACTCGTCCATGATCACCTGGCCGACGTCGGCCCGGGTGCCCTCGCGCAGCGCCAGGTTGGCCAGGATCTCGGCGGTGCAGCAGATGATCGGGGCGTCCGCGTTGACGCTCGCGTCGCCGGTCAGCATGCCGACGTTGTCGGCCCCGAAGACCTCGCAGAGCGCGAAGAACTTCTCCGACACCAGCGCCTTGATCGGGGCGGTGTAGAAGGTCGTCCGGTCGTCGGCCAGGGCGGCGAAGTGCGCCGCGATCGCGACCAGGCTCTTGCCCGAGCCGGTCGGGGTGTTCATGATCACGTTGGCCCCGGAGACGATCTCGATGACCGCCTCCTCCTGGTGGGGGTAGAGGTCGAGGCCGCGCTCCTTCGCCCAACCGGCGAACGCGTCGTACAGGGCATCGGGGTCGGCGCTGTCCGGCAGCGCGGCGGTGAGCGTCATAACCGTCCCATCCTGCCCGCCGCGACGCTCCGGTGGTAGCAGGGGCCCCCTGCACGACAGAAACAGGTGACCGGGGACCCCTGCCACCGCCTCAGTGGGGGCGGCGGTGGTAGATCAGGTCGGTGACCGGGCGGCCGGCGAGCAGGGCCCGGCGCTCGAACTTGGTGACCGGTCGGTGTGCCGGGCGGGAGGTGTCACCCGGTCGGGTGTCGGCGAGTTCCGGGTCGGCGTCCAGGGTCTCGCGCATCGCGGCGGCGTACTCGGCCCAGTCGGTGGCGCAGTGCAGCGTGCCTCCCGGCACCAGCCGGGAGCGCAGCAGCGCCACGTGGGCGGGCTGGATCAGCCGGCGCTTGTGGTGCCGCGCCTTCGGCCAGGGGTCGGGAAAGAAGACGTGCACCGCGTCCAGCGTCGCCTCCGGCTGCCGTCGGACCAGCTCCAACGCGTCGCCGTCGGCGATGCGGACGTTGCCCAGCCCGTGCCGCTCCACCAACGCGAGGAGGTTGGCGATTCCCGGGGTGTGCACCTCGACCGCGAGATAGTCTCGTTCCGGGTCGGCGGCGGCCATCGCGGCGGTCGCGTCGCCCATCCCGGAACCGATCTCCAGCACCACCGGTGCCCGGCGGCCGAACAGGTCGGTGAGGTCGACCGGGGGTCCGGCCCCGTCCGGCACCGCGAGCCCGTACACCGGCCAGAGACGGTCCAACGCGTCGAGGTGGCGGCTGCTGAGCCGGCCCCGGCGCGGGTGGAAGGTGCGGACGGTGGCGCGTACCCGGGACGGTGCCGGGGCGGCCGGGTCGTGGTCGATGGGGCTCACAGCGACCCGAGCCTACGCGAGGACCACCGACGGACCGGACGCGGCGTACGCCGTCCGCGAGGACGGGTCATCTCATACGGCAGGCCGGGTGTTCCCTGCCCGGTCCGGCCGACGGGCCGGGAGGGGTCATGGTGTCAGTCACGCGCCGGAGCGTGGTGCTGCTGATGGGGCTTCTCCTCGCCGCCTTCGCCGTGCTGGTAGCCGCCGGGCCGGCCCGTGCCGCCGACGTGTACGTGCAGGTCACGCCGAGCCGCGCGGGCCCCGGCGAGTTGGTCGGCATCCGGGCGAGCTGCCGGTCCACCCGCGAGGCGGCCAGTGTCGAGTCGGAGGCGTTCGGCATCGTCACCGTCCACCCCCAGCACGGGTACCTGTCCGGCACGGTGACCCTCCCCTCGCACGCCAGGCCGGGCACGTACCGGGTCAAGCTGCTCTGCGTGGAGGGCCCGAACGCCTCGACGATGCTGACGGTGACCTCGGGCGGTCACCAACCGCCCCGGCCGGACGGGCCGCCGCAGCCGCACCCCAGCCGGGGACCGGCGACCGGGTTCGGCGGCGCGGACGGCGGTCCCGACCTCGGTGGGCTGGTCCTGCCCGGCGGGCTGGGCATCACCGTCGCCGGACTGGTCCTGGCGATGCTGGCCGCCCGTCGCCGGGGACCACGGACCCCCCACTGATCCGCCGCCATGTCCCGTCTCCGCGCCACGCCCCGACCCGCCGTCGACATCCGCAGGCTGCCGTCCCGCCAGCGGGACGGCCGTCGTTGGCGGATGCCGCTGGCCGTGGTGCTCGTCCTGCTCGGGGTCTTCGTCACCGGGGTCGGGCTCGGCCGGTCGGCGGGCCGACCGTTCACCGTCCTGGCGGCGGGTGCCGGGGCGGGGCGGGCGATCGACCCGTTGCCGGCGAGCCGCCCGGTGAGCCTGAGTGTGCCGGCGATCCGGGTGACCGCCCCGGTGGCCCCGGTCGGGCTCGCCCCGGACGGCACCATCGCGGTGCCCCCGCTGGAACGGCACCTGGAGACCGGCTGGTACGACGGCGGTCCCACCCCGGGGGAGAACGGACCGGCGGTCATCGTCGGGCACGCGGACACCACGGAGGGCCCGTCGGTCTTCCACGAGCTGCGCCGGCTCCGGCCGGGGGACCGGATCGAGGTGACCCGCCACGACCGGTCGGTGGCCGTCTTCGAGGTGACCTCGGTGGAGCGCTTCGACAAGAACGCCCTGCCCGGTGACCGGGTGTACGGCGACCACCGGGGCTCCGGGCTGCGCCTGATCACCTGCGGCGGCCGGTTCGTCGGCGGAAGCATCGGCTACGCCGACAACGTGATCGCCTTCGCCACGCTGGTCGGATCCCGCGACCCCTGACCGGCCGTGGCGGCGGGGTAGGTGGGTTGGCGGCCGAGGCGTTCGCCCGTGCCCGACGCCGGTCGTGGCCACCGGGCCGGGACGCGGGCCCGGTTGTCCGTGGCAGCCGGCCCACCTCACCCCATCCGTTTCCGCAGGATCGAGACGCCGGCACCGGAGAGTTCGTCGCAGTACGTGGCACGCCCGGTCATCGCCATCGTCAACGCGAGGGTGGTGCCCGACACCAGTGGGCCGGTGCCGTAGGCGAACGGGCCATCGGTGGCGACGAGCCGCAGCCCACCGATTCTTCCTTTCGCCACGACGACCTGGTCGGTTCCCCGGTAGTACTCGGCGACCCTGGTGACCGTCTCGATCGGGTACGCGTGACGCAGCCCCAAGGGCCGGCGGATGTCCTCCCCGTGGACGATCGTCTCGCCGAGCATCGCCGGCAACGGCAGCGGCGGCTTGGTGTGGCTCGTGACGACGGCGCGGAACCGCTCCAGCGTCTCGGCCGGGTCGGCGCCCAACTGCTCGTTGAGGCGCAACGTCACCTGCTTGTCGAAGTCGAACCGGCAGCGCACGACGCCAACGAGCCACCGCCAGCCGTTCAGGCTGGCGGCTGCGGTGAGATGGGCGAGCACCTCGCGTACGGTGAGCCCGGCGCACAGTGACGGCGTCGCGAACCGCTGCACCGGTAGGCCGGTGAGGTCGGCCGCCAGGGCGGCGCGCTCGGCGTGAATGCGCGCCCAGGTGTCGCTCCTGCGGTCGGCGAGGGTGCTGCTGCCGTGCTGGTCGGTCATGTCGATCGGTCTCCCTGCTGGTGCGCACCGGATCCGTGCTGGTTCCGGCTGTCACGAGTGGAGACCGTCGCCCCGCCCCGCAATCGTCGCCCGTCCGCGAGAAATGTGGTGGGGCCTGCGGGCCGGCCAGGCCGCCGGCAGGCCGGTCGGATGCCGAGGTTGCGCCAGGCGGTCGCCGCACCGACTGGCGGGGTCACCGCGTGCCGGAGACCTCCTGCACCACCTCGAACTCCAGCAGGTTCGCCCCGGTGGCGACCGGCTTGCGCTGCTGGCCGCCCTCGCCGCCGCCGTGCGCGGCCCGTGCCGGCCCGGACGCCCACGCCTGGTACGCCTCTTCCGAATCCCACTTCGTGTACACGAAGTAGCGGGTCTCGCCGGCCACCGGGCGGAGCAACTCGAAGCCGAGGAAGCCGGGGGAGCCCTCCACCGCGCCGCTGCGGGCGGCGAACCGCCGCTCCAGCTCCTCGCCGGCACCGGGTGGGACGTCGATCGCGTTGATCTTCACGACTGCCATGGCACCACCTTACGGCCGCCACCGGTCAGAGGGGTTCGACGGCCGGCTCCAGGTCGATGTCGACCACGATCGGGGCGTGGTCGGACGGGCCCTTGCCCTTGCGCGCCTCCCGGTCGACGTACGCCGCGCGGACGTTGTGCGCGACCTGCGCGGAGGCGTACACCAGGTCGATCCGCATGCCCTTGTTCTGGTGGAACATCCCGGCGCGGTAGTCCCAGTAGGTGAACGGGTGTGGGCCCTTCATCGGAGTGGGCACCACGTCGGTCAGCCCGAGGTCGCGCAGGGCGGCCAGGGCCGCCCGCTCGGCCGGCGTCACGTGGGTCGAGTTCACGAAGACGGTGGGGTCCCAGACGTCGTCGTCGGTGGGGGCGACGTTGAAGTCCCCGCAGACCGCCAGCGGCGACCCGCCGCGCAGTTCGGTGGCGAGCGCGTCCCGCAGCGCGGCGAACCAGGCCAGCTTGTACGCGTAGTGCGGATCGTCGGGCGTGCGCCCGTTCGGTACGTAGACCGACCAGACCCGCACCCCGTCACAGGTGGCCGAGATCGCCCGCGCCTCCGGCTCGGGAAAACCCGGCTCGCCGGGAAAGCCGACCGTGACGTCGGTCAGGCCCACCCGGGAGAGGATGGCCACCCCGTTCCACCGCCCGTCGCTGTGGCTGGCCACGGTGTAGCCCAGCTCGCCCACCTCCGGCACCGGGAACGCGCCGTCCGGGCACTTGGTCTCCTGGAGGCAGACCACGTCCGGCGCGGTGCCGGCGAGCCAGTCGAGCAGCCGGGGCAGCCGGGCCTTCACCGAGTTCACGTTCCAGGTCGCCAGGCGCATGCTTCCAGCCTGCCTGATCCGGGAGCCGCCCGCCCGCCGGCCCGCCGCCACCACCCAGACCGCCTCCGGACACCGGCCCCGGCCGCCCCCGGGCCAGCCGGCCCGGCCGCCGCTCGACGTGGGGCCCGCCCGGCTGCTGTCCGGCGTGGGCCACCCACCCCGGATCGCCGCCCGGCGTCGGCGATCCGCGCCAACCGCCGACCGCGACCGGCGCGGGCCCGTGCTTCGACCTGGCGCGGACCGGGTCAGCTGCCCGGATTGTCGCCCGGCCGGCTCTGCTCGGCCAGGAAGCGCTCCAGCTCAGCGCCGAGTTCGTCGGCGGTGGGCAACGGACCGGTCTCCGCGGCGAGGAGGTTCTTCCCGCCCCGCCCCCGGGCGAACGCGTCGTACTGCTCCTCGAGGGCCTGGACCAGGGTGGCGGCGTCCTCGGTCTGGGCGACCTGTCGGTCGATCTCCACCCGGACCACCTCGGCGGCCGAGCGGAGTCCGTCGTTGGGCAGCAGCAGGCCGGTGCTGCGGGACACCGAGGCGAGCAGCACCTCGGCGGCTGCCGGGTATTCGGTCTGCGCGACGTAGTGCGGCACGTGGGCGGCGAAGCCGAGGGCGTCCCGTCCCTGTTGGCCGAGCCGGTACTCCAGCAGGTAGCCCACGCTGCCGGGCACCTGCACCCGCTGCAACCACGGCTCGTAGCCGGCGATCAGCTCGCGTCGGGTGGCATGCGCGGTCACCCCGGTCGGCCGGGTGTGCGGCACGGCCATCGGGATCGCGTTGAGCCCCACGGTGAGCCGGACGTCCAGCCGGGTGGCGAGGTCGCCGACGGCGGCCACGAAGCGTTCCCACTGCAGGTCCGGTTCGGGGCCGGTGAGCAGGAGGAAGGGGGTCTCGTCGTCGTCGTGGAGCAGGTGCAGCTCCAGCTTGGGCTCGTCGTACTGCTCCCAGTGGTCCTCGACGAAGGTCATCACCGGGCGCCGGGAGCGGTAGTCGAAGACCTGGTCGACGTCGAAGGTGGCGACCGTCCGGGCCTCGAGGCTGGAGAGCAGCTGTTCCCGGGCCAGCCGGGTGGCGTTGCCGGCGTCGACGAAGCCGGTCAGCGCCTGGATGAGCACCGGCTGACCGAGGTCGGGCAGGTCGTCGGTGAGCTGGTACAGCTCCTGTGGGTCGAGCACCGGTCTGGACCTCCCTGAGTGGTGCGGACGGGCGGCCGTGGGGCAACGGCACCCGGTACGGGAAACGCATTCGCCATCTTCGTGCATTCCGTCGTGGCGCGGTGGAGGGGGCGGTTCCCTCCCATTCCCGGCCGACCCGTCGCCGCCCGGGGCCGCTGCCGGGGCGAGCGCCCCCCGGAGTCGTCCCTTCGGTCGGTGTGAGGTCACCGGACGGTGGAGCGGCCGTCGGTGCCGCCGGTCGACCTCCGGACGGGGAGTTTCCCACCCGTCGGAGAACGGCCCGAGCTGTCCGAGGGAAATGCCCGTCTCGCCGGCTTTGGCGATATAGGAGACAACAGATGGCGATCTAGTGGGTTTGGTGATGAAAAATGTGGGCAGGACCATAGATCACTAAGGGTGGTCGACCCCCGTTCTCTGCTTAGCCTCGGCGGATGCGTGACGATGACAAGATCCACTATCGACCCGCTTCCACCAGTGCAGATGGCCGAAAGGTTGATGGTGCATCGCCTGGGACGGTGATCGCTGAGGGTGAGCGTTCCGGGCTCCGCCGGAAGCTGCGGCAAGCCCTCACCCTCCGGCCCGGTTCCGTGCGGCCCGGCCGGGCGACGATCGCCCTCGCCTCCGCCGCCGCCTGCTGCCTCGGCCTGGTCACCGTCGTCGAGCTGCGGACGGCGGGCGAGCGGTCCGGCACCGACAGCTCCGCGGCCAGCGCCGAACTGCTCCGGCGGGCCGAGCAGGAAAGCGCCTCGCGCGGACTGGCCCGGACGCCGTCCGCCCCGCCCACGACCCCCTCGCCCAGCGCGTCGACCGCCCCCGCTCCCAAACCCACCCCCAAGAAGACCACCCCGACGAAGAAGCCCACCCCGCGCAAGCCGGTCGACCCCGCCCCGGTGGCCGGCCTGACCGTCGCCCAGATGAACAACGCCAAGAAGATCGTGCGGACCGGCCACTCCATGGGTGTGCCCCGACGCGCGCTGGTCATCGCGGTGGCTACCGCGATGCAGGAGAGCAACCTCTACAACCTCGCCAGCGGCGCGCTCCCCGAGTCGCAGAACCACGCGAACCAGGGCCTCGGCTGGGACCACGACTCCGTCGGCCTGTTCCAGCAGCGCTCCAGCATGGGCTGGGGGACGGTCGCGCAGCTGATGGACCCGGCGTACGCGACCCGCAAGTTCCTCACCACCCTGCTGACCGTGCCCGGCTGGCAGCAGATGCGGCTGACCGAGGCGGCCCAGGCCGTACAGGTGTCGGGCTTCCCCGAGGCGTACGCGAAGCACGAGCCCCGGGCGACGGTGATCGTCAACGCGATCGTGGCTCCCGCGACGTAGTCGGCGTGCCGGTTGCTCCTTCGGGGTACACATGAGTGGTACGGCCACGACAGGAGGACACCATGTCACCGCTCATGCAGAAGCTCAGCCGTTTCCTTCGTTCCCCGAAGGGACAGCAGCTGGTCGACCGTGGTCGCCGGGAACTGGCCAAGCCGGCCACCCAGCAGAAGCTGCGGGGCCTGGCGGCCAAGTTCGGCAAGCGACGCTGACCTCTCCCGTCGTACCTCGTCCCGCTGACCCCCGGAGCCATCCCGTGACCGACTCGACCCCCGTCGACGGCCAGCCCGTGCCCGCACCCCGTCCACCGGCGACCCCCGCCGAGCCCGCCGAGCCGGTGGACGCCCCCGAGGCGCCCCCGGCCCGGCTCTGGGACCGGATGCGGGACGACCCGCAGTACGCACCGGAACACCTCGCCCTGGAGGCGGTTCGCCGGCTCGGGCCGGAGGCGGCCCGCTGGGCCGACCGGGCCCGGGCCGAGCAGCCCGGCATCTCCGCCGACGCCCTCGCCGACCAGGCGGTACGCCGCTTCGTCAACCGGGCCCGGCTCTCCGGCGCGGTCTCCGGTGCCGCGGGCCTGCCCGGCGCGGTGATCGACGTGGGGGTGCTCGCCTGGACCCAGGCCCGGATGGTGCTGCACATCGCCGCGGCCTACGGGGTCGAGCCGCAGCACACCGACCGGGCGACCGACCTGCTGGTCCTGCAGAAGGTGCACAAGGTGGCCGAGACGGCCCGGCTCGCCCTCGGCGTCGCCGCCGGCCGGGAGCGGGCCGGGGCGCTCTTCGGCGGTGGTTCCCAGCCCGCCCTCGGACGGGTGATGCTCAAGCTCGGGGTTCGGCTGGCCCAGATGGCCGGGGTGCGTGCGGCCAAGCGGATGTTCGCCAAGGTGGTGCCGGGCGCGGCGATCATCCTCGGCACCTGGGCCAACTCCTCGGCCACCAAGGACCTCGCCAACCGGTCCCGGGCGCTCTACGCCCAGCACCGCACCGGCTTGGTCCCGCCTCCGCGCCACCCCTGACCGGTCGCCGCCGGTCGGGGGCACCGCCGACGGTCAGTCGGCGAAGCCGGCGGCGGACCAGGTCACCTTGGCGAGCCGTTCCTGGCCGGCGTTGTTCGGGTGGAAGTGGTCGATGGTGTTGACGTCGTCGAGGGTGAACCGCACGCGGTGCGCGGCCCCGCGGTCGTGCCGGCAACGTGACCCGTACGCCCGGCACGCGGCGGCCAACTGGTCGTTGTAGGCGTCGATTCGCTCCTGGAATGTCCGGCGGCGCTCCCGGTCGGCCGCCGCCGTCGAGGTCGGGTTGGCGAGCAGGGCGGGGCAGACACCCCGCCGCCAGGACCGCAGGGCCTGCTCGTCGGTGTGCCCGACCTCCCAGAGTCGGTACAGGTCTGGGATGCTCACCACGAGCACCCGGGCCTTGGGCCGCCCCTCGCGCAGCGTCCGCAGCGCCCGGTCGACCTGCTGGCGGAAGGTCTTGACCGGGGTCATCTGGTCGATGTCGGCGCGGCAGGCGTCGTTCGCGCCGATCAGCACGGTGACGTAGTCGGCCCGGTCGCGCACCGCCCGGGTGGCCTGGTCGGGCAGGGCCGACGCGCGGGCTCCCGCCTTCGCGTGGTTGTACGCCCTGCCCCGGATCGCCGGATTGAGGTCGACCAGCCGCCGGTAGTGGCTCTCCACCCGCCGGCCGTCCCCCGTCGACCAGGAGTTGCGCTCGCAGGACGCGAGCACCAGACAGGTGCCGAACCCGGTGGTGATCGAGTCGCCGATCGCGGCCATCGCCACCGGCATGCCGGGGCGCGGGGTGTCCCGCGGTGGACGGGGCGTGCCGTCGCCACCGCCTCCGCTCCCGCTCTCGCAGGCCAGCGCCACCAGCGCCGACAGGCTGGCCACGGCGGCGACCCAACGTCGAGGCATGACCCATCCCGTTCTGGAGCGCGGTGCGACAGCGGGGTCACCTTACGCGTCCACCGTCCGTCCGGGGTCGCTCGGTGTCGGACATCCGGCACAACCGTCCGGTACCGGGCGTCAGTGTGGTAGATGACGGTCCATGGCCGGTGCGGCAGGTTAGCCCCGCAGAGCACCGGGTAGTTCGCCGGAATGACGCGATCGCAGCCCCGAGGTGCCCGGGGCACCGTCGGCCACGCCTACAGCGCGTTGAACCTGCGGCTGGCCCTGGCCTCCTTCGGGCTCGTCACCATGGTGGTCTTCGCCGTCCTGGCCGCCCGCGCCGACCTGACCTGGCTGGCCGTCGTCTGTGGCGTCCTCGCCGTGGTGGCGGTGGTCGACCTGGTCGTCGTCCAGCGCCGTCGGGCCGCCCGCCGTCGGGAGGAGCCGGGTGTGCGCCACTCGCTCTTCGAGTGACAGGAGTACGACATGTCCATCGCCACCACCAACCCCGCCACCGGTGAGGTGCTCAGGACGTACGACGAGATGCCGCCCGACCGGGTCGACGCCGCCATCGCCGCTGCGGCCCGGGGGTTCGCGGCCCTGCGCGGCACCTCGGTCGCGCAACGGGCCCGGTGGCTGACCGCGGCGGCCGACCTGCTCGACGCCGAACGCGACGACATCGCGCGGGTGATGACCACGGAGATGGGCAAGACGTACGCGGCGGCGAAGGCCGAGGCGGCCAAGTGCGCCGCCGCCTGCCGGTTCTACGCCGACAACGCGGAGCGCTTCCTCGCCGACGAGCCGGCCGACGCGGCGGCGGTGGGCGCGAGGCGGGCCTTCGTCCGTTACCAGCCGATCGGGCCGGTACTCGCGGTGATGCCGTGGAACTTTCCGCTCTGGCAGGTGGTCCGGTTCGCCGCGCCGGCCCTGACGGCCGGCAACCCCGGCCTGCTCAAGCACGCCTCGAACGTGCCGCAGACCGCGCTCTGGCTGGGGGAACTGTTCGGCCGGGCCGGTTTCCCCGAAGGCGCCTTCACCACGCTGCTGGTCGGCTCGTCCGCCGTCGAGCGGATCCTCACCGACCCCCGGGTCCGCGCGGCGACGCTGACCGGCAGCGAGCCGGCCGGCCGGTCCATCGCCGCGATCGCCGGCCGCGAGTTGAAGAAGACCGTGCTCGAACTCGGCGGCAGTGACCCGTTCGTGGTGATGCCCTCGGCCGACCTGGACCGGGCTGCCGAGGTCGCCACCACCGCGCGCTGCCAGAACAACGGCCAGTCCTGCATCGCCGCGAAACGGTTCATCGTGCACACCGACGTCTTCGACGCGTTCACCGAGCGGTTCGTCGACCGGATGTCGGCGCTGCGCGTCGGCGACCCGATGGACGAGCGGACCGACGTCGGACCGCTGGCCAGCGAGCGGGGCCGGGACGAGGTGGCCGCCCAGGTCCGCGACGCGGCCGGACAGGGTGCCCGGGTGCTCTGCGGCGGCGAGGTGCCCGACCGGCCCGGCTGGTGGTATCCGCCGACCGTGGTCACCGACCTGACCCCCGACATGCGGATGTGGGGCGAGGAGGTCTTCGGCCCGGTCGCCGGCCTCTACCGGGTGTCGTCGTACGACGAGGCGGTCGAGGTCGCCAACGGCACCAGCTTCGGCCTCGGCGCGAACGCCTGGACCCGGGACCCGGAGGAGCAGGAGCGCTTCGCCACCGACCTGGACGCCGGCAGCGTCTTCGTCAACGGGATGACCACCTCCTACCCGCAACTGCCCTTCGGTGGCGTACGGAACTCCGGCTACGGACGGGAACTGTCGGCGCTGGGCATGCGCGAGTTCTGCAACGTCAAGACGGTCTGGGTCGGCGAGGGCGCACCCTCCGCCGGGGTCGGCGCCCACGCCGAGTGACGCGGGCTCAGGTGGTAGGCGGTTGAGGCGCCGATTGCCGGGCGGCCGTTCTGGGTAGGGGTGCGGGGCATGACGGTGTTCGGCGTGCACGCCTCCCATGAGCAGATCCACCCCACCGCGCTGCTGGAGTCGGTGGTCCACGCCGAGCGGGCGGGCTTCGACGCGGCCATGTGCTCGGACCACTTCGCTCCGTGGAGCGAGCGTCAGGGGCAGTCCGCGTTCGCCTGGTCCTGGCTCGGTGCCGCCCTCCAGGCCACCAGCCTGCCGCTGGGCGTGGTCAACGCTCCCGGCCAGCGCTACCACCCGGCGATCATCGCGCAGGCCATCGGCACCCTCGGCGCGATGTACCCGGGCCGGTTCTGGGCCGCGCTCGGCACCGGTGAGGCGGCCAACGAGCACATCACCGGCGACCCCTGGCCGCGCAAGGACGTCCGCAACGCACGGCTGCGGGAGTGCGTGGACGTGATCCGCGCGCTGCTGGCCGGGGAGGAGGTCAGCCACGACGGCCTGGTCCGGGTGGACCGGGCGAAGCTGTGGACCCGGCCGGAGCAGCCTCCGGCCCTGGTGGGCGCGGCGGTCAGCGTGGCAACGGCCCGCTGGTGCGCCGAGTGGGCCGACGGCCTGATCACCGTCAACGCTCCGGTGCCGCACCTGCGGGCCATGATCGACGCCTACCGGGACGCCGGTGGCCGGGGACCGTTGAGTCTCCAGGTGCACCTGAGCTGGGCGCCGGAGGAGGACGAGGCCGAGCGGATCGCGTACGACCAGTGGCGCAGCAACGTCTTCGCCCCGCCGGTCTGCTGGGACCTGGAGACGGTGGAGCACTTCGACGTGATCTCCGCGCAGGTGCCGATGGAGCGGCTGCGCCAGGTGGTGAACATCTCCGCCGACCTCGGCCGGCACACCGGATGGCTGGAGGAGTACCTCGACCTCGGCTTCGACCGGATCTTCCTGCACCACGTCGGGCAGGAGCTGGGCCCGTTCGTCGACACGTTCGGCAGCGAGGTGCTGCCGAAGCTGCGGGGTCGCTGATTCCCCGGCCCGTCGACCCAACCGACGGCGTCAGCCGGTGAAGATCAGGTCGAGGTGGGCGTCGAGGACGCGCAGCGCGGTCTCCGGCGGGTGGTGGCCGCCGAGCAGGTGGACGCCGAGCCCCCTCCACCACCGCCAACAGCCCGACCGTCGACCCGCCGGGCGTCGTCCAGCGGCAGGATCTCGGCGAACGTCGTACGCAGCAGCGCCCCGGGGTGACGACCCCCGGACCCTCGTCGCCCTGGCCCGGGAGCACCTCGCTGCGGCGTAGCCGCACCGGCCTGGCGGTGGGCCACATCGGGATGGCCCGGAACGTATGACCCAACCACTATTCGTGCCGGGTGTACCACTCGCCGTAAAATCGACTGACTTCGATTGCGGTGGTGCCGCCACCGCGGACAAGGGAGTGGTTGATGTTCCGACGGAAACTGTCCCGCGCGGCTGGTGCCGCGCTCGCGCTCGCGCTGTCCCTCGCCGGTGTCCAGGCCGTCGGCGGTACGCCGGCCTCCGCCGACCCCGGGACTGCCGTGCGCACCGTCCTCTACGACGCCAGCCGGGCCGGTGAGTTCCGCACCAACTTCGACCAGGCTGCCGCGATCTGGAACAGCAGTGTCAGCAACGTCCGGCTCCAGGCCGGCACGCCGGCCGCCGTCACCATCCGGGTGGACAACGGCTGGCCCCGCGCCTACGTCGCCGGCCTGGGCCGGGGCACCATCTACATGGGCTGGCAGGCGGTCAACGAGGGCTACAACCGGACCCGGATCGCCACCCACGAGTTCGGCCACATCCTCGGCCTGCCCGACAAGCGTACCGGTCTCTGCGCGGACCTGATGTCCGGCAGCAGCGCCCCGGTCTCCTGCACCAACGCCTACCCGAACGCCACCGAGGCCGCCCGCGTCAACTCGCTCTTCGCCGGCAGCCGCACCGCCGACAGCGAGGCCGCCGGCACCTACACCTGGCCGGAGGCGGACGAGATCTCGCCGCTGGTCGTCAACGGCCGGCCGGCCACCGAGAACTACCCGTGGATGGTCTACACCTCCGGCTGCACCGGCACCCTGATCAAGGCGAACTGGGTGGTTACCGCGGACCACTGCCCGACGCCGTCCTCCGTCCGGGTCGGCAGCATCAACCGCACCAGCGGCGGGACGGTGGTCGGCGTGAGCCGGGCGGTCAGCCACCCGACCATCGACGTGAAGCTGTTCCAGCTCTCCAGTTCGGTCAGCTACGCCCCGGCGGTCATCCCCACCACCTCCGGCGCGGTCGGCACCGCCACCCGGATCATCGGCTGGGGCCAGACCTGCCCGACCCGGGGCTGCGGTTCGGCTCCGACAGTCGCCCACGAGCTGGACACCTCGATCGTCACGGACACCCGCTGCCGGGGCATCAACGCTCCGTACGAGATCTGCACCGACAACACCAACGGCAACGCGGGCGCCTGCTACGGCGACTCGGGCGGCCCGCAGGTGCGCAAGATCAACGGCGTGTGGAACCTGATCGGTGCGACCAGCCGCGCCGGCAACCTCAACCCGACCTGCGCCACCGGTCCGTCCATCTACGGCGACCTGCCCTCGATCCGTAGCTGGATCAACACCCAGGTCGGCGGCCTGCCGGTCTGAGGTGGTAGGAGGGGTTCCCTGTTACCGCTTTCTGCCGAGCAGGGGACCCCTGCAACCACCGTCCAGCCCTGCAACCACCGTCCAGCGCCTGCAACCACCGTCCAGCGCCTGCAACCACCGCCCAGCGCGACACTGCGCTGGGCGGTGCGGCAGTGGGCGGTGCGGCAGTGGGGGGTGCGACGTGGTGAGCTCGGGCTACGCGGGCGGTACGCCGGCGCTCAGCTCGGCGGCGTGCCGGAGGGTGTCGGCCGCCCGGTCGTGTTGCAGGTCGGACAGGGGGACGCGTCGGGCCCGGTCCAGCGCCGTCCGGGCCGTGTCCGGGTCGTCGAGCGCCATCGCGATCTCGGCCCGGTAGACCAGCGCCTCCACGGCCAGGCCGGGGTCGCGTCATCCGAGGGATGCCGGCCACCAGCACCCGGCCGTACGCGGCCCGCATGCCCTCGGCGAAGGCGGCGTGCAGGGCCGCGACGTCGGGGACGATCACCAGGCAGCTGCCGTACGAGGTCGCCGGGTCGAAGTCCGGAAGGCCGAAGAAGTGCAGGTACAGGTCCTCCCGCTGGAGAGCGACATAGGGGTTGGTTCGGGTCTGCCGGTGGGTGACCTGGAATCCGAGGACGCGGTAGAAGTCGGCAACGGTGTCGATGGAGGCACAGGGCAGCAGCGGCACGGTGAGTTCGTCGGGCCATGCGGCCTTTCTAGTCCCGGCTCCCGCCTATGCGCACATGACAATGGCCGACCGGTGACCACCTTCGGTCCGATCGGGTGACCGTCCAAACAGAACACCGCCGGGCCGGCCGGAGGACCGGCCCCGGACCGGATCGGGTGACCGCCGGACAGGGCTGCCTTCGGGGCCGGTCGGACGAGCGTCCGGAACAGACGGTGGCGGGCGTGGTCAGCTGCGCTGGCGGAGCGCGCCGACGAAGGCGCGCCAGGCGACGGGGGCGAAGGTGAGGGTCCCGCCTCCGTCTCGATCTCGGCCCACGGCCGGAACCAGAGCGGCTGGCGGGGGCGTACCGCGTCCGGCCGCAGGTCGGCGATCTCCCGGCCCAGGGTCTGCGCGACGGCGGCCCGGTGGCGCGGTTGGGGCGTCGCGCCCCGGCTGGCCCAGCGGCCGGTGGTCTTCGGGTCCACCCCGACCCGGCGGGCCAGCGACTCGATGGTCTCGCCGCGTTCCCGCATCGCCGTCCGCAGCACGTCGTTCATGCCCACCTCCCGGATTCGTCGGACCTGAGCCGGGACCCTGGCGTGGCGGAGGGCGGCGGTGTGGTGACGCGCCGAACAGGGGCCTCCCCGTGCGTGGGGAGGCCCCTGCCGGACCGGGGATCGACGGGTCAGGAGAGCGCGCAGGCCACTCCGTTGACCGCGACCAGACCCGGTGCGGGATTGGCGTTACCGCCGGTCGACGCGTTGAACCCGAAGGTCACCGTGCCGCCCGGCGTGATCCTGGCGTTGTACGACTCGTTCCTCGCGGTGACCGTGGCCCCGGACTGGGTCACCGTCGCCAGCCACGCGTCGCGCACCTGCTGGTCGCCGGTGAACGCGAAACGGGCGGTCCAGCCGTCGATCGTCTTCGGGCTGGTGTTGCGGATCGTCACCTGGGCGGTGAAGCCACCGGACCAGGAGCCGTGGTTGACGTACTGGACCGCGCAGCCCGACGGGGGGACCGCCCCGGCCTCACCCTGGTCGGCCAGGAAGGAGGAGATCCAGGCCAGCGCCGAGTTCCAGTTGATCGCCACCTCGTTGGTGGAGTACGACTGGATGTCGTCGACGTAGCAGAACATCGGCTTGCAGCCGGCGAGCAACTGCTCGACGAACGGGTCCTGGAGGGCCGCGTTCGGCCCGCCCGCGATCGAGCCGGCGGGCGGCTTCGGCAGGTCCGGGTTCAGCTGGTTGCCGAAGATCCGGCTGTGCTGGTTCTCCGCCGCGTGGTCGCCCCACCCGGTCACGTACGAGATGTTCAGCGCGTTGCGGCCGAGGACGTAGTCCATCGTCTGCACCGCCCCGTCCCGGTACTTCACGTCGCCGGTCAGGTCGAAGGCGGTGGCGAGCACGACCGCGTTGTTGATCAGGTTGCCGTTGCCGCCCCAGAAGTAGCTGCCCGGGTCACCGGGCATCGGCAGCCCGTACGCCTGCCGGGCGATCTCGGCCAGATACCGGTCGGCGGCGGCGGTCACCGAGGCACGGATCCGGGTGCGCTCGGCGGCCGGCAGCCCGCTCGGCACGGTGGCCAGGTCGAGGCGGCCCAGCGCGGCCACCCCCTGCCAGCTGAAGCCGCGCGGCTCGAACACGTCGGCGGTGTGGTGCGGCGAGGCGGTCAGGTCGGTCAGGTACGCCCGCTCGCCGGTGGTCAGGTACAGCTCCGCCGCCGCCCAGTAGAACTCGTCGGTGACCGTGGTGTCGTCGTACGCCCCGCCGCCGGTGGCGTCGGTCGGGCTGGCGTACCGCGTGGGGTTGGCCTTCGCCGCCGTGTAGGCGGTCTTCGCGGCGGTGCCGCAGCGGCGGGCGAAGGCCGCGTCGTACGGGGCGAACAGCCGCGCGCACTGCGCGGCGACGGCGGCCAGGTTGAGCGTGGCCGCGGTGGACGGCGGGTGCAGCTCACGCTGTTCCGGGTCCTCGTGCGGCAGCAGCGGCAGGCCGGTCCAGTTCCGGTCGTGGATCTTGTGGTGGGCCATTCCGGCGAGCGGCTCACCGGCCGGCACCTGCATGCGCAGCAGGAACTCCAGCTCCCAGCGGGCCTCGTCGAGGACGTCGGGCACACCGTTGCCCCGTTCGGGCACCCGCAGGGTGCTGTCGCCCAGTGCCGCGCCGCCGTCGGCGGTGGCCGCGGTCTTGGTCCGCTCGAAGGTGTTCAGCAGCTGGTAGGTGGCGAGGCCGCCGTTGACCACGTACTTGCCGTGGTCGCCCGCGTCGTACCAGCCGCCGCGCACGTCGAGGGAGTAGTCGCAGACGCCGGGCTGGCAGGGCACGTCGGTGTCGCCCTTGTTCGGGGCGACGTCGAGGTGCCCGGCGGGACGGGCGTACTCCGCGCCGATCAGGTCGCCGTCGATGGCGATGCCGCTGCGCTGGGCGTAGAAGAACTGCAACGAGTCCGACCGGAGCTGGTCGTAGAGGTCGCCGGAGATGCTGAACGGGTGGCTGGTCTCCCCGTCCGCGACCAGGGTCAGTCCGGCGCCCGGCGCACGGTACGACGAGAAGCCGATGGTGTGCGTGTTCTGCCCGGAGGCCTCGTCCACGCCACGCGGGGTGCTGGTGCCGCTGGCCACCACCGTGCCGTCGGCGGTTCGCAGCTGCCAGGGCAGCGGGTCGGTGGCGGTGGTGACCACGGTGGCGTTCTTCGGCCCGGCGGGCAGGTAGCCGACCTGGTTGACCCGGACTCTCGGGCCGGTGTCCGGCTCGTACGGCGGGACCGGCTCGCCGCCGCGCAACGAGACGTTGTCCAGGCAGAAGGTCTGGTCGGCCGGGCTGCCCCCGACCTGGAAGATGATCTGCGCCCGGGAGTCGTCGGCCGGTGCGGTGAAGGTGTGCTCGGTGCGCTGCGGGGTTCCGCCCGCCGTCGCGTCCACGCTGGCGTACGTGGTGTACGGCGCGCTGCCGAGCTGGAGCACCGCCTTCAGGTTGGCCCCGGGGGTGGCGCTGGCGTCGAAGGCGAGGGTGTAGGACGAGCCGGCGAGCAGCGGGATGCCGTCCTGCCCGATGCCGGCGTCCCACGGGTTGGCCAGCCCGCCGGCGACGGTGGTGCAGAGCCGCCCGTCGGGGTTGGTCAGGTCCCCGGTGCCGAAGGAGAACCAGGGGGAGGTGCCGGTGGCGAAGTCGCCGTTGCGGATCTGCTCCGGAGGCTCCTCGTCGCCGGCGGCGTGGGCGGCCGGGGACAGGGTGCCGGTCAGGGCGAGGGAGGTCGCCGCGGCGAGCAGCGCGAGGCGGCGTCGACGGCGTGGGGGTGACGTCACGACGGTTCCTTCCGGGGACGGTCGAAAGCTGGGAGCGCTCCCAAGTATCGGTCGATGTTTCCAGGGTGTGACCGGCCTGTCAATCGACCGGACTAGATGTTCCGGTTGCCGGGTCCCGATCCGGGTGCGGAGAGTGAGATTCACCGCGCCACGCCCCGCCGACGGTGATCTACTAGAGACAACCCGCCCTCCTCCTGGCAGGCTGCGTCCCATGACCCTGAAGCTGCGTTCCACGGGGGCAACCGACCGTGGCTTGATCCGGAGCGGCAATCAGGACGCCTTCCACGCCGGCACCTGGCTCGTCGCCGTCGCCGACGGCATGGGCGGGATGGCGGCCGGCGACCTCGCCAGTTCCATCGCCATGCAGGCCATCGCGCCGCTGGACCTGGAGACACCGGAGGACGCGTTGGTGGCGGCGTTGCGCGGTGGCATCGAGCTGGCCAGCGGGCGGATCCGCCGGGCCGTCGAGGAGGACCCGGAGCGGCAGGGCATGGGCACGACGCTGACCGCGCTGCTGTTCGCGCGGACCGGAAGCTGCCTGGCCCTGGCCCACGTCGGCGACTCCCGTGCCTACCTGCTCCGCGAGGGGGTGCTCAAGCAGATCACCCGGGACGACACCTTCGTGCAGATGCTCATCGACCAGGGGCTCATCACACCGGAGCAGGCCAGCAGCCACCCGCGCCGGGCGGTGGTGACCCAGGCCCTCCAGGGCGGCGAGGTCTCGCCGGCCTACGCCACCATGGTGCCCCGGGCCGGGGACCGCTGGCTGCTGTGCAGCGACGGGCTCTCCAACGTGGTCCGCGCGGATACCCTCGCCGAGGTGCTCGCCGGCCACTCCGACCGCGAGGAGTGCGCCCGCCGGCTGATCGACCTGGCCCTGCGCGCGGGCGGCCCGGACAACGTCACCGTGGTGGTCGCCGACGTGGTCGCCGAGGGCTGACCGCCGTCGCTGCGGGCCTTCGGCGGGCGGAGCGTCACCGGCGGCGCGGGGTGGCGTGCCGGGTCGGCGGTGCGGTGGTGGGATCCTCCGGCCAGGGGTGGCGCGGGTAGCGTCCGCGCAGCTCCGCCCGTACCTGCGGGTAGCCGACGCGCCAGAACGACTCCAGGTCCGCGGTGACCGCCACCGGTCGGCCGGCGGGGGAGAGCAGGTGCAGCAGCACCGGCACCCGCCCGTCGGCGATCCGGGGCACCCGCTGCCAGCCGAAGGTCTCCTGGAGCTTCACCGCGAGCACCGGGGCGGCCGGGTCGGCGTACCCGACGCGGGCCCGGGTGCCGCTGGGCACGGTGATCCGCTCGGGAGCCAGCTCGTCCAGGCGGGCGGCCTGCGGCCAGGGGAGCAGCCGGCGCAGCGCCCCGGCCACGTCGATCCGGGCCAGGTCGGCGCGTCGGCGCGCCCGGGCCAGCTCCGATCCGAGCCACTCCGGCGCGGTGGCGAGCAGGGCGTCGTCGTCGACCGCCGGCCAGTCCCCGCCGAGCGCCTGCCGGCAGAACGCCAGCCGGTCCCGTAGCGACCGGGCCGCCGGGGTCCAATCGAGCAGGGCGAGCCCGTCCCGACGCAGGCCGGCCAGGAGTGCCGCGCCCACCGCCTCCGGGTCGGGTCGGGGCAACGGCCGCTCGGTCAGCTCGATCGCGCCGAGCCGGGTCAGCTCCCGGGCCAGCACGTCCCCGCCCGCCCAGGCGACCTGACGCTCCTCGCGTAGCAGTGCCGCGCCCGCCTCGCGGGCGGTCGCCTCGTCGAGCGCGGCGGCGGCGCGGATCCGGGCGGCCGGGGCGCCGGGGGAGCGGTCCGCGACCGCCACGGCGAGCCAGTCGCAGCCGGCCAGCGCCGACCCGGGCGCCA
Source organism: Micromonospora sp. NPDC050187 (assembly GCF_044459745.1). Lineage (NCBI taxonomy): Bacteria > Bacillati > Actinomycetota > Actinomycetes > Micromonosporales > Micromonosporaceae > Micromonospora > Micromonospora sp. NPDC050187. The sequence goes on from NZ_JBITJH010000038.1 coordinate 23,518, forward strand.
GCTCCGCAGCGGTCCCGCCGGCCATCAGGTACGCCGGGCCGCCCGGCCGCCGGACCCGGGCCAGCCGCTCGGGGTGGGCCAGTCCGACCAGCAGCCCGACGGCCAGGTCGTCCGGGACCGACCGCGTCGCCGGCCGCGCGCCGTGCCGTGTCCCCCGTCGCGCGGGCTCCGGGTCCGGCGGCAGGGCGGTGCGCAGCCGGCGTACCTCGGTCCGCCATCGCGCGGTGGCGGCGGGGTCGGTGCCGGCGCGCAGCCGCCGCCAGTTCGCCACCAGGTCGTCGCCCGGCCCGGTCTCCTCGCTGAGCAGGGCCACCACCTCGGCGGCGCGGTCCGCACCCACCCGGGCCGCCCCGTCGAGCAGCGCCCGACCCAGCCGGGGATGGACGCCGGTCGCCGTGATCGCCCGGCCCCGTCCGGTGATCCGGCCCTCGGCGTCGACCGCGCCGAGCGTGCCGAGGGTCTGCCGGGCCACCGCCATCGCCGCCGCCGGGGGCGGGTCGGGCAGCGCGAGGCCGGTGCCGTCCGGCTGCCCCCAGGCGGCCAGCTCCAGGGCGAACCCGGTCAGGTCGGCGGTGGCGATCTCCGGTTCCGGCTGGGCGGCGAGCCGCTCGTGGACGGCCGGGGACCAGCAGCGGTAGACGTGCCCCGGAGCCTCCCGACCGGCCCGACCGGCCCGCTGGGTCGCGGCGGCGCGGGAGACCGGCACGGTGACCAGCGCGCCCAGGCCCCGGGCCAGGTCGGTCCGGGCGACCCGGCTCAGCCCGGCGTCGACCACCGTCCGGACGCCGGGCACGGTGAGGCTGCTCTCCGCGACGGCGGTGGCCAGCACCACCCGTCGCCGGTCGGCCGGGCGCAGCGCGGCGTCCTGCTCGGTGCCCCGCTGCCGGCCGTGCAGCGGCACCAGGGCGACCCGGTCGCGCAGGTCCGCCAGCCGGACGGTGACCCCGGTGATCTCCCCGGCGCCCGGCAGGAAGACCAGGACGTCGCCGTCCTGTTCGGACAGGGCCCGGCGGACCGTCGCGGCCACGTGGTCGAGCAGCGCGGGATCCACCCGGTTGCCCCGGTATCCGGCGGCCGGACGGGGCGGCGGCGCCCAGATCCGGGCCACCGGGTGCAGTGCCGCCTCGGCCCGCACCACCGGCGCGGGGGCCGCCCCACCGAGCAGGTCGGCGAACCGGTCCGCCTCGGCGGTCGCCGACATGGCCAGCAGCCACAGGTCGGGACGGAGCGCGGTCCGGGCCTCCACGGTGAAGGCGAGCGCCAGGTCGGCGTCGAGGTGCCGCTCGTGGCACTCGTCGAGCAGCACCGCCGAGACGCCGGGCAGTTCCGGGTCGTGGTGCAGCCGCCGGACCAGCAGCCCGGTGGTGACCACCTCGATCCGGGTGGCCGGGCCGGTGCGCCGGTCGCCGCGCACGGCGTACCCGACGCGGTCGCCGACCCGCTCGCCGAGCAGCGCCGCCATCCGGTGCGCCGCCGCCCGGGCAGCCACCCGGCGCGGCTGGGCGATCAGCACCCGGCCGTCGACCTCGTCGGCGACCGCCAGCGGCGTCAGGGTGGTCTTCCCGGTGCCGGGCGGCGCGACCAGGACGGCGGTGCCCGCCGCGCGCAGGGCCGTGGTCAGCGTGGCCAGGACCGGCCGGACCGGCAGTTCGAGGGGTACGTCGCGGAGCACGCCCCAGTCTCGCACCGCCGCCCGGCGGCACCGGTCGGTGTGCCGGGTCGGTCAGCCCAGCGCTTCGATGCCCGCGACGAAGTGCCGCCACGACGCGTGCGGGAAGACCAGTACCGGACCGGGCCGGTCCTTGCTGTCCCGGACGGCCACCCGACCGTCGACGCCGGCGACCTCCAGGCAGTTGCCGTTGCCGCTGCTGTGCGTGCTGGTTCGCCACTCCGCACGGGTCAGGTCGAGAACGGTCATGGTGGGTACCCCTCGTCTGCACAGGAGCATGTGATGATCACGCAAAGTAACGAGAAGCGTCCTCAAGTCGGGTCAGTGAGTCCGCTGGAGTGAGCGCCATCCGGCACAGCCTCTCGTGCACCAGGGTATACCCCCGCACGTGTTCGGCGCCCTCCAGCGCCAGTCCCATCGTGAGGTTGTCCAGGTAAACCACGGCGTTGTCGGCGGCGTCGGCAAAGTGCAGCACGACGTACGGCGTGCTCATGGCGGGATGGCCGCCAGCCATGAATGGAAGTATCTGAATGGTCACGTTGGGTAGTTGGGCCACTCGGGTGACGTGGGCCAACTGGTCGGCCATCACGGCCGGGGTGCCGACCGGACGCAGCAGCACCGCCTCGTTGAGCACCACCGACATCTGCACCGGCGAGTCCCGACGCAGGACGCTCTGCCGGTGCAGCCGGGCGGCGACCTTCCGTTCCAGCCCCTCCTCGCCGGCGGTCAGCCGGTAGATCTCCCGGGCGTACGCCTCGGTCTGGAGCAGGCCGGGCACCGCCTCGGCCTCGTACGTCCGCAGCGTCGCCGCCTCCGCCTCCAGCCCGACGTAGAACTCGAACCACTCCGGCAGCACGTCGCTGTAGTTCTGCCACCACCCGCGCTGCTGCGCTCCTCGGGCGATCTCGACCAGCGCCTCGGCGTCCGCCCCGGTCACCTGGTACAGCGCCAGGGCGGCGCGTACGTCGCGGGGCTTGATGCCGATCTGCGCGTTCTCGATCCGGGAGAGGTTGCTCTTGGACATGTCGAGCTGCCGCGCGGCGACGTCGAGGGTCATCCCGGCGCGCTCCCTCAGCTGCCGGAGTTCCCGGGCGATGCGACGGCGGCGGACGGTGGGGCTGGCGGTCACGCGGCCGAGTCTGCCACGGGCACTATCCGCAGGTGGTGGGCCCCGCGTATGCAACAACCGGGATCCGGGAGTTGCATTGGATCGATCGTGAGGGCATCCTTTGTCCCGGTTACGAGCACAGTGGACGACTGGGAGGGTTCGTTGCTCATCGCGGACGAGTTCTTCCTCATCGCCCACGGCGACAGCCGCGGCCGGGCTCGGCTGAACCCGACAGCCACCGGCCTCGGCCTCGCCGCCGCGCTCCTCGGCGAACTGGTCCTGGGTGGACGGATCACCGTGACCGGTGGTCAGGTGTCCGTCCTGGACGGTGAGCCCCCGACCGACGCACTGGCCGGGGGTGTCCTGGCCCACCTGCTCGGCCAGCGGCAGCACCGGGCTGTCCGCACCTGGCTGGGCCTGCTCGCCGGGACCGCCGCGGACGCGGTGGGGGAGCGGCTGAGCCGGTCGGGTGTGGTACGTCGGCAGGAGAAGCGCCGGTTGTTACGTACCACGGTCGACTACGTGGCCACCGACCTCAACGCGCTCGCCTGGCCGACGACCCGGCTGCTGGCGCTGCTGGACCGCCCCCATCCGCCGGCCGTCCCGGACGCCCTGCTGTGCGGGTTGGTCTCGGCCACCGGGCTCACGCGGGACGTGCTCTGGCACGCCGACTCCCGCGCCCAGCACCGCTTCGGCGTGCTCCTGCCGGCGCTACCGCTGCCGCTGCGGGAACTGGTCGCCCACACCGAGGCCGCGGTCGGCGCGGCCGTGCTGCGCGGCTGACCCGCCTCCGCCGCCCCCTTTCGACCGGAAGTGGCCATGCCCGTTGCGCCGACGCCCCCGCCCGTGAACCTGGACCGCCCCGCCGGCGTCCCCGTGACCCTGGATCGCCCCGGCGTCCCCGTGGCGCTGACCCGGGGCGGACGCGGGGTGCCCGGGGTGCTGCTCTTCACGCTCTCCGCGGCGGCGCCCCTGACCGTGGTGGCCGGGGTGTTCCCGACCGCCCACGCGGTGACCGGGGCGGGCGCGCTGGGCGCGGCCGTCCTCGTGGTCGCGGTGGTGCTCTGCCTCTTCTCGGTGGGCTACCTGGCGATGTCCCGGCGGATGACCCACGTCGGCGCGTTCCACGCGTACGTCGCCCGGGGCCTCGGCCGACCGGCCGGGGTGGGCGCGGCCTGGGTGGCCCTGATCGTGCACAACGCCCTGCAGGTCGGGCTCTACGGCGTGGTCGGCGCGGCCACCGCCCCGCTGGTCGCCCGCTGGTCCGGCGGCACGCCGGCCTGGTGGCTGCTGGCGCTGGCCGCCTGGTCGCTGGTCGCCGTGCTGGGCGTGGCCGGGGTGACCGTCGACCGGACCGTCCTGGCCGCCCTGCTGCTGGCCGAGGTCGCGGTGCTGGTCGTGTTCGGCGTCGGGCACCTGCGGCACGCCGCCGACGGCACGGTCGACGTGACCACCCTCTCCCCGGTGCACCTGCTCACCCCCGGGGCCGGGTCGCTGCTCGTCGTCGCCGCCGTCGGCTTCGTCGGCTTCGAGTCCGCCGTGCTGCTCCGCGAGGAGAGCCGCCACCCCCGGGCGGTGCCCGCCGCCACGTATCTCGCGGTGGGGCTCGTCGGCGCGGTCCTGGCGTTCTCCGCCTGGACGCTGACCGTGGCCACCGGGCCGGACCGGGTCGCGGCGGTCGCCGGAGAACAGGGGGTGGGCCTGCTGTTCACCCTGGCCGGTGACCAGCTCGGGGCGACCGCGGTCGGGATCGGCCGGGCGCTGCTGGTGACGTCGGTGCTGGCCGCCCTGGTCTCGCTGCACCACACCACCGCCCGGTACGCCTTCGCCCTGGGCCGGGAACGGTTGCTTCCCGCGCCGTTCGGCGAGGCCTCGCCGCGCACCGCGGCCCCCCGGTTCGCGTCGGTCGCGCAGAGCCTCCTCGGCTTCCTGGTGATCGCCGGGTGCGCGTCGGCCGGGCTGGAGCCGGTGCGTCACCTCTTCTACGGGGCCACCGTGACCGGTGCCCTGGGGATGCTGCTGCTGACCGCGGCGACCTCGTTCGCGGTGCTCGCCTTCTTCGCCCGCGAGACCACCGACGAGAAACTCTGGCGGCGGGCGGTCGCCCCCGGCCTGGCCGCCGTCGCCCTGGTGGCGGTGGTCGTGCTGGCGCTGGCCGACGTCGCCGCGCTTCTCGGGGTCGGACCGGACTCCCCGCTGCGCTGGGCGGTTCCGGCGGTCTTCCCGCTGACCGCGCTGGCGGGCACGCTCTGGGCGGTGCTGTTGCGATCACGTCGTCCCCGGGCGTACGCGCGGATCGGCCTCGGCCCGGAGAGCGCCGCCGCCGACCTGCCGGGTCCGCCGCCCGGCGGATAGGAGCGGACGCCCGGCGGGGCGGAGCACACCCGGGGGGGGGGGGGCCCCCCCCCGGGGGGGGGGGGGGGTGGGGGGGGGGGGGGGGGGGGGGGGGGGGGGCCCGCGGGGGGGGGGGGGGGGGGGGGGGGGGGGGGGGCCCCCCCCCCGGGGGCGGCGCCCCCCCCGGGGGGGGGCCCCCCCCCCCGCCGGGTGTGCTCGGTGGGTGCCGTCGAGGCCGACGTGCTCAGTAGGTGCCGTCGAGTTGGCCGCGCAGCTTGGTCAACGCCCGGGCCAGCAGCCGGGAGACGTGCATCTGCGACACACCGATCTGCTCGGCGATCTGCGACTGGGTGAGGTTGCCGTAGAACCGGAGGGTGAGGATCTTCTGCTCACGCTCGTCGAGCGTGGCCAGGGCCGGACCGAGCGCCACCCGCAGCTCGGCCAGCTCGAACTCGTTGTCCTCGCCGCCGAGCATGTCGCCCAGCTCGGTGGCGCGGTCGCCGTCGCCGGTCGGGGTGGACAGCGACACCGCGTTGTACGCGCGGGCGCCCTCCAGGCCCTCCAGCACCTCCTCCTCGGTGAGCTTGAGGTGGGCGGCGATGTCCGCGACCGTCGGCGAGCGGCCCAGCGTCTGGAGCAGCGAGCTGTTGGCGTCGGAGATGGCCAGCCGCAGCTCCTGGAGGCGACGCGGAACCCGGATGTCCCAGGTGCGGTCGCGGAAGTGCCGCTTCAGCTCGCCGATGATGGTGGGGATGGCGTAGCCGGCGAAGTCGACGCCGCGACTGGGGTCGAACTTGTCGATCGCCTTGATCAGGCCGACGGCGGCGGTCTGCGCCAGGTCGTCGGTGGGCTCGCCGCGACCGCTGTACCGGTGGGCGAGGTGGTTGGCGAGCGGGAGCCACGCCTCGATGGCCCGGTCGCGCAGGGCGGCCCGCGACGGGTGGTCGGCGGGCAGTGCGGCCATGGCGTTGAGCAACTCGGCGGCACTGTCGGTGAGGGCGCGCGGGTCGAGCTTCTCGGTGGCGGCGGGCGTGGTGGTCGCCGGCTTCGTGATCGTTGGCGCGGTCATGGGTGGTCCTCCCTGCACCTCGTCCGCAGATAAAGACGTAAGGCTTTTGGTTTAGCTTCAGATAGGCCGTTCGAGAGTTACCTTAACCTGATGGTGCCGTCAAAAGCTAGCCGAAAGTACGATGTACTTAAGCCTCATGTTCGCATCAAGGAGGGCAAAACGCCCCGAACGCTGGCGTTGGCGGGGAGGCAGTGCTACGTCCGTCACACTCCCGTCACCGTGCGCCCCGCAGGATCGCGCTCTCCGTCGCGGAGGGGCCGAAGGTCGTGACCTTCCGTCACCGTCGCTGGTCCGGTGGCGAGTGCTCCATGTCACGCCCGGGAGGGTCTTCACCAGGTGCCGGCGAGCCGGGCCCGCAGTGGGCGCCCGTCCGGGTCGTAGACCAGCCGGTACGCCGGCAGCGCCCAGAGCCGGGTGTACCAGGGCAGCCGCTCCGGCCGGTGCGGGCGGAGCCGGCCCGGTGGCCGGATGCCGACCCGTCCCGCGTCGTACCACCGCTGGAGCGCGTCGGCGGAAGCGGTGACCGCAGCCACCGCGTCCGCCGGGTCCAGCAGGTCGGCGTCCCCGCTGCCGTCCCCGGGCCGGTCCAGGTGCTCGCGCAGCAGGCGCAGTCGCAGCTCCCGGGCGAAGTGGCGGGCCCCGTCGCCGAGACCGGCCGGGTCGGCCGGCGCACGTTCGTCCCGGGTCCCGTCCAGCACGGCGCAGGAGAGTTCGCTGTCGTGGGTCCAGGAACGGCGGTTGAAGTTGTCGCTGCCCACGCTGGCCCACACGTCGTCGACCACACACACCTTGGCGTGCACGTACACCGGGCCGCCGTCGTGATTCTCCACGTCGAAGACGTGCACCCGGTCGGCGGCGGCCTCCTGGCAGAGGGACAACGCCTGTTCCCGGCCGACCGTGTTGGGCGGCAGCGCGAGCCGTCCGTCCACGTCCGGGAAGCGGGGGACCACCGCGACCAGGTGGAGGTCCGGGTTCTCCCGCAGCGCGTCCGCGAACAGCTCGGCGATCTCCCTCGACCAGAGGTACTGGTCCTCCAGGTAGATCAGCCGGCGGGCCCGGCGTACCGCCTTGGTGTAGCCGAGCGCCACGGTGCGCTCCCCGTCCGGGGCGAAGGAGTAGCGGGGGCGCACCGCCGGATAGGTCCGCAGCACCTGCACGTGGTGCGGGCCGCAGGGCGCCGGATCCGGGGGTCGGGCGGGCAGCGGATCCGGGCGCAGGTCGGCCCGGCGCAGCCGGTCCCGCAGGTACGCGAGCGGATTCTCCGAGTCCAGCGGCATCGGGTCGGTCCAGCGCTCGCGGAAGACGGTGTCCAGCGCGCCGACCACCGGCCCGCGCACCGCGAGCTGCACGTCGTGCCAGGGCGGACGGGGGCCGTAGCGGGGGGACATCTGGACCGCCTGCGGATCGCCGAGGTGCGCCGCGTCGTCGCGGCGGCTGTGGCACAGGTCGATCCCGCCGACGAACGCCACGTCGCGCTCCGGTCGGCCCGGGTGACGCAGCACCACCAGTTTCTGGTGGTGCGACCCGCCCCGGCGGACCCGCTGGTCGAGCAGCACCTCACCACCGGCGGCGGAGATCGCCTCGCCGAGGCTGCGGTTCTCCTCCTCGCTGTAGGCCAGCACGTCGAGGTGGGAGCGCCAGAGAAGGCCCTTCACCACCACGCCCCGCTGCGCCGCCCGGGCGAAGAGCTGGGCCACCGTGGGGCCGTCCGGCCGCATCCGCTCGTCCGGATCGCCCCGCCAGTCCGTGAAGAAGAGATGGTCGCCGGCTCCGAGCGCCTCGACCTCGTCGACCAGCCGATCGAAGTACGCCGCGCCGTGAATTAACGGCTCGGCAAGGTTTCCGTCGGTCCAGACGGGTAACTCTGAGACCTGGTTGGCGCGTTCCCCCGTGGTCAGGAACCACTCCCGCACGGTCACGTTCCAGCCTCCCGAGGTCGACGATGCCCTCACGGTAGGACGAGCACCGTTGGCCTGCACGGCGTGGGCGATCCTCGCCCGCCGCCGACCACGCCCGGAGCAGACGGACACCGAGGAGGACACGCACCATGCCGGTCGAAACACCCAACGCCCAGCCCGAGCAGCACCCCCAGGCGGTGGAGAGCGAGCGGGGCGCGCTGGTCGCGGTGCTGCTCATGGTGATCCTCGGGGTCGCCGGGATCTTCGCCGTCTCCTGACGGCGGACGGGGAGACGGTACGGGCGCCACCGGTCGTGACCGGTAGCGCCCGTCGTCGGATCAGGGGCGGTCCGTCGCGCCGTCGGTGTGCGGCACACGGTCGGTCGGGATGACCCCGAGGCGACCGGCCTGGTAATCCTCGAACGCCTGGACGAGTTCGTCGCGGCTGTTCATCACGAACGGGCCGTACTGCGCCACCGGTTCCCGGATCGGCTGCCCGCCCATGATGTACAGGTCCATCACCGGGGTCCGGCTCTCCTGGTGCGGGTCCGCGGCGAAACGCAACGCGTCGCCCGGCCCGTGCACCGCGAGTTGGCCGGTGTGGATCGGCCGGCGGTCGGTGCCGACCGTGCCGCGCCCACCGAGCACGTAGACGAGCGCGTTGAAGTCCGGCCGCCACGGCAGGTCCACCTCCGCGCCCGGCTGCACCGTCACGTGGGTGATGGTGATCGGGGTGTGGGTCGACCCGGGGCCCTGGTGCCCGGCGATCTCACCGGCGATGACCCGCAGCAGCGCGCCGCCGTCGGGGGTGGTCAGCAGCGCCGACTCGCGGCCCCGGATGTCCTGGTAGCGCGGTGGGCTCATCTTCGCCACCCGGGGCAGGTTGACCCAGAGCTGGAGGCCGTGGAAGAGGCCACCGCTGACGACCAGGTGCTCCGGCGGGGCCTCGATGTGCAGGAGCCCGCTCCCGGCGGTCATCCACTGGGTGTCGCCGTTGGTGATGGTGCCCCCACCGCCGTGGGAGTCCTGGTGGTCGAAGACGCCGTCGATGATGTAGGTCACCGTCTCGAAGCCGCGGTGGGGATGCCAGGCCGTGCCCTTCGGCTCACCGGGCGCATAATCCACCTCGCCCATCTGGTCCAGGTGGAGGAAGGGGTCCAGTTCGTGCACGGGAACGCCGGCGAAGGCCCGGCGGACCGGGAAACCCTCGCCCTCGAAGCCGCTGGGAGCGGTGATCATGCGACGGACCGGCCGGAACACGGTCGTCGACTCGTCCAACCGGGGAAGTCGGGGCAGGACGAGTACGTCCTCGACGGAGATGGCGGGCATGGCACCAAATGTAGCCACCGCCGGGTCGGGTCGCCCCTTTCACCGGTGTGAGCTCCGGATCATCCGCCAGGCGGGGATGTGGGATGGCGGCGGCACCGGGTTGCCGGCACCTTCCTGTGGTGGTTGTCCACACAAGCTCCAGTGACTCGCGATTCCGATCTCTTTCACCTTCTGTCATGATCTGGTGACGCAAGGTGCGGTACACGACGAGGGGTGCGTTCCATGAAGCGACGCAGGACCGGCCGAGTGGGGACGGAACTCGTGTTTCCCTGCGCCCGCGCCATGCGCTCCGGAGCCGGGCGACGTCCGGTGCCCCCGGAGGAGGCCGTGCCGTTCGACGGTTACCTCCCCGTCCCGACCGTCTCGCCGGGCAAACTTCACCTGCCGTCGACCGGGATCGACCGGTTGCTCGACGGCCCGCCGGACGGTTGTCCCGGGCCGCGCAGCGCGGAGGCCGTGGCCCGGCGGCTGCGCCAACAGTTCGACGGCCGGCTCCACCTGCCCGGCGCGATCGGCTACGACGCCGGCCGGTTGGCCTGGCGGCGGGACCTCGACCAGCAGCCGCTCCTCGTCGCCGAGGTGGCCGACGCGGCCGACGTGGCGCAGGCCGTCCTCACCGCGCGCGAGTTCGACGTACCGGTCGGGGTGCAGGCGACCGGCCACGGCACCGTACGCCCCACCGACGACGGGGTGCTGCTCAACCTCTCCCGGATGGCGTACGTCGACGTCGACCCGGTCCGGGCCACCGCCCGGGTCGGTGGCGGCGCCCGCTGGGGGGACGTGGTCAGGGCGGCTGCCCGGTTCGGGCTGGCGCCCATCTCCGGCACCTCGTCGGCGCTGGGGGTGGCCGGCTACACCCTGGGCGGCGGGGTGGGCTGGCTGTCCCGCCGGCACGGTTTCGCCGCCGACAGCCTGCTCCGTGCCGAGGTGGTGACCGCCGCCGGCAACCGGCTGGTCGCCGGCCCGGACGACGACGCCGACCTGTGGTGGGCGCTGCGCGGCGGTGGTGGGAACTTCGGCGTCGTCACCGAACTCCTGCTCCGCCTCTACCCGGTCCGCGAGGTCTACGGCGGGGTGGCGTACTTCCCGGGCGAACGGGCCGACGAGATCCTCGCCTGCCACCGCGACCACGCCGCCGACCTGCCCGACGAGCTGACCACCGCGCTGACCCTGCTGCGGCTGCCGGACGCGCCGGGTGTCCCGGAGCCGTTGCGCGACCGGACGGTGGTGGCGGTGCGTGTCTGCCACACCGGCCCGGTGGCCCACGGCCGGCGGGCACTGGCCCCCCTGCTGGCCGTGGCCGGCGCACCCCTGTTCGGCGGGTACGCGCCGATGACCTGGCCGGAGACCGCCGCCCTGAAGGACCCGCAGCCCGGCCCGCAGCTCGTCCGGGAACACACCGACCTGTTCCGGGGGCTGAGCGACGAGTTGATCGAGGTGCTGCTCGCCGAGATCGGCGGCTCCGGGACGACCCGTTCCCCGATCTCGGTCATCGAGCTGCGGCACGTGGGAGGGGCGTTGGGCCGGCCGCTGGCCGACGGCGGGCCGTCCGGTCACCGGGACGCGACGTACGCGCTGATCGCGGTTGCCCCGCACCTGCGTGCCGCCGAACTCCCCGTCGCGCGGGGGCACATGGCGGCCTTCGCCCGGCGGCTGCGTCCGTACGCGACCGGCGGGGTGCTGCTCAACTTCCTCAGCGACCCGAGCCGGACCATGGCGGCCTACCGCCCGGCGGACCTGGGCCGGCTGGCCGCCCTCAAACGCGTCTACGACCCGGAGAACATCTTCCACCGCAACCACAACATCCCGCCGGGGCCCTGAGGCCGGTCGCTGCCGACGCGTGCCGGGGCGGACCGGCCGACGCCGGGCCCGCGACGCCCCGGCGACCGTGCCCACGACGACCGACGCCGACCCTCCGACGGGGGAGGGTCGGCGTCCGGTTCACGTGCCGGCGGCGGGTGGTCAGCCGTGTCCCTCCTGGCCGCCACCGTGCCCGCCGTCGTGGCCGCTGCTAGGCGGCGTGCCGGCCTTCTGGCCGGGCTCGACCACCACGAACTGGCCCATCATCCCCTCGTCCTCGTGGAACAGGATGTGGCAGTGGTACATGTACGGCATGTCCGGGTCGGCGTGGTCGGCGAACCGGGCGATGATCCGGAACGTGGTGTTCGGGTGCAGGAACACCGTGTCCTTCCAGCCGCTGAGGTGCGGCGGTGGCGTGGCCCCACCCACGTCGATCACCTGGAACTGGACGTCGTGGATGTGGAAGTTGTGCTGGAGAGCCTCCCGGCTCGTCACCTCCCACACCTCCGTCGTGTCCTTGGTGACCGTGAGGTCGATCCGGTCCATGTCCATGGCGTCGCCGTTGATCCGGGTGCCGGTCAGCGTGAACTGCCGGGTCCGGGCCGCCTCCCGGGGGTCGAGCCGAGGCGTGTCGACCAGCCGGGACGGCAGCTCGGGGCTTTCCTCGAGCCGTTCGGCGGCGCGGAGCTGGAGGACGTCGAAGGTGTCCTCGCCGCCGTTGAACCGCTCGCTCCAGGCGTCCGCTCCGAGGTCCGGTGGGAAGCTGCGCAGGACCGTCCGTTCGCCCGGACGGACGTCGACCACGATCTCCGCGCGCTCGCCCGGCGAGAGCATGAGCCGCTTCATCCGGTACGGCTGGTCGAGCAGGCCGCCGTCCGTGCCGACCAGGGCGAACTCGCGGTCGTCGGCGAACCCGAAGTCGAAGACCCGCGCGTTGGAGGCGTTGAGCACCCGGAGCCGGACCCGTTCGGTGGTGACGTCCAGGTACGGCGCGGTCGCGCCGTTGACCACGATCGTGTCGCCGATCAGGCCGACGCCGCTGAACAGCGGCGTGCGCTCGTTCAGGTTCCCGTTCCGGGAGAACCGCTTGTCCTGCACGATGACCGGTACGTCGTCCACGCCGTAACGGTTGGGCAGTCCGGCGACCGAACTCGTCGGATCGTCCACGATGAACATTCCGGCAAGCCCCCGGTAGACGTGCCGGGCAGTCTCCCCGTGCGGGTGCGGGTGGTACCAGAGCGTGGCGGCCGGCTGGTCCACTGTCCAGGTGGGGTGCCAGCTCCTGCCGGCCGGCACCATCTGGTGCGGGCCGCCGTCCATCCGGGCCGGCAGGTGCATGCCGTGCCAGTGCACGGTGGTCTCCTCGTCCAGCTCGTTGTGCACGTTCACCAGCACCTGCTCACCACGGGCGGCCCGCAGGGTCGGGCCCAGGTAAGCCCCGTTGAAGCCCCAGGTGTCGGCGGTGCGGTCGCCGAAGTCGTGCCGTCCGGTCCGGGCCCGCAGCTCGAAGACCCGCCGCCCCTCTCCGTCCACCGTGGAGGGGGCCAGTGGCGGCACCGGCAGCGCGTGGACGAACTCGATCGTGCCAGCAGTGGATACGGCCCTGGAGTCGAACGTCCAGACCACTCCCGCCACGCCGGCCGCGCAGAGGAGCACGACGGCGATCGTGGCGGCGATCAGCACTCGCCGGAGCGGGCGCATGGGCAACTACCTCCAGGTCTCAAGGGGTTGGTACACGTAGCCTGGCTGCATATCCGCAGGAGTGTCCACCTGTCCCCGACAACTCCAGGGGAAACGCAGGGTTCACCCTGAGCCGGGGCGGGGACCGCCGGGCATCAGGTCAGGGCCGGGTGCCGGAACGGAGGATTTGGCCCAGGTCGGCGGCGGGATGCGGTGGCCCTGAGCGCGGTCCTGTCCCGGTGCCCGGTCATCCCGGAATCCTGGGCCTGGAATGGCGGGATCGTGGGCCCTGCGACCGGAGCTGTAGTGCGGCTACGGATCTCCCTGTTAAGGTGGCGTACCTACAAGTAGGCAACCTATGTATCTGGGTGTGGTCCCAGGAGGCCGAGCGCTGATGACCAGATCAACCACCGCAGCCCCGCCGACGCGGCGCCCGAGTGTCTTCGATCGGCTGGGCGGCTGGGCGTACCGGCGTCGCTGGTTCGCGGTCGTGCTCTGGGTGCTCGTGCTGGCCGGCGTCACCGTCGTGACCCAGGCCGTGGGCAGTGACCACCGCAACGACTTCTCCCTGCCGGGCACCGTCGGGTACGCCATCGTCGCGCTGGACGTCCCGGTCGACGGCGTCCCGGTCGACGGCGTCCCGGCCGCCGACGGTTCGGCCGACGGCGTCGGCAAGATCATTGACGCCGTCGACGCGGCCGATGGCGAGGGGCTCCGGGCCGAGCTCGGCGGCGCGCCGATCGGTAGCAGCACCGCCGCCACGGTCGACGTCCCCGAGGCGGTCGCCGCGAAGATGTCGACTCTCGTGCTCGTCGGGGTCTGACGACGACGGCCGCCGTGGGTTCCGGCCGTGATCCGCCGGGTCACGGCCGGAGGATCCGGTCACAGCACATGGTCAGTCAGTCGCACGCGGTTCACCCCGATGATCCGCGTCGCAGGCGGTCCAACCGGGAAGCGGTCGGACCGCTCACGGGGGGTCTGCAGGCGGGCGCGGTGCGGAGCCGCAGGAAGCACGAGAAGGAGGGATGCTCATGGCACCGCCCAAGAAGTATCCGGACGAGCTGCGGATCCGCGCGGTGGAGCGGTGGCGGGGATCCGACCCGCGACCCCCGATCGTGCAGCTCGCCAGGGACCTCGACGTCCATCCGGAGGCGTTGCGGACCTGGATTCGGCAGGACGAGATCGAGCGTGGTGAGCGCCCCGACCCTCGTGCCGAGCGCTTGTCGGAGACCGAGGCGGAGGAGTTGCACCGACTCCGGACCGAGAACGCCGAACTCCGCCGGGTGAACGAGATACTGACGGCGGCCAGTGCCTTCTTCGCCTCACAACTGGACCAGCAGCGTCGCCTCCTGTGACCACTGGGTTGTCGATCCCCGCCACGACCATCCCGTTAGCACTATCCTGTTTGGACTATGGACCGACGGCTGGTCGCGGTTGGCCGTGGCTCACCGTCCGGTGTGGTGTGTCGGTGGGCTCCGTGTTGGACGACAGGCGTGGAGCCCGCCGTTCCGTTCTTTCCGCTGGCGGCGCGGATCCGTGTTTGACTGCTTACGTTCCGCTCACCGGCGCGCGTTCAGAAAGCGTCCAGAGGTCTTCCAGGAATTCCCATTCGTGGAGTAGATGCTCGGCCATGCCTGGGTCTGGTGCCGTACGGCTGGGGGTGCCCCGGTCGGCTGAGTCGGGTCGGTGCCGACGGCGGGTCACTTCGAGCCGGTGGGTCTGCGGTGTCACCCGTCCGGCGGGGTGACTCCTCGGGCGGAAGCGAGGAGGCTGGGGCGGCGGTCCGGAGCGGTCCCACCTCCGCCGCCTTGTATGTAGTTCGATGTACTTTTTGGGCCTTAAGATCCTGCTATCGCCAGATGCTCTGCGGTTTCCGGGTGGCCGCGGCCGAGGCTGCCGGGCGGTATGTCGCTCCGGGCGGTGGGCGCTCCGATAGGTGGAGGCCGTTCCAGTGTCGGCCAGCTGACAGCTTTATCTTCCCGATACATGATCTATGGGTCGTGGCCGCCAGGATCGAACACTACCGATCGTATACGCCCAGGAACGGACCGGTTGCTCGTCGCCGGTGGAGCCGGCGGCTCACCCGGGTGTGTCGGGCGCCTCCGGTGCAACTCCCGGCGTGCCCTCATGATCAGCGCAAACGCTCCCTCGGTGACTGATTGGTGATGGACGCGTTGCCTCGCCGACAGGTGTAATTGAGGTTGCTCCGTCCTGAGTTGCCGCGCACAATTTCACTACATCCTGTGAAGCTTGCCCCAACAATGCATGGGTGCCTCGAAGCCCGCTCGAAAGCTCCTTGGTTTCTGTGCATGCTTGTGCGGCAACCTGTAGTGGGGCATAGTGATGAACAGAGGCATGCATCGATTAGTTGATCAGGGTGGCCGGTGTTGCCGCACCGGGAAATATTTGATTCGACAATCGATGATTCAGTCAATGGTTGACCGTCGGAGCTGGGGGGCTGCTAGTGTCACCTTGAGTTACCTCCATGTCTCACTGAGTAGTGATAGCAAGAGGCGGCAGCTGGGGGGCGCCCCGTCGCTGCGAATTCCACTGTGCGTATCGGTGCCCAGCGCTACGTGTGGTAGCGCACGGCTCACGAATTGTCGCGCTCATGAATCCGCCAGGCTGGTTGTTGAATTGGGGATTGCCTGGCGATGACGTGATCCTGATTGCGTTCAGGAATTGCGCTGACATCATTCGGGCCGGGGCCCAAGGGCGTAGAGAAGGATGTGACAGCATTGCAGATCAACGTGCTCGGTCCCTTGTCGGTTCATGTCGGCCAAATGGATATGACGCCAACGGCGCCAAAACCGCGTCGGGTGCTTGCGCTTCTCGCAATTTGTGCCAATCGCGTCGTCCGTAACGAGCAGATCATCGAAGAGCTGTGGGAGAACAGTCCGCCCACCAGCGTCACCACCACCCTGCAGACCTACGTCTACCAACTCCGCAAACATCTGCAACGGGCACTCGCCCCACAGCCGGCGTACGCCGGAGCGGGCGCGGTGTCGACGTCGACGTTGCGGACGTTCGCGGGCGGGTACATGCTCTCGCTGGCTCCCGAGGCGCTCGACTCGCTGCGCTTCGAGCAACTCGTCGCCCAGGGTCGTGCGGCACTGGAGTCCGGCTGCACGGAGGCCGCTGCCCGGATCCTCCGGGAGGCGCTGGCCCTCTGGCGGGGGCCGGCGCTGGTCGACGTCACGCCGGGTCCGATCCTCCAGGTGGAGGTACTGCGGCTCGAAGAGATGAGCAAGAGCGCCCTGGAGTTGCGCATCGAGGCGGACCTGCTGCTGGGACGCCACCACGAACTCCTCAGCGAGCTGGTGGGACTCTCCGCGCGGCAGCCCACGCACGAGGGATTCCAGGCCAAGCTGATGCTCGCGCTCTACCGGGCCGGGCGCCGCTCCGAGGCGCTCGGTGTCTACCAGGGAGCCCGCAAGGCCCTGGTGGCCGAACTGGGCGTGGACCCCTCGGGCGACCTGCAGCGCCTGCATCGGGCCATCCTCGAGGGCGACCCGGGCCTGAGCGAGACCGGTTCGCTGTCGATCGGGCTGGAGTCCCTGGCGATGTCGATCCCCTCGGCAGCGGTGTCTGGAGCACCGACGGGTCGGCGCGGTGCAGTAGTGCGGTAGGACGCCCTCGGCGGCTCACCCCCGCCCTCGGCGGCTCACCCCCGCCCTCGGCGGCCGCCGACGGACCCTCGGCTCCCGCCGCGACGACGGGCCGTTCGAGTGGCCGGTCCCGCGCACCGTGCGCGGTCGACCGGCACCCGGACGGTCCCGTCGTGCGCGCGGCACAGGGGACCGGACGGGGCGTCCGGCGGGACAGGGCACCGGCGTGGTCACGTCTCTCCCGCCCCGAGCAGCCGGTCGAGGAGGAGCTCCGCCAGCTCGACCACCCGGGGGTACTCCACCAGCACTCCGGCGGGCAACCGGAGACCGGTGGCGGTGCGTAGCCGGCTGCGCAACTCCACCGAGGCGAGCGAGTCGAAGTTGAGGTCGCGGAACGTCTGCCCGCGGTCGATCCCGCCGATCCTGCCCAGCACCGCCGCGACCTCGGTGCTCAACAGCCGGACCATGGCGTCGTGCCGGCGCTCCGCCGGCAACCGGGTGAGCTGGTCGGCCCAGGGGAAGGTCGAGCCGCCGTCACCCGCCACCTGCCCGACCACCCGCCGTCCGGGCTGCCGGACGAGGCCACGGGGCATCCCGCCGTGTGCGCCGGTGACGGCGAGCCGGCCCGTGGTGACGGTTCGAATGGTCAACGACGCCACCTCGGCCACCGGCGAGCCGGACTCGTCGGTCACCGTCAACCCCGCACTCCATGGGCCGGTACGCCGGACGTGCACCCGCAGGGCGGTCGCCGCGACGGCGTGCACCCGTACCCCGCTCCAGGCGTACGGCAGGGCGACCCCGGCCCGGGGGTCCGCGTCGAGCAGGCTCAGCGTCAGCGGGTGCAGTGCGGCGTCGAGCAGCGCCGGGTGTACGTGGAAGCCGGTGACCGGTTGGGCGTCGACGAGTCGCACCTCGGCGTAGAGGTCGTCGCCGTCGTGCCAGGCCCGCCGCAGGCCCTGGAACGTCGGCCCGTACCGGTGGCCCGCGTCGGCCAGGCGGGAGTAGACGTCCGTGAGGTCCCACGGCTCGGCCCCTTCCGGGGGCCACTGGTCCAGGCGCGGCCCGCCGCCCGGCCCGGCCACGGTGCCGGTGCCGGTGGCGTGCCGTACCCAGCTCCGGTCGGTTCCGGGCGCCGCGTCGGGTCGGGAATGGACGCTCAGCGTCCGCCGCTGCGGGGCGTCGCCGGGGGAGACGGCCACCTGGAGCTCGACCCCGCCGGTGGCCGGCAGCACCAGTGGCGCCTCCAGGACCAGGTCGTCGACCACGCCGCAGCCGGCCCGGTCGGCGGCGTACGAGGCCAGGTCGACCAGGGCGGTGGGGGGAAGCAGCACGGTGTCGCTCACCGCGTGGTCGGCCAGCCAGGGGTGCGTACGCCGGGAGAGCCGGCCGGAGAACAGCATTCCGCCGCCGGCCAGGTCGATCCCGGTCCCCAGGAACCGGTGCCGTCCGTCGCGGACCGGCGTCGTCCCGCCGGGCGTGGTGATCCAGTACGACTCCCGCTGGAACGGGTACGTGGGCAGGTCGACCGTGCGGTCCGGGAGGCGGTGCGGGTCGACGGCGAGGATCGGCGTCCGTCCGGTGCGGGCGTGTGTGGCCGCGAGTGACAGCAGCAGCCGGCGAAGCCCGCCGTCAGCGCGCCTGAGGGTGCCGGTGGTGGTGCCCGGGCGGTCGGTGGTGTGCAGGGTGTCCTGGATGCCGGCAACGAGCACCGGGTGAGGACTGGGTTCGATGAAGTGGGTGTGTCCGGCCGCCGCCAACTCGCGCACGGTCTCGTCCAGGCGGACCGGGTTACGCAGGTTCGCGTACCAGTAGTCCGTCGTCAGCGCGGTGCCGTCGACCGGCCCGGCGGCCACCGTCGACCAGAACGGGATCCGCGTGGCGGTCGGCCGAAGCTCGCCGAGCATCTCGTCCCACCGCTCACGCAGCGGCTCCACGTGGTGGGTGTGCGCGGCGTGGTCGATGCTCACCCGGTGACAGGTGATCCCCCGCTCCGCGTGCGTCGCGATGACCTCGTCGAGGGCGTCCAGGTCGCCCGAGACCACCGTGGAGTACGGTCCGTCCAGAGCGCCGACGTGCAGCCGGCCCGCCCACCGGGTCAGGTCGACCTGACCCGGTGGGAGCGGGACGGACACCATGCCCCCGGTGCCGGCGATGGCGGTGATCGCCTGGGCGCGCCGGGCGACGATCCGCGCCGACTCGTCCAGGGTGAGTGCCCCGGCGACGTACGCGGCGGCGATCTCGCCCTGGCTGTGGCCGATCACCGCGTCCGGCTCGACGCCGTGCGCCCGCCAGGTCTCGGCGAGCGAGACGATCATCGCCCAGAGCGCCGGCTGGAGCACGTCCACCCGGTCCAGCGGCGGAGCGTCCGGCTCACCGCGCAGCACGTCGACCAGGTTCCAGTCGGTGTACGGGGCGAGTGCCTCGGCGCAGCGGTGCAGTCGCGCGGTGAAGACCGGGTGCCGGTCGAGCAGGCCGAGGGCCATCGCGCCCCACTGCGATCCCTGGCCGGGGAACACGAAGACCACCTTCCCCGGGGTCGGGGTGCCGGTGACCAGACCCCGGTCGGGCTGCCCCCGACGCAGCGCGGTCAGCGCCGCCCGGGCCTCGGCGAGGTCTCCGGCGACCACCACGGCGCGGTGGTCGAACCGGGTCCGGGTGGTGGCGAGGCTGTGCGCGACCACGGCCGGGTCGAGATCGGGACGGGCGTCGAGGTACCGGAGCAGGTTGGCCGCCTGGTCCCGCAGCGCGCGCTCGCCGCGTGCCGAGAGCGGCCAGGCGGTCACCTCGGCAGGCCCGGTCGCCGGGTCCCTCCCGGGCGGCTGCTCCGGGGCGGTGGTCAGCACCAGGTGGCAGTTGGTGCCACCGATACCGAACGAGGAGACCCCGGCGAGCAGGGGCACGTCCGGCCGGGGCCAGCCCCCCGCCCGCTGCTGCACCCGCAGGCGCAGGGCGTCGAGGGGAATGGCCGGGTTGGCGCGGGTGAAGTTCAGGCTGGCCGGCAGGTAGCGGTGGCGCAGGGCGAGCACCGTCTTGAGCAGGCCGACGACACCGGCCGCTCCCTCCAGATGACCCACGTTGGTCTTGGCGGCACCGACCAGCAGCGGCGCGTCGGCCGGTCGGCCCGCACCGAGCGCGCGCCCGAGCGCGCCCGCCTCGACCGGGTCGCCGACCCGCGTACCGGTGCCGTGCAGCTCGACGTACTGCACGTCCAGCGGGTCGACGCCGGCGTCGGCGCACGCCAGCCGCAGCACCTCCTCCTGCGCCGCCCGGCTCGGGACGGTGAGCCCCTCGGCCACCCCGTCGTTGTTGACCGCGCCGCCGAGGATGACCGCGTGCACCCGGTCGCCGTCGGCCATCGCCCGGGCGAGGGGCTTGAGCAGCACCGCCGCGCCGCCCTCGCCCCGGGCGTAGCCGTTGGCGCGGGCGTCGAAGGTGTGGCAGCGGCCGTCGGGTGAGAGCGCCCCGGCCCGGGCCATGCCCGCGGTGCTCTCCGGCACCATGATCAGGTTGACGCCGGCCGCGATGGCCAGGGTGGACTCGCCCCGGCGCAGACTCTCGCAGGCCAACTGCACGGACACCAACGAAGAGGACTGTCCGGTGTCGACGGTCATGCTCGGTCCGGTCAGGCCGAAGTGGTAGGAGACCCGGTTGGCGAGGATGCCCCGCTGGAGCCCGGTCACCGTGTACGGGGAGATCGTCTCCACCCCGCCCCGATAGGACAGTGTCGCGTAGTCGTCCCAGATCGCGCCGACGAAGACCCCGGTACGGCTGTTCCGGACGGACGCGGGAACGATCCGGGCCTCCTCGAACACCTCCCAGCTCAGCTCCAACATCAGCCGTTGCTGAGGGTCCATCGCCGTGGCCGCCCGGGGACTGACACCGAAGAAGGCCGCGTCGAAGGTGTCGACCCGGTCGAGGAAACCGGCTCGGCGTACCGGCATCGACGGCTCACCCACGTCACGCCACCGGCCCGCCGACGGCTCGCCGACCGCCTCCACCCCGGCACGCAGCAGCTCCCAGAAGGCATCCGGGTCGGGTGCCTTCGGGAGGCGGCAGGCGATACCGATGATCGCTATGGGCTCCCGGTGCCCCACGGCTGCCTCGGTGGTCTGCGGTTCGCTCACGGTCTGCCTTCCGGAACGCGGTGGCGGTGTGCGGGGCGGCGCTGCGCGCGTGGCCGCGCACGGCGACGTACGCAGCGCCGACCGCACTGCGTACGTCGCGGTGTCGACGCCGCGCCGAGCCGGGATGGGGTGGTTGCAGGGGCCCCCTGCTCATCACCAGGCGGTAGCAGGGGGCCCCTGCAACCAAGCCGGGGGCGGCCGGCCGCCCCCCCCGCCCCCCCCGCGGCGGGGCGGGCGGCGCGGGGCAGCCGTGCCGCCCTGCCCCCCCCCCCCCCGCGCCCGTGAACACGGTGGGC
>NZ_JBITJH010000039.1:0-42825 GCF_044459745.1 Micromonospora sp. NPDC050187
GCCGCGTACGGCCACTTCGGCCGGGACCTACCCGAACTGACCTGGGAGAACACCGACCGCGCCGCCGACCTCAAGTCGGCCGCAGGAGCCTGACCGCCGGACGGGACCGGCACCGCGCCCCGCCCCGTGCGCGCACCGAGCCCGGGGCGGGTCAGCGGGCGGCGGTGAGGGCCGCGCGCATCGCCTCGACCGGGGCGGTGACGCCGGTGAAGTGCTCGAACTGGCCGACCGCCTGGGCCAGCAGCAGGTCCAGACCGGAGACCACCGGGCAGCCGGCCGCCTGCGCGGACGCGGCGAGCGGGGTCGGCCACGGATCGTAGAGCGCGTCGAAGCAGACCGTCCCGGGCCGCCAGGCGGCCACCTCGGCGAACGGGTCGGCGGCCCCCTTCGGCAGGGTGGAGACCACCACGTCGGCGTCGAGGTGCGCGGCGGCCTCGGCCCACGGGGCGGCGGCCATCGGCACGCCGAGCGCCCCGGCCACCGGACGCAGCTCCGCGACCGCCTCCGGACGGCGGGCCAGCACGGTCACCGACTTCGCGGCCAACCGCGCCGCCGCTGCGACCGCCGCCCGGGCGGTGCCCCCGGCACCGAGCACGGTGACCGTGGCCCCCGGGGCCACCCCGGCGACGGTCAGCACCTCGACCATGCCCACCACGTCGGTGTTGTCCGCGTACCAGGTGCCGTCCGGGCGGTGGACCAGCGTGTTGGCGGCCCCGACGGCGGCGGCGACCGGCGACACCTCGGCGGCCACCGTGAGCGCCGCCTCCTTGCCGGGCATGGTCACCGACAGTCCGGCCCACTCGGGGCCGAGCCCGGCGACCAGGCCGGGCAGCCCGGCCGCGTCGCACTCGATCCGGGTGTACGACCACCCGGTCAGCCCGGCCGCCGCGTACCCCGCGTTGTGGATCGCCGGGGAGAGGGAGTGCGCGATCGGCGTACCGACCACCGCCGCCCGGCGGACGTGCGTCATCAGATGATGCCGGCCTCTCGCGCCTTGTCCTTGTTGCGCTCGTGCTGTTCCACCGTCTCGGCGAACTCGGAGTTGCCCTCCTTGTCGACCGCCACGAAGAAGAGCCACTTCCCCTCCGGCGGGTCCATCGCCCCTTCCAGCGCGTCCTTGCCCGGATTGTTGATCGGGGTCGGCACCAGGCCGCGCAGCTTGCGGCTGTACGGGCTCCTGGTGTCGACGAGTTCGGACTGGCTCATCTCGGCGGACGTCTTGGTCTTCTGGCCGGTCAGCTCCAGGTGGTAGTTGACCGTGACGTCCATCTCCAGGCAGTTGCAGGGGAACTCACCGTAGACGCGGTTGTAGGCGACCCGGGCGACCTTGCCGAGGTCCGCCTTGGTGCCCGCCTCGGCCTGGGCGAGGGAGGCGACGATCAGGGCTTCGTACGGACTGATCCCGCCGCGCTCCTTCTCCACCCGCTCGGCGAACTGCATCTTGCCGGTGATGGTGAGGAAGTTCGACACCATCTCCTTGAGGATGACCTCGGCGGTGGCCTTCGGCGGGATCTCGTAGGTGTCCGGGTAGAGGAAGCCCTCGATCGACTTGACGACCTTCTTGCCGTCGTTGCGCTTGAACCACCAGTCCGGGACACCGAGCGCCTCCGGGTCCTTCGCCGCCGCCTCGAAGTCCTCCACCGGGATCTTGGTCTTCTCGGAGAGCAGCTTGTACGTCCGCTTGGCGGTGGTCCCCTCGGGGATGGTGATCCCGTTGACGATCTTGTTCTTCAGGTCGAGGAGCATGCCGAGGGCGCTCTCGCCGCTCATCTCCTTGCGCACCTTGTAGGTGCCGGGCTGGATGTTCTTGCTGCGCGAGTTCTCCTCGGCGGCGTCGATGAACGCCTGGGCGCTCTTGACCACGCCCGCGCTGTAGAGCACGTTGGCAATGTCGGCGATCAGCGCGCCCTGCTTGACCTCGATGGTCACCTCACCCGCGCCGGCGCCGTCGTAGTCGGGGGTGACGAAGTAGCTCTGCACCCGGTCGAAGCCGTAGAAGGCGCCGCCGCCGATCGCGCCGAGCAGGACGAAGGCCAGCAGGAGGGCGAGGACCGTGCGGCCCCCACCACCGGACTTGCCCTTGCGCTTGCGCACGGCACTGCGCCGGTGCTTGCCCTTCTCGCCCCGGTCACGTTCGTCGAAACCGAGGTCCAGGTCGTCGATCATTACGTCCGCCTCCGCTGCGCCTCTAGCCAGCTCTGCAGAATCTCCACCGCGGCGGCCTGGTCGACCACCGCCCGTTGCCGTTTACCCCGGACGCCCCGCTCGGCCAGCCTACGACTAGCCACCACGGTCGACATCCTCTCGTCGGTCAGCGTCACCGGAACAGGCGCTATTACATCAGCCAAACGGTTCGCGTACGACCTGGCGTGTAGGGCGGCCGGTCCGTGCTTCCCGGCCAGGTTGACCGGAAGCCCGACCACCACCTCGACCGCACCGTGTTCTGCGACCAGCCGGCGCAGCTCGGCCACGTCGGTGGGAACCATGTCGTCCGCGCTGGTCAGGTCGCGGGCGAGGGTGACCAGCGGGGTGGCCAGGATGCCGTCCGGGTCGCAGATCGACACGCCGACCCGGACCTGACCGACGTCCACCCCGAGGCGGACGCCCCGCACGTATTCACTCAATCGGGTTCACTCCCTGCGACTGCCCGCACCGGCTGGATGCACACCGCCGGAGAACGTACCCCGGGTTCCCGGCGGCAGCACGCACCAGGGCGGACCATGTGGCCCGCCCTGGTGCACCTCGTCGGGGACGTTACGCCTCGCTGATCGCCTTTTCCACGGTGAGCAGCAGGTTCGGCGCCTCGGTTGCCGGCAGGCCGCCGCCCTGGGCCAGGTCGGGACTGCCCCCGCCCCGGCCGGAGAAGGCCGCCTTGACCAGGTCGTTCGCGGCCAGGCCCCGGCTGCGCGCCGCGCCGTTCACCGCCACCACCAGGGACGCCTTGCCGTTGGCGCGGGCCGCCACCGCGACCACCGCCGGCCGCGCCGCGTCGATCCGGCCCCGGATCTCCTGGGCGAGGGTCCGTACGTCGTTGCCGGCCGCGCCCTCCGGCGCCTCGGTGCCGACGTACGCGACGCCGCGCACGTCCTTCGCCTGCGCGGCGAGCGCCGCCGCCCCGCCGAGCACCAGCTGGGCACGGAGCTTCTCCAGCTCCCGCTCGGCGTCGCGGAGCTGGCTGACGGTCTGCTCCACCCGCTCGGCCACCTGGTCGTTGGGCACCCGGTACAGCTCCGCCAGACGGGAGACGAGCAGGTGCTCCTTGGCCAGGAAGCGGAACGCGTCCATGCCGACCAGCGCCTCGACCCGGCGCACCCCGGACCCGATCGACGCCTCGGAGAGGATCTTCACCAGGCCGAGCTGTCCGGACCGGTCGACGTGGGTGCCGCCGCACAGCTCACGGGCGTAGTCGCCGACCTCGACGACCCGCACCTCGTCGCCGTACTTCTCGCCGAAGAGCGCCATCGCACCGATCCGGCGGGCCTCCTCCAGCGAGGTGACGAAGGCGTGCACCTCCAGGTCGGCCAGGAGCACCTCGTTGACCTGCTGCTCGACGTCGTGCAGCACGCTCGGCGCGACCCCGGTCGGGGTGTTGAAGTCGAACCGCAGCCGGCCCGGGGCATTCAGCGAACCGGCCTGAGTGGCCGACTCGCCGAGGAAGTTGCGCATGGTCTGGTGCACCAGGTGGGTGGCGGTGTGCGACCGGGAGATCGCCCGCCGCCGGGTCACGTCGATCTCGGCGAAGCCGGTCTCGCCGGACCGCACCTCACCCCGGCGCACCCGCGCCCGGTGCACCACCAGGCCGGGCACCGGCTGCTGGACGTCGAAGATCTCGACCTCGCCGCCGCCGACGGTGATCAGCCCCTGGTCGGGCTGCTGCCCACCGCCCTCGGCGTAGAACGGGGTCGCGTCGAGCACCAGCTCGATGGTGTCCCCCTCGACGGCCGCGGCGACCGGGGCACCGCCGGAGAGCAGCGCCCGGACCCTCGCCTCACGCGAGGTCTCGGTGTAGCCGGTGAAGGTCACCGGGCCGCCGCTGTCCAGCACCGACCGGTACGCCGACAGGTCGGTGTGCCCGGTCTTGCGGGCCTTCGCGTCGGCCTTGGCACGGGAGCGCTGGTCGGCCATCAGCCGGCGGAAGCCCTCGGCGTCGACGGTCAGCCCCTGCTCGGCGGCGATCTCCAGGGTCAGGTCGATCGGGAAGCCGTACGTGTCGTGCAGCTGGAACGCCTTGTCCCCGGAGAGCGCCGGCTTGCCGGCCTGCTTCGTCTCGCTGATCGCCGTGTCGAGGATCGTGGTGCCGGCGCGCAGGGTGGAGAGGAAGGCGTCCTCCTCCGCGTACGCGTACTGCGAGATCCGGTCGAACTCGGTGGTCAGCTCCGGGTACGACGGGGACATGCAGTCCCGGGCCACCGGCAGCAGTTCCGGCAGCGCCCGGTCCTGGTAGCCCAGCAGCCGCATCGCCCGGATCGCCCGGCGCATGATCCGGCGCAGCACGTACCCGCGCCCCTCGTTGCTCGGGGTCACCCCGTCACCGATGAGCATCAGCGCGGTCCGCACGTGGTCGGCGACCACCCGCAGCCGGACGTCGTCCGGGTGCGACTCGGCGGCCACCTGCCCGGACCGGGCACCGTACCGCTTGCCGGTCAGCTCGCTGGCCCGGTCGAGGATCGGGCGGACCTCGTCGATCTCGTAGAGGTTGTCGACGCCCTGGAGGATGGAGGCGATCCGCTCCAGCCCCATGCCGGTGTCGATGTTCTTCTTCGGGAGCTCACCGACGATCCGGAAGTGCTCCTTGCTGGTCACGTCGGCGATCTCGTACTGCATGAAGACGAGGTTCCAGTACTCCAGGTAGCGGTCCTCGTCGACCTCCGGACCGCCCTCCCGCCCGTAGGCGGGGCCCCGGTCGTAGAACAGCTCGGAGCAGGGTCCGGCCGGGCCGGGGATACCCATCGACCAGTAGTTGTCCTTCTTGCCCCGCCGGACGATGCGCTCGGCCGGCACGCCGACCGACCGCCAGATGTCGTACGCCTCGTCGTCGTCCAGGTAGACGGTGGGCCAGATCCGGTCCGCGTCGAGGCCGAAGCCGCCCTCGGCGACCGACTTGGTGGACAGCTCCCAGGCAAGTGGAATCGCCCCGGCCTTGAAGTAGTCACCGAAGGAGAAGTTGCCGTTCATCTGGAAGAACGTGCCGTGCCGGCTGGTCTTGCCGACCTCGTCGATGTCCGGCGTCCGGATGCACTTCTGGACGCTGACCGCGCGCGGGTACGGCGGGGTCTGCTGCCCCAGGAAGTAAGGGACGAACTGCACCATGCCGGCGTTGACGAACAGCAGGTTCGGATCGCTGATGGCGGGCAGCGGAGCGGACGGCACCACGGCATGGCCGTTCGCCTCGAAGTGGGCGAGATACCGCCGCTTGATCTCCGCCGTCTTCATCGCTGGGGTTCCTCCGGAAAGATCTCTCGGTCGCCGATACGCGGGTCCTCCCGCAGCTCGGCGAACTGGTCGTCGAACGCCTCGCCCCGGGCGAACGCCTCGTGGATCTCCTGCTCGCGTTCGGCCATCCCGATCCGGACGTCCTCCACGAAGCTACGCAGCGACTCGAGCAGTCCGCCAGCGGATTCGGTCAGCGAACCGGCGATGCCCTGCGGGGTGTACGCGTGCGCGGTCTGGGTGGCCTTGCGGACCACCACCACGCCGACGGCGAGCCCGATGCCGAGCCAGAACAGACGCCTCATGCCTCTTCCTCCCGCTACCGGCTCAGCGGTCGCCGCGCTTGGCGGCCCGACGCTGCTGCTTGATCGTGTCGCGGACCTCGCGCTCGGTCTCGGCGTGCCGGCGCGCGGAGGCGGCCTTGCGCACGCCGTACCCGAAGGCGGCGACCTTGACCAGCGGGTTGGCCGCGGCGGCGGACACCACGGTGGCGAGGTTCGCCACGTTGGCGGTGACGTTCTGCGCGTGGCTGGTCATGGTGTCGACCTTGGCGAGCTGGAGGTTCACCCCGTCGAGCGAGGTCTGCACCTGGGTCAGGGCGGTGTTGACATTCTCCACCGTGGTGTTGACGTTGCCGAGCAACGGCCTGGTCTGCTCGTTGAGGTCGTTGATCATGCGGGTCGTGGCGTCCACGGTGTGCCGCAGGCGCAGGATGGGCAGCGTCAGAATCAGCACCAGCATCGCGAACGCGATCGCCGCCACCAGCGCCGCGACCTCTCCAAGCTCCACGCGTGTCCTCCTCAAGC
Source organism: Micromonospora sp. NPDC050187 (assembly GCF_044459745.1). Lineage (NCBI taxonomy): Bacteria > Bacillati > Actinomycetota > Actinomycetes > Micromonosporales > Micromonosporaceae > Micromonospora > Micromonospora sp. NPDC050187. Next base: position 6,237 of record NZ_JBITJH010000039.1, read on the forward strand.
AGTGTTCCGCCGACCCGTCGTCGGCGGAACGTGCGACCGTCGTACCCGTCACCGGTGTGCCGGACACCGCCCTGGTCGGTGACCGGGCAGCCGGTCCGCCAGCCCCAGACCCTACCGTCAGTGATGGACGGCGGCTCAGGACGGTGACGGTGTCAGATCGTCGAGCGGGTCGTCCGTGAAGGTGGGGAACGGATCCTCGCCGGTGAGCGACGGGTCCGTGCTCGGCTGCGGCCGAGTGCGGTCGTCGTCGACGGCGTTGCGGACCTTCAACGACACCAACGATCCGGTGCAGTCGCCGGCAGCGGTGGGCGATGCCAGCGGTGACGGCGGAATCGCTGGCTGGCCGTCGACCGGCGGTGGGACACACGTCGGCGGACGGACCCAGAGGTCGAGGGTCAGCTCGTCCCGCCGCCAGCAGGTGTACGCCCCCGGGGCGGGCTGCTCCGGGCAGCGGGTGATCTGCCACCGCTGCCAGCCGGCGGCCGACAGCGCCCGCTCGTACTCAGGTGCGGTCTCCTCCGGCGAGCGGTCCGACGACGCGGTGCGTTCCCGCAGCCGGCAGTCCTGGAGGCACCAGCGGCTGCCGCTGACGTTGTCGACGGTGTCCGCCGCGGCCCAGGCCGGCACCGCCAACTCGTCGAGGGAGCCGAAGACCGGGTCACGGCTCAGCGTCCGGACGGCGAAGAAGGCCGGCACCGCGCCGAGCAGGAGCACGCTCACCGCGACCAGTACACCGAGTCGGAGCCGACGGCGCTCCCGCATCTGCCGCCGCAGTTCGGAGCGGGCGACGCGGAGCGGTCCGCCGGTCCGTCCACCGTCGTCGTCGGACGGTTCGTCCCGGACGGCACTGCGCAGCGGCGGCGGGCCGTCCGGCGGCACCACGACGGCCCGGGCCGTCGGGTGCCCGACCGTCCGGTCGTCCGGCTCGCCGGCCCGGTCGCGGACGGGTGGGGCGGCGCCGGCCCCGGGACGCTCCGGGTCACGGACGGGCGGGACGGCACCGCCGGGGCGTTCCGGATCGCCGCCGGGCGGGGTCGCCCGGCCCGGTACGGGTCGGGCGACCGACGCGGCGGCCCGGGCCACGGTCGGCGGGCCGGGAGGCGGCGCGGCCGAGGCGCGGACCGGACCGGCGGACGGGCCGACCGGAGCGGCGGACGGACGGACCGGACCGGCAGGCGGATCGACGGTCGGCGCACCGGACGGGTCACCGGACGGTCCCGGCACGGCGGGGCCAGCCGGGCCGGCCCCGGGACGGGCCGTTCCCCGCGCGCCCGGGTCGACCGGGGCCGGGGGGCGCGCCGCCCCCCGGGCCGGGCCGGCGGCGGGAGGTTCGCCGGGCGTCACCCGTGGTCCGGGTACCGGGGCGCCCGGCACCGGCCGGACGGAGGCGCCCGGCCCGTGCGGCGGCACGACAGCCGGCCCTTGTGGCGGCACGACAGCCGACCCGTGCGGTGGTGCGACACCCGGGCCGGCCGGCGGTATGACAGCCGGCCCGTGCGGCGCGGCACCCGGTCCGGACGGTGGCACGGCACCCGGACCATGCGGCGCGACACCGGGCCCGCCCGGCCGAACCGGACCGGGCGCGGGGGGAACCGGCCCCGGACGGGCCGCGCCGCGTGCCGGGGCAGCCGGTTCCGGACCGGAGCGGGGTGAGGGGGCCACCGGACCGGAACGGGCGGCACCTCGGGCCGGCGGGGCGGTACGCGGATCCGGGGCCGGTCCGGCCGGACCGGGCACCGGTGGGCGGGCCGACCCGGTCGCCGGTCGGCCGGGCTCGACCGGCTCGGCGGCCCGACGTCGTCCCGCCGGCCGGTCGTCGTCCGGACCGGCGGGGTGACGACGTCCGACCGGGCGCTCGTCGTCGTGCTCGGCGGCACGGCGGCGGCCGGGGGCTACCGGCGGATCGTGCCGCTCACCCGGCCCGGCGGCCAGGGGTCCGGGGGCCACCGGGCCGGGGGCCACCGGGCCGGGGGCCACCGGGCCGAACGTGGCCGACGCCGGGACCGGCGGGGCGTTACCCGAGAGCGGAACGGCCGGAGCGTTACCCGAGAGCGGGACCGGCGGAGCGTTGCCCGACAGCGGGACCGGCGGAGCGTTGCCCGACGCCGGGACCGGCGGGACGTCCTGCTCCGGTACCCGTCGCCGGGCCACCGGACGCTCGTCCGGGACGGGGGGACGCGCCACACCGGCCGCACCCTCGACGGGAACCCGACCGGCGGGACGCGGTGCGATCCCGGGCACCATCCCCGGAGTCGTTTCGGGCGCACCCGCCGGGCGCCGCGTCCGGTCGGCGGCCGGCGGGGCACCGTGACCCGGGCGGACCGGCGGCTGGGCCTCGGGGCCGGGACGCACCGGCGGTGCCATCTCGGAGGCGGGGCCGGCGGCACCGGGCCACGGGCCGTCCGGACGCCCGGGCCGTCGGGTGGGAGCGCCGGGCGGGACGGCGGACGGTGGGACCGCCGCCGGACCCCCGGGACGCGGGGACGCGGCCGGACCGACCGGTCCGGGGACAGAACCCTCGGGCGGGGGCGGCGCGACAGGTGGCCGGGGGCCGGTGAATGCCGGGTCGGTTGCCTCCCGGGCACCACCCTCCGGGCCGAGTTCGGTGCGCTGCCGCTTGGCGGTGCGCAGGTCGTCGATCCAGCCCAGTTCCTCGCCGCCGACCGGTTCCTCCGGCTCCGCGTCGGACCGGCTGCGTCCCCAGCGGCGTCCCCTGGCCTTGGGGTCCCGCCGCTCGTCGGGGCCGTCCTCCGGCCGCTCCGCACCACGAGGTCTCACTGGTGACCCTTCCTGGCGGCGTCCGCGCCGCCCTCATCCGTCGGGACGCCGGTCGCGTCCGTCGTGCCCCGTCCGGCTCCCACCGACGTGTCGGCGACCGGGGTGGCCCGGCCCCGGACGATGCGGCGCAGCAGGGGCAGCCGGGCGGCCACCGCACGCTCCGCGCCGTGTTCGGTGGGCCGGTAGTAGTCGGTGCCGACGAGGTCGTCCGGGACGTACTGCTGGGTGACCACACCCCGCTGGTCGTCGTGCGGGTAGCGGTAGCCGGTGCCGTGCCCCAGCCCCCGGGCACCGGAGTAGTGGGCGTCGCGCAGGGCGCGGGGCACCGGCCCGCCCCGGCCGGCCCGGACGTCCCGGATCGCCGCCCCGATCGCGGTGGTCGCCGAGTTGGATTTCGGCGCGGTGGCCAGGTGGATGACCGCCTGGGCGAGGTTGAGCTGGGCCTCGGGAAGCCCCACGTACTCCACGGCGTGGGCGGCGGCGGTCGCCACGCTCAGCGCGAGTGGATCGGCCATGCCGACGTCCTCGCTGGCGAAGATGACCAGCCGGCGCGCGACGAACCGGGCGTCCTCCCCGGCGACCAGCATCCGGGCCAGCCAGTGCAGCGCCCCGTCGACGTCGGAGCCGCGCATGCTCTTGATGAAGGCGCTGGTCACGTCGTAGTGGGCGTCACCGGCCCGGTCGTAGCGGACCGCCGCGACGTCGACCGCCTGCTCGGCGGTGGCCAGGTCGATCCGGTCGACCCCGAGTGCCGTGGCGGAGGCCGCAGCCGCCTCCAGGGCGGTGAGCGCCTTGCGGACGTCACCTCCGGCGAGGCGTACCAGGTGGTCCTCGGCCTCGGGAGCGAGGGTGGGCGCACCGCCCAAGCCCCGCTCGTCGGTGACCGCCCGGCGCAGCAGGCCCCGGACCGCGTCCTCGGTGAGCGGTTGCAGGGTCAGCAGCACGCAGCGGGACAGCAGCGGCGAGATGACCGAGAAGTACGGGTTCTCGGTGGTCGCGGCGAGCAGGGTGACCGTCCGGTCCTCGACCGCGGCGAGCAGGGAGTCCTGCTGGGTCTTGCTGAACCGGTGCACCTCGTCGATGAAGAGCACGGTGGGCGGGCCGCCGGAGCGGCGTTGCCGGCGGGCGGTCTCGATGACCGCGCGGACGTCCTTGACCCCAGCGGTGAGCGCCGACATCGCGACGAACCGGCGGTCGGTGGCCCGGGCCACCAGGTGGGCGACGGTGGTCTTGCCGCAGCCGGGCGGTCCCCACAGGATCACCGACATCGGAGTCGCGCCGCCGACCAGCTGCCGCAGCGGCGAGCCGGGGGCGAGCAGATGCTCCTGACCGACCAGTTCGTCGAGGTTCGCCGGACGCATCCGCACCGGCAACGGCGCGTCGGCCCCGACCGTGTCGAAGCCGTCGACCCCGGCGGACGCGCCACCGAACCCCGCTGGCGCGCGCGGCGCTGCGGCGGGGTCACCGAGAGTGAACAGGGCGTCGGACTCCATCACGAAGACAGTACCGGCCCGGTCCCGCGACGCCGGAATCGCGGCGCGGGACGGGCCGGCGATGATCGGAAGCGGTCAGCCGCGACCCGGCCGGCGGCCCCGGTACCACCGGCCGCCACCCCCGCCGCCCGCGCCGCGCGGACCACGGCCGACACCGGCCAGGTAGAGCGAGAGCAGGAGCAGGCCGATCAGGACCAGCGTGTTCCAGTTGAACAGGTCGGGCGCGCCGAAGTTGTTGTTGAGCAGGTCGATGAGCAGGGCGAAACCGAAAACGATGGCCGCGGCGATGGCGAGCATGTCGGTCCTCCGGTAAGGGATCGGGTACGTCGGCCGTGATGTACCCGATCGGTCCGATCGTCAATCTCCAGGATGGACGGCATCCGCGCCCTGACTAGGCTGGCGGCATGATCGGGACAGCGCGGGTGGTACACGGGCGGGCAGCGGTCCTGGCGGCCACCGGTCACCACCCGTACGCCCGGCACGTCCTCGGCCGGGACGACGAGCCGCGGGCGTGGTTGCTCGACGGCACCACGGCGTGGCTGCTCCCGGCCGAGCGTGGCCCGGCCGGCGGGGCGTTCGGCGCTCCCGGGCCGGCGGTCGGCCTCTTCGCGGAGTTCCTGGCGCAGGGGGCCGTCCGTTCCGGACAGTGGCTGCACCTGCCCCGGCTCGGTACGGCCGAGCTGACCGGAGCGCTGCCGATCGCCCGGCACGACGACTGGGACTTCCTCTGGAGCACCGCCGCGCCGCCCCGGCAGCCCGGAGAGGAGCAGGTGGTGCGCCTCACCGAGGCCGACCTGCCCGCGCTCACCGCGCTGGTCGACGAGGCCTTCCCGAGCACCACCTCGCGCCCCGGCGACCCCCGGGTGGTCGACTGGTACGGCATCCGCGCCGGTGACCGGTTGGTGGCCTGCGGCGCGGACCGCAGCCGGGGCGAGCTCGGTTTCCTCGCCGGCCTGACCGTCGCGCCGGCTGAGCGGGGGCGGGGGCTCGGCGCGGCGCTGACCGCCGGCATGGCCCGCGCCCTCTTCGCCCGGTACGACCACGTGGCGCTCGGCGTCTACACCCACAACGTCGGCGCGATCCGGTTGTACCGGCGGCTCGGCTTCACCGGCACCCTCGGGCGCACCTCCCTGCAGCTCGGCTGAGGTGGTAGCGCTCTGGTGGTAGCAGGGGTCCCCTGTTACCGCTTTCTGTCGAGGAAGGGTCCCCTGCAACCACGCGGCGGCGGGGGGCGAGGGGGCGGGGCCGGGCGCGTGAGCACCGGACGGCGGGGTGTCAGCCGCTGGTGGTGGCGGAGGCGGGTGTCGGGGGGACCGGGGTCCGGCGGGCGGCCCGCCACGCGGGCAGGTAGAGCGGCGCGGCGACGGCCAGCACCACCGCGCCGACCAGCATCGCGGTGCTCACGCTGGTGGCGTCGGCCAGGGCGGTGAGGACGACGCCACCGAGCGCACCGGCGGGCATGGCCACCATCGAGTTCAACGACAGCACGCTGGTCCGGTGCGGGCCGTCGACCTGGCGATGCAGCAGCCCGGCGTGCAGCGGGTTGGACGCGCCGTGCACCGTGTAGCAGGCCAGATAGGCCACCAGCACGCCGACCGGTCCGGCGAGCAGCCCCATCCCGACCACGGTCAGCCCCTGCACGACCCGCAGCAGCGCGGCGGCGGGTGCCGCGCCCCACCAGCGCGCCAGCAGCGGGGTGACCGCCGCGCCGGCCGCCGAGGCGAGCCAGGCCGCCGAACTGGCGGGGCCGAGCAGGACCGCCGCCCGGTCCGCGTCGCCGGTCACCTCGGCGAGACGCACCGGGAGCAGGGTCTCGAAGGTCGTCATGCCGAAGCCCCAGAAGAGTTCCACCGCGACCAGGGCGAGCAGCACCGGGGATCGGCGCAGCAGACCGACCGCCTGTCCGATCATGCGCGGCGCCTCGGCGACCGATGCCCGCAGCGCCCCGGAGCCCCGGGCGGGACCAGGCTCGACCAGGAGGGTCTGGAGTGCCACCAGACCGACCAGTTGCAGCACCACGGCGACCACCACCGGCACGGTCAGGGCGCTGACCGGTCCGACCGCGCCCAGCGCGATGAGGCCGCCGCTGAGCAGCGCGCCGGCGGCGAGAGCGACGCCGGTGACCGTCCCGCCCTGGCTGAGACCCCGCTCGTACGCCACGTCGGGATCGGCGGCGAGGCTGGCGTCGACGTACCACGACTCGAGCGGGCCGCTGTCCAGCGCCCGGTAGACGCCCTGCAACAGCCAGACCAGGACGAAGAGGCCAAACGAGTCGGCGACGGCGGCCAGGCCCAGCGAGGCGAGGTTGACCGCGCCGCCCGCGACCAGCACCGGTCGGCGGCCGAGGGCGTCGGCGAGCCCGCCGGTGGGCAGTTCAAGGGCGAGCACGACCAGCCCCTGGGCGCTGGCCGCCAGGCCGATCTGGGCCAGGGAGAGTCCGCGTTCCTGCATCAGCAGGACCATGACCGGGAACATCAGGCCGGTGGGCAGCCACCGGAGCCCGTAGAGCAGTAGGAACCGGTGGCGCACCTGACGGGCGGTGAGCGCGCTCACCGGCCCTCCCCCGTCCCGGGAAAGGCCGCGTAGATCAGGTGGATCGGCTTCACGTCCGTCTCGTCGGGGAGCGTCTCGGCGCGGTAGCGGAGGATCAGCTCCCAGATCTCCTGGTTGAGCGCGTGCAGCCGCTGCGCGCCGATGACCAGGAAGGCGTCGCTCATGCCGGCCGCGTCCCGCCACTGCGGCGAGTAGGTCGCCCGCTCGGCGAGCCACCGCTCGGCCTGCTCGGTTACCCAGCGCACGTGCTCGACCTGCATCCACTCCACGGCCGCCCGGGTGTCCGGGTCGTCGTCGTATTCGCTCGGGTCCCAACTGCTGGCGTCGTGCACCGCCCGCCACCAGCGCTGTCGGCCGGTGCCCCGGCCGGGCTCTTCGGCCACCAGCCCGACCTCGGCGAGTTGCCGCAGGTGGTAGCTGGTGGCCCCGGTGTTGGTGTCGAGCACGCCGGCCAGCGTCGTGGCGGTCGCCGGCCCGTCGGCGCGCAGCGCGCCCAGCAGCCGCATCCGCAGCGGGTGCGCGAGGACGCGAATCTGCCGGTGGTCCAGTCGGGCCGAGCTGGTCGTGCGGGTCTGCTCCTCTGCCATGATTGCACAATAGTTCTGCACAGGTTCCGTGCACAACTATTGTGCATTCGGGCGACGGGGTTCACGGAGCCCGCAGACACTCCCCCGGCCGCACCCGCTCGCCCGGAGACCGCGCCGGGGGATCGGTCAGCTCGGAACGGGTCGGTGCCGGCCGGACACGCGGCGGGTGAGCAGGGCGGTCGCCCGGCGTTCCACGAGCCGCGCCCGGGGCGGCGGGGGTGTCGGGCCGACCAGGGCGGCCGCCGCCCGGTAGCCCTGCCCGGGGCGCAGGTCCCACAGACGTCCGCGCAGCTCGGGCCGGCCGGGGTAGGCGAGCAGCCGGGTCGGGCTGACGCGGACGTCGCGGACGCGGACCCGCAGGCCGTCCCCGGTGGCCTTGGCCACCGCCTCGCGCCGGCACCAGAGTTCCAGGTCGACCGGGTGGTGCCCGGGCACCACCCGTTCCACGTCCACGCCGAGGCCGTCCCGGTCGCCGACCGCCACCACCACCCGCCGCCCGGAGTGCGACACGGAGACCGCCAGCGCGAGGTCCGGCAGCCGGGGCCGCCCGTGCGCCCCGGCGCAGCTCGGACACTCCCGCACCACCCGGATCCGGTCCGCCGGCACGCCGACGTGGTGGGCGACCGCCAGTCGCAGCAGCACCGCGCCCAGGGTGGACTGCCGCCGGTGGCGGGGGTGGACGATGACAGCGAGCCGACGCCGCTCGGTGTCGTCCAGCAGCCCGAGGTGCCACCGGCGCAGCATGCCCAGGTCGGCCCACCAGACGGTGCCCACCACCACCGGCCGGGTGGTCCGGCGGTGGATCAGAACGCCTCCTCGGGGACGTCCATCAGGTCGAGGCACGCGGCCTGGACGATCTTCCGGTCGGCGGTGAGCCGGGGCAGCACCTCCCGGGCGAAGAACCGGGCCACCGCCACCTTGCCGGTGTAGAAAGCCCGGTCGGCGGCAGAGAGGTCGGCCCGGCCCAGCGCCCGCGCGGCGACCTCGGCCCGGGTGAGCAGCAGCCAGCCGACGAGCAGGTCACCGAGGGCCAGCAGCAGCCGTCGGCTGTGCAGCCCGACCAGGTAGAGCTGGCGTGGTTCACCGCCCTGCGCGGCGCCCAGCCACTCCAGCATGGTGCCGAGGCAGCCCTGCACGTCGGTGACCGCCCGGCCCAGCGCGACCCGCTCGGCGGTGAACGAGTCGTCGGTCTCGGCGCCGACGAACGCGCCGATCTCGCCGGCCAGGGCCATCAGCGCCACCCCCTGGTCCTTGGCGATCTTGCGAAACACCAGGTCGAGGCTCTGGATCGCGGTGGTCCCCTCGTACAGGGTGTCGATCTTGGCGTCCCGGAGGTACTGCTCCAGGGGGTAGTCGGCCAGGTAGCCGGATCCGCCGAGGGTCTGCAACGACTCGTGCCCGAGCATCTCGTACGCCCGTTCCGAGCCGACCCCCTTGACCAGCGGCAGGAGCAGGTCGTTGACCCGGGCGGCCAGTTCGGCGTCCGGCCCGAGGACCATCCGGTCCTGCCAGCGGCCGGTGTAGACAAGCAGGGCGCGCAGCCCCTCGGCGTACGCCTTCTGCAGCATCAGCGACCGGCGCACGTCGGGATGGGCGATGATCCGGACCCGGGGGGCGGTCTTGTCGGCCATCCGGGTCAGGTCGGCGCCCTGCACCCGCTCCCGGGCGTACTCCAGGGCGTTGCGGTAGCCGGTGGAGAGGGTGGCGATGGCCTTCGTACCGACCATCGTCCGGGCGTACTCGATGATCCGGAACATCTGCCGGATGCCGTCGTGCCGCTCCCCCACCAGCCAGCCGACCGCCGGCACGCCGTGCTGACCGAAGGTCAGCTCGCAGGTGTTGGAGACCTTCAGGCCCATCTTCTGCTCGACGTTGGTGGCGAAGACACCGTTGCGCGCGCCCAGCTCGCCGGTGGCCGGGTCGAAGTGGTACCTGGGCACCACGAAGAGGGAGAGGCCCTTGGTGCCCGGACCACCGACGCCCTCGACGCCCACCGGGCGGGCCAGCACGTAGTGGACGATGTTCTCGGTGAGGTCGTGCTCGCCCGAGGTGATGAAGCGCTTGACGCCCTCCAGGTGCCACGAGCCGTCCGGCTGCGGCACCGCCCGGGTGCGTCCCGCGCCGACGTCCGAGCCGGCGTCGGCCTCGGTCAGCGCCATGGTGGAGCCCCACTGGCGGTCCACGAAGATCCGCGCCCAGCGCTTCTGCTCCGCCGTGCCCTCGTGCCAGAGCACGTTGGCCAGGGGCGGGCCGGAGGCGTAGATCCAGACCGCCGGGTTGGCGCCCATCACCAGCTCGCCGATCGCCCGCCAGAGCATCCGGGGCGCGGGCGTGCCGCCCAGCTCCGGGGCCAGGTCGCCGAGCCGCCAGAACCCGGCGTCCAGGAACGCCCGGTACGCCTTGGCGAACGCCGGGGGCAGCGGCGCGGTGTGCGTGGCCGGATCGAACACCGGCGGGTGCCGGTCGCCCTCGGTGAAGGCGTCCGCCAACTCCTCCCGAGCGGAGCGGTCCACCTCGGCGAGGATCTGCCGGACGGTGTCGGCATCCAGGTCGGGATAGCCGTCGGTGCCGAGGAACTCCTCGATCCCGAAGACCTCGAAGAGGTCGAACTCCAGGTCCCGCAGGTCGCTGCGGTAGTGGCCCATCTGCGTGTGCTCCTGTCTACACCGGCGGCGGGCCGCACCGGGGGTTCCCGGTCCGGCCCGCCGCGTCGGGTCCGTTGGGGGGTCAGCCGCCGTGGATCGCCGCCAGGTCGACCTTGGCGCGGGTGCTGGGCAGCGCGAACGTGGCCAGCACGGCGACGGCGGTCAGGATCGCCGCCACCAGGAAGGCCGCGTGCAGGCCGTCGAGCAGCACGGACGGGTCCTGGACACCTCCGCTGATCCGACCGGAGAGCCGCTCGTTGGCGACGGTCACCAGGACCGCGAGGCCGACCGCGCCACCCACCTGCTGGGCGGTGTTCATCAGGCCGGAGGCGATGCCGCTCTCCTCCCGGGCGACGCCGCTGACCGCCGCGACCACCAGGGGCACCAGGGCCAGGCCGAAGCCCGCGCCGGAGAGGATCAGGGTGGGCAGGAGTTCGCTGACGTACGACCCGTCGACGCTGCTGCGCAGCAGCAGCACCTGGCCGATCCCGACCAGCGCCAGACCTGCCATGATCAGGTTTCGGGTGCCCAGCTTCGGGGTGAGCTGCATGGCCGCCCCGGCGAAGACCGCCATGGTGAGGCCGAGCGGGGCCCACGACAGGCCGGCCCGGATCGGCGACCAGCCGTTGATCACCTGCATGTAGAGGCTGAGGAAGAAGAAGGTGCCGTAGAGCGCGGAGGCGGCCAGCACGGTGAGGATGTTGGCCACCGCGATCTGCCGGTTGGCCAGGATGCCGAGGCGCAGCAGCGGCTCCGGGGCGCGCTTCTCCCACCAGACGAAGATCGCGATCAGCACGACCGCGCCGGCCAGTCCACCGATGGTGAGCGGGTCGCTCCACGCCCGGTGCGAGGTGTTGAGCATGGTGTAGACGAGCAGCAGCAGACCACCGGTGATGGTGGCCGCGCCGAAGCCGTCCAACCGGCGCGGACCGGTGGCGGCCTCCAGGTCGGCAACGCCACGCAGGCCGGTCAGGGCGAGCGCGAGCAGCACCGCGCCGACCGGCACGTTGATGAAGAAGACCCAGCGCCAGCCGATGGTGTCGGTGATCAGACCGCCGAGGAGCACGCCGGTGGTGCCGGCGATGCCGGAGAGGCCACCCCAGACGCCGAGCGCCTTGCCCCGCTGGTCGGCGTTGGTGAAGGCGCTGACCAGGATGCTCAGCGCGGCCGGGCTGAGCAGCGCCGCACCGAAGCCCTGCACGCCCCGGGCGACGATCAGCGCGGTGTCCGACTGAGCGAGCCCGCCGGCCAGCGACGCGCCGACGAAGACGACCAGGCCGACGAGGAACATCCGCTGCCGGCCGAACAGGTCCGCGCCCCGGCCGCCGAGCAGCAGGAAGCCGCCGAAGAGCAGCATGTACGCGTCGACCACCCAGGCCAGCGAGGAGGTGGAGAACTCCAGGTCGGTACGGATCGACGGCAGGGCCAGGTTGACCACCGTCTCGTCGAAGATGACGAGCAGTTGGGCGCCGCAGGTGATGGCGAGCAGGAGCGCGACCCGCCCCCGGCTCAACATCTGGTCCCCTTCGGGCACGGCGGCTTGCACCATCACGACTCCTCAGCAGTGCTCAGTGGGTGGCGGGGGTTCCGCCCGGTGCCCGGGCGGTCGGGACGGCACCGCCCGGGGCCGGGCGGTGGGGGCGCGGATGGTCGTCGGACCCGGTCGGTCGTCTCGGGCCGGACCGTGGCCGGAGCGGCCCGTCGGCCCGTGGGGCTTCTCCGACGCGGGTCAGTCGCCGAAGGCGCGCTGCTGACGGCGGCGCAGCGAGCCGGCCATCAGCTTGGCCACCGGGCGGGCCGGAACACCGGCCCGCTCGTCCGGCTCGGCGACCGAGTCCAGCCAGGGCGGCATGAAACCGAGCGTCCACTTCGGCGCAGTCTTGAGCATGTTGCGCTCGAAGCGGCTCCACGCGGACGCGTCCAGGGCCGGGGCCAGCCGGTCGGTCAGCTCACGCTCCTCGTCGGCGCAGTGCGCGGCGAGCGAGTCGCGCAGCCGCTGCACCGCCGCGCCGAACTCGGCCCAGGCGGAGGCCGGGGCGCGGTCGAGGGCGACCAGCCGGCCCCGGACGTCCTTGAGGTGGCCCAGCAGTTCGGCGTGCTCCTCGGTCATCAGGGTGAGCACGTCCTCGCCGGCGCCGCGCTCGCGCAGCATCGGCCAGAAGAACTCGTCCTCGCCCTCGTGGTGGTGCTCGATGATCTGGAGGATCCGGTCGGCGTAGTCGGTCAGGGCCGCGGCGCGCGCCGCGTCGGGTGCGCCGGACAGGCCCGTGGCCGTGGCCGAGATACGACCCAGGTCGCGCAGCATCGCCCGGTGCGCGAGCCGCATCGTGAGGTGACCGGAGGGAAGTCCGACGGCTGGCTGACTGGACATGTTCGTCTCCTTGCTGCGACGACGCTGAACGCACGCCGACCGTATCAGTTATTGACCCATGCCGGCGTCACAATCCCCTTTGTCCCGACCCGGGTGTCGCGAGTGGACGGAGCCTACGCGATCCCGCCGGGGCCCTACGTTTCTGACAGCACATATTCAATCGGACGGATCAGACGTAAATTGACAAGTCCAGAGTAGATAGTCGGCTCCTCAAACCATGGTCTATACGATCCACTTTCGATAAAGTGCGGTACCTGTTTGCCGCGCGAGCCGTGGACGGGGGGCCGTCGGATGACAGCGCGCACCACACTCCGTCACTCCGACGATACCGTCGGTTGTTCGGGGCAGCTTTCGTCGCGCCCGGCGACCGCATTCCCGCCCCGGTTCCGCCCGTTCCACCGGGCCGTCGGCGGAAGGCCGGAACCGGTACGCGTCCCCCGCCGGCCGAGCCGGCGGAACGCCGGGCGCGCCGCGATCGCACCGCTCGAACCCATAGACCAAGAGGTAGGTACATGGACGGCAGAGAACACCGCTGGTTCATCCTGACCGCGTCCGTGGCGCCGCTGATCGGCGTCGTGGTGGCGATGGTCCTGCTCTGGAACAAGCTGTTCGGCTGGTCGGACCTCGTGGCCCTGGTGGTCATGTACACGATCTGCGCCTTCGGCATCTCCACCGGCTACCACCGGTTGCTGACCCACCGGTCCTTCCGGACGCCCCGCCCGATCTACCTCGCCCTGGCCACGGCCGGCGCGATGGCCGGACAGGGCCCGCCGATCATCTGGGCCGCACACCACCGCCGGCACCACCGGGTCGCCGACCGCGAGGGCGACCCGCACAGCCCGCACCTGGGCTTCGAGCCCGGCGTCAAGGGCATCCTCCGGGGGCTGTGGCACGCCCACCTCGGCTGGCTCTTCGACGTCGGCCTGCGTTCGGAGCCGATGCGCTACTGCCCGGACCTGGTCCGCGACAAGGCGCTGCGCTGGATCAGTGAGAAGTTCGTGCTGGTGGTACTCGCCGGCATCGTGCTGCCCGGCCTGATCGGGCTCGCCCTCACCGGGACGCTCACCGGCGCGCTGACCGGTGCGCTCTGGGGCGGTCTGGTGCGGCTCTTCCTGGTCAACCACATGACCTACGCGGTCAACTCGGTCGGGCACTACTTCGGCCGCCGCCGGTTCGGCACCCTGGACCACTCCCGCAACGTGGCCTGGCTGGCCATCCCCTCGTTCGGCGAGGCGTGGCACAACAACCACCACGCCTTCCCCCGGTCGGCGCGGCACGGCATGAAGTGGTGGGAGGTCGACCTCAGCGCCATCTTCATCTGGTCGCTGGAGAAGGTCGGCCTGGCCACCCACGTGATCCGGATCGACCCGGAGCGGCTGGCCATGCGGGAGGGCGGGGTGAGCCTGGTCGGCAACGTCAAGCCGGACCAGACCCCGGCCACCACCGCCGAGGAGCTGCTGACCGGGCCGGTGGCCCCGCCGCTGTCCGAACGCCGGTCCGCGTCCGAGCTGGTCTCGGTCACCGACGTCGAATGAGGACACCGACCGCCGTACCGGCCCGGAAAGGGACGCCATGCAGCTGTGGGAGCGACTGACCGGAGCCGGGGACCGGGGCCGGCTGCACGCCTGGGCCGGCAACGGGTTCACCGCGACACCGTGGCCGGAGGTGGTCGCCGACGCCCGGGGCGCGGCGGCCACCCTGCGCCGGGCCGGGGTCCGCCCGGGCCGGCAGGTGGCCGCCATCCTGGACAACTCCCCGGAGGCGGTGCGCGGCCTGCTCGGGGTCTGGCTGGCCGGCGGGGCCGTCGCGTCGCTGCCGGTGCCCACCCGGGGCATGGACCGGCAGGAGTACGCCGGACACCTGGCGACCCTGGTCGCCCAGCTCGACGCGCCGGTGCTGCTGGCCGACGAGAAGCTGGCCCCGCTGCTGCCGGAGTCGCTGCACCGCCGGCTGGCGGTGCGGTCCTGGCAGTCGCTGGCCGGCGACAGCCGGATCGACGAGACCCCGCCGGAGGCCGACGGGCTGGCGTTCGTGCAGTACTCCTCGGGCAGCACCAGCGTGCCCAAGGGGTGCGCGTTGACCACCCGGGCCATCGGCCGGCAGCTGGAGATGATCCTGGCGATGGCCGGTGGGGTGCCCGGCGAGGAGACGGTCGCCTCCTGGCTGCCGCTCTCCCACGACATGGGCATGTTCGGCTGCCTGCTCTACGCCTGGGCGCACGACTTCGGGCTGGTGCTGTCCACTCCGGAGCGGTTCATGATGTCGCCTCGGACCTGGTTCCGGGACATGGCCGAGTATGGCGCGACCATGACCGCGGGCACCAGCACCGCGCTGCACCTGGCCGCGCGGGGGCAGGGCACCGGCGCGTTGGCCGCGCCGCTGCGGCTGCGGGTCTGCGTGGTCGGGGCCGAGCGGGTGGAGTGGACGGCGCTGCGGCGCACGGTGGCCGCGTTCGGGCCGCACGGGCTCCGCGAGGAGGCGCTGATGCCGGCGTACGGTCTGGCCGAGGCCACCCTGGCGGTGACCGCCTGCCCGCACGACGAGGCGCCGCGCTTCCTCGACGTCGACGGCAACCGGCTGGCCGACGGCGAGGTGGTGGCCTGCGCGCCGGACGACCCGGCGGCGACCCGGGTGGTCTCCACCGGCCGGCCGTGCGACGGGGTCGAGGTGGAGGTCGCCGAACCGGGTGGCCTCTCCGAGATCCGGATCGCCTCGCCGAGCCTGGCCAGCGGCTACTTCGGCGACCCGGAGCGCACCGCGGCGCGGTTCGTCGACGGCCGGCTGCGCACCGGTGACCTGGGCTTCCTGCAGGACGGTGAGCTGTACGTGGTGGGTCGCTCCGACGACCTGCTCCAGGTCGGCGGGCGCAACGTCTACGCGCGGGAGATCGAGAGCACGATCGACGGGCTGGAGGCGGTCCGCAAGGGCTGCGCGGTGATCGTCGACGTCGCCGAGGACGGCCGGAGCGAGTTGGTGCTGCTCGTGGAGCTGAAGAGCCGCAGCAACGACTACCGGGCCTTCGCCGACGAGGCGGCGGCGATCGCGATGACCAAGGCCGGGGTGCCGCTGGCCGAGTGCGTCTTCCTGGAGAAGGGCACGCTGCCGAAGACGCCCAGCGGCAAGATCCAGCGGTTCCGGTGCCGGGCGCTGCTGGCGTCCGACGCATGGCGTCCGTTGGCCCGGGTCGCCGTGCGCTGAGGCCGTCGCCCGCAGACGGGAGGAGCCGGGGTGGGGAGCATCTCCCCACCCCGGCTCCGTCGTCGGACCCGGTGGCTCTACCCGCCGGCCCGCCAGCGGACGGCGGCGGCGCCGGCCATGTCGCCGGCGTGCGCGAAGCCGGCGAGGACCAGCAGGTCTCCCGGGCGTACCCGACCGTCCCGGACGGCCTCGGTCAGCGTGATCGGCACGGCGGCGCCGAACAGGTTGCCGTACTCGTCGAAGGTGTCCAGGTGCCGCTCCGGCTTGAGCTGCAACGCCTCCCGCCAGTTGCGCAGGAACATCCGGTTCGGCTGGTTGGTGACCAGCACGTCGATGTCCGGGGTACGGACGCCGATCCGGCCGCAGAGCGCGGTGACCACCTCGGGGACGAGCTGGTTGCCCCGGCCGATGATCTTCGCGACCTTGGAGTCGGTGAAGCTGACGTCCATCTCGCTCTGCCCCGGCTGCCAGTACTTCCGGTCGTCGTCGAAGGCCAGGCCGACGTCGGTGGCGTACTCGACGTACTGGCGGATCTCCACGTCGAGGATCGGGGACTCGTCCCCGATCCGCAGGTAGCCGACGCCGCACCCGTCCCCCGGGACGGGCGCGTGCGACTTGGTGCGGATGGTCGGCTGGGTGAAGACCTGGCCGGCGCTGTTCTGCACGTTGCACAGCAACGCGGTGCGCGCCCCGCCGGACTGCATGATCTGCTTGGCGATCTTCAGCATGTAGACGAAGGAGACGCAGCCGCCGTTGTGCACGTCGAGCACCCAGTCCGGGCGTTCGCCGAGCCGGTGGGCCACCTCGGCCCCGGCCCCGGTGAACGGCAGGTCGGGCAGGAGCACGTTGGTGATGAGCAGGTCCACCGGCCCGTCCCCGCGTTCCCTCGCCCGCTCCAGCACCGGCCGGGCGGCCCGGACGATCAGGTCGGCCGCGGTCTCCTCCGGCCCGATGTGCCGGCGGTACTTCGGTGACTTGAACATGACGCTGTCGTCGAGCGCGGCGTCCGCGCCCCGGTAGAACTCGGTGCCGACCCGGTTCTCCGGCAGGGCGCTGTCGAGATCGACCAGGCTGACCGGGACGGTCATACCGAGGCTCCCTCGCGCGCCACGTGGCCGGTCACCGGGATGCCCCGGCTGTGCCGGTACTCGACGATGGCCTTGAGGTTGTCCAGCTCGGCCCGGTGCCCGGCGTAGAACAGCGGCCACATGTCCCCCACCCAGACCCGGTTCGGGTCGGCGACCAGGTGCTTGTTGGGGTTGTCGTCGTAGTACGGGTGGCGGCAGTTGGTCCAGACCAGCACCGAGCCGGGCCTGGAGAGCACCAGCTCGGCGGGGATGATCCGGTTGATGTAGATCATCCACAGCTCGTCGCCCTGGTCCCAGGCGCAGTGGTAGTCGACGGTCAGCGCCTCCCGGTTGGCGACCACCTTGGCGTAGATGCGGGTGTCGTCGGCCAGGGTGTCCCAGCCCGCGTGCAGCCCGTCGGTGGCCCCGGGAACCGGCTCGAAGTGCCGGGTGCTGTACGTCCACTCGTCGAGGTTGCGCAGGTCCGAGAGGTAGTCGAAGAGGTCCTCCGGCGGGCAGTCGATGTAGTCCTGCACGGTGCAGAACTGCCCGTACACCGCGTCGTGCGGGTAGACCGCGTGGGTCATCTCCGCGGCCTTGGCCAGCGCCGCCTCGCGGGGGGTGGTCTCGCAGCGCAGCAGGTTCGGGATGTCAGCCAACGGCGACGACGGGCTGGTCATGGGGTGCTCCTTGGGGACTGGCGGTGTCGAGATGGTTGAGGAACGGTACGAACGGTGGGATCTCCCGCGGACTCACGTCGACGCAGACCACGGCCGGCGACCGGGTGGACCCGTGCGCGACCAGGGCCTGCCGCAGCTCGTCCGGCGTGCGGGCGTGGGTGACCGGCAGGGTCGGGAACATGCCCCGGATCCCGGCGGCCAGGTCGGTCGGTCGGAACTCGTTGAACGTGTACGCGTCGTCGTAGTAGAGCTGCTCGCGGGTGACGCACATGCCGTGCGCGTTGTTGTTGACGACCACGAACGTCACCGGCAGGTCGTGTTCGACCGCGGTGTGGATCTCCATGCCGTGCATGAGGAAGCCGCCGTCGCCGATCACCACGTAGCTGCGCGCGCCGGTGCCGATGGCCGCCCCGATGCCCGCGCCGAGGCTGTGCCCCATGCCGCCCATGCCCAGCGCGACGACGAACCGGCCGTCGCGCGGCGTGGCCACCCAGTGGATGACGCCGGCGGCGGCGTTGCCCGCGTCGGCGACGACGGTCGCGCCGTCCGGCACGGCCGCGCCGATCGCCTCGACCGCGTCGCGCAGCCGCATGCCCTCCCCCTCGAACGGCGGCACGGTGAGGAAGCGCAGATCCGGCTGGGGCGGGGACGGTGGGGCCGGCCGGGCGGCACGCAGGTGCGCGGTCACCGCCCGCAGTTCGGCGCGCAGGTCGCCGTCCACGTGCAGCGCGTCCGGGTCGGGGAAGGCCGGCTCAGCCCCGAAGGAGACCAGCTCGGTGCCGGCGAGCAGGGCGTCCAGCCCGCCCCGGGCCATCACGGGCAGCCGGGTGCCGACCAGAACGCAGAGCCGGGCCCGGCGCAGGGCGTCGGTGACGCTCGGGTGCCCGATCACCCCGGCGACCCCGACGAAGCGGGGGTCCTGGTTGCCGAAGACGTCCTTGCCGTCCGGCACCACGGCGACCCGGGCGTCCAGCGCGGCGACGAACTCGGCGAGCTCGGCGCGGGCACCCCGGCGGGCCACCTCGTCCCCGGCGATCACCAGCACCGGCTCACCGGCCAGTTCCGCCAGCCGGTCGGCGGCGCGCTCCCGCGCCGCCGAGGCGGGGACCGGCGTCCGGCGGGCGGCCAGCAGCTCGTCGATCGGGGGCGGGTCGGCGAGGAGCGCCTGCTGCACGTCCTTCGGCAGCAGCAGCACCGCCGGCCCAGCGGGCAGCGCCCGGGTGGCGGTCAGCGCGTCGGCCAGCGCCGGGGCGACGTCCGCCGGGTCGTCGACCCGCGCGCAGTACCGGCTGATCGAGGAGAACAGCCGGTACGCGTCGAAGGAGCCGGCCAGGCCGCTGGTGTCCTGGAAGGCCCCCCGACCCTCCAGCGGACGGGGCGGCTGCCCCACCACGGCCAGCAACGGCACCCGGGAGGCGTACGCCTCGGCCACCCCGGGGACCAGGTTCATCGCACCCGCGCCGGAGGTGGAGACGGCCACCGCGAGCCGGCCGGTGGTGCGGGCGTACCCGTCGGCCATGGCGGCGGCCGAGAACTCGTGCTTCGCCACCACCGCGCGGACCGCCCCGTCGCAATGGTGCGCCGCGTCGTACAGATCCTCAATGTTGGCGCCACCGACGCCGAATATGTGACGCACCCCGACTTGGTGCAACGATCTGATCAGATAATCGACTACCCGGTACGGTCTGTCCATAATGGATGGCCCCCGCGCGGTACCTCGAAGCCTGTGTCCCCCCAAGGCTGCCCATCATGCACGGGCATTCGTCCACACACAAGGCGGCAATGAAGGGTCGCCCGATGTCGTCCACTGTGGCATGATCCAGCGGACCGACCTTCCGAGGGCCGGCGATACGCATTCTCGACGCGGCGGTCAGTGACACCCCTCGCTGTCGAAAGCGCAATCACACCACGTGCACGAGGAGTTACGCAGTGATTACTGTTGAACAGGTCTGCGAAATGGTGCAGAAGAAACTGCGTGGAAAGAACGCCGACGAGACCACGCTCGGCGCGCAGACGGCCTTCGACGACCTGGGCTTGTCCAGCCTCCAGGTGGCCGACATCGTCTACGGCATCGAGGACCAGCTCGGTATCGAGTTCGACCCGTCCCGCGCGGCGGACGTGAAGACCATCGGTGACCTGGTCGACCTGGCCAACTCCACGGCCCAGCTCCAGGCGTAGGCCGTGTCCGTCCACGCACCGCTGGCCGACGCCCCGCCGGCCGCGGCCGACACCGGCACCGGCCGCTACGACGGCGCGTCCATGGACGCCATCCAGCAGCACTACGACCTCTCGAACGACTTCTACGCGCTCTGGCTCGGTCAGTCGATGGCCTACAGCTGCGCGATGTGGTCGGGTCCGGAGGACGACCTCGACGCAGCCCAGCTCCGCAAGTTCGACTACCTCATCGAGGGGGCGCGGGCGATCGGCGCGCGCCGGGTGCTCGACGTCGGATGCGGCTGGGGCGGCCTCATGGAGCGCCTGGTGGGCGCGCACCGGGTGGAGCAGGTCGTCGGGTTGACCCTCAGCGACTCGCAGGCCGAGTGGGTCCGGGCACGCGCGTCGGACGGGATCGAGGTGCACGTCCAGAACTGGCTGGAGCACACCCCGACCGAGCCGTACGACGCGATCATCTCGATCGGCGCGTTCGAGCACTTCGCCCGGGAGGGACTCACCCGGACAGCGCGCGTCGCCGCGTACCGCGAGTTCTTCGCCCGGGCCCGGGGCTGGCTGCCCCCGGGTGGCCGGATCGCCATCCAGACCAACATCAAGGGCAACAACGTCCGGATGGACCGGCAAACGGTCGCCGACCTGCTCTTCATCATCGAGCGGATCTTCACCGAGTCCGAGATCCCGGCGCTGTCCGAGGTCCTTCAGGCCGGTGAACGGATCTTCGACGTGGTGTCGGTCCGCAACGACCCGGACCACTACGCGCGGACCTGCGCGGAATGGCTGGCCGGCCTCCGGCGCAACCGGGAGCGGGCCCTGGAACTGGTGGGCGAGGAGCAGGTCGCCGAGTACGAGCGCTACCTCTCCGCCACCGTCGGACACTTCGAACGCCGTCACCTCGGGCTGGCCCGGCTGGTCCTCGAGGCAGTCTGAGGCGTCGTCGGCGCGACGGGTCAGCGATTGGAGTGCTGTGCCGAACTATCGACATGAGGTCTACTGGCAGACCACCGAGGCGGCCGAACCGCAGGACGCCCTGACCGGCGACGTCGACTGCGACGTCGCCGTCGTCGGTGCCGGATTCACCGGCATGTGGACCGCGTACTCACTGAAGAAGGCCCGACCGGAGCTTTCCATCCACCTGCTCGACGCGGGCATCGCCGGGGGCGCGGCCTCCGGCACCGCCGACGGCTTCGTCACCCCCACCCTCGGCAAGGACCTGGACCAGCTCATCCGGGTCTACGGGGAGGATGCGGCCGGCAAGGCGTCGGCGATCGTCGGCCGGTCCATTCTGGAGATCGGCCGGTTCTGCCGCCGGGAGAAGGTCGACGCCGAGTACGAGGCGAACGACTACCTGATGGTGGCGCTCAACGACGGACAGCTCGCCCGCCTGGAGCACGACCGGAAGCTCGCCCTCCGACTGGGCAGCGACACCAAGATCATGGACGCGGCGGAGGCTCGCGCCTACGTCGACTCCCCCGAGATCAAGGGCGCGGTCCGGGTCGGCGGGGCGCTGGTCAACCCGTTCAAGCTGGCCCGGGGGCTGGCCCGGACGCTGCGCGCGGCGGGCGTGACCATCCACGAGCGCACGCCCGTGCGCCGGGTCGACCCGGCGGCGACGCCGGGCGGGCCGCACACCGTGGTGACCGACACCGGGCTGGTCCGCGCGCCACAGGTGGTGCTGGCCACCAGCGCGTCGCAGTACACCTTCCCGGAGTTCCGGCGTTCGGTCCTGCCGATGTGGAGCTACGTGCTGATCAGCGAGCCGCTCACCGAGGAACAGCTCGGCCGGGTGCACTGGCCCGGACGCGAGGGGCTGGTCGAAGCCAAGACGTTCCTCCACTGCAGCCGGTTCACCGCCGACAACCGGCTGATGTGGGCCGGCGGGCGGGCGTACTACTACCCGCGCAGCCCGTTCGACCGCAGCCACCACGACAACGCGGCGATCTACCAGGAGCTGACCGAGTCGTTCGTCCGGTTCTTCCCGGCCTGGAAGGACGACGTGCGGTTCGAGTTCGCCTACGGCGGGGTCATCGACATCACCCGGGACATGATGCCGCACTTCGGGTCGCTGCGACCCGGCCTGCACTACGGGTACGGCTACTGCGGCAATGGCATCGCCGCCACCCACACCGGTGGGCGGATCCTGCGGGACCTGGTCCTCGGCGAGAAGACCGACTACTCGACGCTGGCCTTCGTCGACGCGCCCCGGCCGACCTTCCCGCCGGAGCCGATCAGTTTCGCCGGTTACCAGGTGTTGTCGCGGGTCTACGAGTGGAAGGACCGGCGCGGATGAGCCGGCCGAAGATGATCGTCCTCACCGGGGCCTCCGGGGTGGTCGGCCAGTCCATCATCCGTGAGCTGGGCGGTCGGCCGGTCCTGTGCCTGGTCAACTCCGGCAGCGTGGCCGGTCCCGGGGTGGAGATGCTGCGGGTCGACCTGTCCCGCCCGCGCCTCGGCCTCGACGACGACGGCTACGCCGACCTGGTCGCCCGGACCGGAGCGATCATCCACTCCGGCGGGCTGACCGACTGGGGGCAGCCGGCCGAGCGGTATCAGCGGACCAATGTGGACGGCACCCGCGAGGTGATCGAGCTGGCCCGCCGGGCCGACGCGGCGATCTACCACCAGAGCACCTCGTTCGTGCACGCGCTGGCCGAGTCCGCTCCGCTGCCGCTGAGCGAGAGGAACGTGGTCAACGCGTACGTCCGCTCGAAGCTCGCCGCCGAGGAACTGCTGCGGGCCTCCGGCGTGCCGTACGTCATCTTCCGGCCGACGAACCTCATCGGTGACGCGGCGACTGGGGTGACCTCGCGTGGGCAGATCGTGCAGCTCATGTCGGACTGGATCTGCCGGGGTCGGGCGAAGCTCTTCCCGGCGCACCCGGGCAACCTGGTGGACATCGTCCCGCAGGACACCCTCTCCCAGGCCACCATCGCCGCGATGGACTCCGGCGACCACGGCCGGGAGTACTGGGTGACCTACGGCAAGGAGGCGATGACCGTCGACGAGGCGGTGGAGATCTGTGTCGCGCACGCCGCCCGTCGGGGCCGGACCGTCACCCCGCCCCGGGTGGTGCACCCCGACGAGCTGACCGCGGCGGAGCTGGACGCCCTGCCGCCGATGTCCCGCCGGTACGTGGAGGTCCTCGCCGACGTCAGCGAGGTGACCGCGTGCGCGGGCGGGGCCCTCCCGTCCTCCCTGGACGAGCTGCGCAGCCGCTACGGCCTGCCGCACGTCTCCGACCGGGACGCCTACCGTCGAAGCCTCGAGTACTGGAGCGAGCAGGGTGCCTGAAGCAACCGAGCAGACGACCGACGACGGCCGGTGGGCGCCGCCGGCCCTGGCCGGCAGCGTCGCGGTGGTCACCGGCGGCAGCCGGGGGGTCGGCCGGGGCGTCGCCCTGGCCCTGGGTGACACCGGTGCGACGGTGTACGTCACCGGACGCAGCACCCGGTCCGAGGGAAGCACCGAGGGGCTTCCCGGCACCGTCGACGACACCGCCGACGAGGTGACCAGGCGGGGTGGTCGGGGCATCGCGGTGCGCTGCGACCACCACGACGACGCGCAGGTCGCCGCGCTGTTCGAACGGATCGCCAGCGAGCAGGACGGCCGGCTCGACCTGCTGGTCAACAACGCCTGGAGCGGCTACGAGCGCTCCGACGAGGCCCGCTTCGACGCCCCGTTCTGGCAGCAGCCGATGTGGCGGTACGACGCGTACGCTGCCTCGGTGCGGGCGCAGTTCACCGCCAGCCGGCACGCCGTCGGGCTGATGCTCCCCCGCGACTCCGGTCTGCTGGTCACGATCAGCTACACCGACGGGGACACCTACCTCGGGCAGGCGGCGTACGACATGTTCAAGGCCGCCTCCGACCGGCTGAGCCGGGCGATGGCCGGTGACCTGCGCAAAACCAAGATCACTTCAGTCGGGCTGCACCCCGGGTTCGTCCGCACCGAGCGGGTCGAGGCGGCCTGGTCGGCGCTGGGCAGCGGCCCGGCGGCGGTGGTCCACTCCGCCGAGTACGTGGGCCGGGCGATCGCCCACCTGCTCGCCGACCCGTCGGTGCGGGAGGAGTCCGGTCAGGTCCTCGCCTGCGGTGACCTCGCCGCGCGGTACGGCTTCTCCGACGTCGACGGTCGTCGCCCGCCGGCGTTCCGGCTGGAGGGCATGATGAGCCTGGCCACCCGGATGGAACGGCTCAACAAGGTCATCGCGGCCCAGAAGCGGTCCGCCGAGAGCTGACCGCCGACGCAGCCAGAAGAGCCGGGGTGGACGAGGTCCACCCCGGCTCTTCTGATCCGGCTCGGCGACGGATCAGGTCGGGTCGGCCACCGGGGCGGCCGGACCGGCGGTGCCGGTGTGCGCGACGGCCGGAGCCTTCGGCTTGGCGTCGATGCCGGCCTCGGTGCGCTGCTGCGCGGTGATCGGCGTCGGCGCCCCGGTCAGCGGGTCGAAGCCGCCCCGGGTCTTCGGGAAGGCGATCACCTCGCGGATCGAGTCCGCCCCGGCGAGCAGCATGCAGACCCGGTCCCAGCCGAACGCGATGCCGCCGTGCGGCGGCGGGCCGTACTTGAACGCCTCCAGCAGGAAGCCGAACTTGTCCTGCGCCTCCTCCGGGGTGATGCCGAGCAGGTCGAAGACCCGCCGCTGCACGTCGCCCCGGTGGATACGGACCGAACCGCCGCCGATCTCGTTGCCGTTGCAGACGATGTCGTAGGCGTACGCCAGGGCCCGGTCGGGGGCCTCCTCGAACCGGTCCACCCACTCGGAGTTCGGCGAGGTGAACGGGTGGTGCACCGCCGTCCAGCCGCCCTCGTCGGTGCGCTCGAACATCGGCGCGTCGACCACCCAGCAGAACGCCCAGGCGCTCTCGTCGATCAGTTTCGCCCGCTTGGCGATCTCCACCCGGGCCGCGCCGAGCAGTTCCTGCGCCTCGCGGGTGTTCGTGCCGGCGGCGAAGAAGACCGCGTCACCGGGCTTCGCGCCGACCGCGTCGGCCAGTCCGGCCAGGTGCTCGGCGGACAGGTTCTTCGCCACCGGACCGCGCGGCTCGCCGGTCTCGGCGTCGAGCACCACGTACGCCAGGCCCTTCGCGCCCCGCGCCTTGGCCCAGTCCTGCCAGCCGTCCAGCTCCTTGCGGCTCTGCGCCGCGCCACCGGGCATGACCACCGCGCCGACGTACCCGCCGGCGTCGATCGCGCCCGCGAAGACCCGGAACGCGGTGCCGCGCAGGTAGTCGGTCAGCTCGGTCAGCTCGACGCCGTAGCGCAGGTCGGGCTTGTCGGAGCCGTAGCGGGCCATCGCGTCGTGCCAGGTGATGCGCGGGATCGGCCGGGTGATCTCGTGGCCGGCGAGGTCCCGCCACAGCTCCGTGACGATCGCCTCGCCGAGGTCGATCACGTCGTCCTCGGTGACGAAGGACATCTCGATGTCGAGCTGGGTGAACTCGGGCTGCCGGTCGGCGCGGAAGTCCTCGTCCCGGTAGCAGCGGGCGATCTGGTAGTACCGCTCCATGCCGCCGACCATCAGCAGCTGCTTGAACAGCTGCGGCGACTGCGGCAGGGCGTACCAGCTACCGGGCTGGAGCCGGACCGGCACCAGGAAGTCCCGCGCGCCCTCGGGCGTCGACCGGGTCAGCGTCGGCGTCTCGATCTCCAGGAAGTCCCGCTCGTGCAGCACCTTCCGGGCCAGCTGGTTGGCCCGGGAGCGCAGCCGCATCGCGTACGCCGGGCCGCTGCGTCGCAGGTCCAGGTAGCGGTAGCGGAGCCGGACGTCGTCGCCCGCCTCGACCTGGTCGTCCACCGGCAGCGGCAGCGGCGCGGCCTCGGAGAGCACCTCCAACGCGCTGGCGGTCACCTCGATCTCGCCGGTCGGCAGCTCCGGGTTCTCGTTGCCCTCGGGGCGGCGGGTCACCTCGCCGGTGACCTTCACGCAGAACTCGTTGCGCAGCGCGTGCGCGTCCTCCTCGCGGAAGACCACCTGGACCACACCGGAACCGTCGCGCAGGTCGACGAAGATGACACCGCCGTGGTCGCGCCGGCGGGCGACCCACCCGGCGAGCGTCACCGTGGTGCCGGCGTCCGCCGCGCGCAGGCCGCCGGCGTCATGGGTACGGATCACGACTTGCGTCTCCTCATCTGCGGTCCAGCTTTACCCCTCGCATTGTGTCAGGGGTACCCGGTGCGGACCGGCACCGGGCGGCTCCCGGCCGGAAGGAGACGGGCGATCCGATCGACGACGACCCGCTCCAGGCCGGAAGCCATCCTCGTCGCGCGATACGGTCTAGATCATGACCATCGTCTTCGCCGACCGCGGCCTGCACCTCGGCGTCCTGAACGCCCTACTGACCGACGAGGTGATCGCCGCTGCCGACCTTCGCGCGATCATCGAGTCGACCGGCCCGGACGGCCCGGACGACGGCTATCCGGGCCCGGGCCCGCGCCTGGCGGCGTCGCTGGACCTCCTGCACGCCGTCGCGGTGCCGCCCGCCGCGGCTGCGGCGATCGATAACCTGGACTTCGACGGCGGTAACGACATCTACATGCTCGTCGAGCAGACCCTGGACATCGACACGGGCGGCGAGTCCGACGATTACAACGTGACGTCGCTGGAGGGCATCCACGCGCTGTCGGGCCTGCAGTCGTTGGATCTGGACGGCCACGGCTACCACCCGGCGCCGCTGGACCTGACCCCGCTGACCGGCCACCCGAACCTGTCGAAGCTGTTCCTGACCGGCGACTGCACCGGGGCGGAGGCGTTGGAGTCGCTGCCGGCGCTGCGCGACCTGGACGTCTCCCTGGCGCACCTCGACGACCCCGATGTCCTGACCCGCCTGGAGGCTCGCGGAGTGACGGTCCGCCACGGCAGGCGCCGTTGACCACACCGCAGCGGGGGCCGGTCGAGCGCGGCGGAGCAGCGGTACGGATCGGCCCCCGGAGGTAGCCGCCGCTCGGGTCCGGTACGGTCCGGCAGGTGCGCGTCGTACCCCGGTGGGTCCTGTTCTCCGCCACCGCCGCCCCGGTTCTCCTGGTCGGCGGCTGGACCCTCGGCGCGGCCCGCCAGCCCGGCGGTTTCGACCAGGTGGCCGGGACGATCAGCGCTCTCGCGGCGCTCGACGCCACCGACCGGTGGATCATGACCGTCGCACTGCTGGGGCTCGGAGCCTGCCACTGCGTGACTGCGGCGGGGCTGCGCCCGCTGCGCGCCACCGGCCGCCTGCTGCTCGCGCTCGGCGGGGTCGCCACGGTCGCCGTGGCCGCCTTCCCGCTACCGGCCGAACACGGCTCCTCCGCCGCGCACGGGATCGCCGCCGCGGTCGCCTTCGGCGCGCTGGCCCTCTGGCCGGCCCTGGCCGTCCCGCGACGGTGGGGAACGGGCGCGGCCGGAGTGCTGCTGGTGCTCGTCGGGTGGTTCGTGGTGGAGCTGGTCACCGGCGGCCCGCGCATCGGGCTGGCCGAACGGGTGGCCGCCGGCGCGGAGGCGCTCGTTCCGCTGCTGGTCGCGCTGACGCTGCGGTACGGCGGCGCCCCGGTCAGTCCGGAACGGCCGGGAGCAGGTGGGTGACCTCTGGGTCACCGTCGACGAGGGCCCGCGCGCGTTCCTCGGCCGCCCGGTCGGCGCCGGTGAGTCGTCCGGTGTGCTGGCGCAGGTGCTCCTCCCAGGACGGGACCTGGTAGACCTCGACGAACCTGTGCTCCCGTTCACCGGCCCGGAACAGTCCCCAGCGGATCGCCCCGGTACGCCGCCGCGACCGCCCCACCGCCCGCATCGCCTCGACGAACGCCTCCTGCCGCTCCGGCGGCACGGTGTACGCGACCGTCACCAGCACCGGGCCGGTACGCGGATGCGCGGCCAGCGTCAGGTGCGGCTCCGGCCAGTAGACCGCCGGTTCACGGTTCACGCCCCGCGTGTCCCGCAACGGCCAGAGCAGCACGCTCGACGCGCACACCGCCATCGCCACGCCGGCCGTCACCAGCGCGGCCTCCAGTCCGGCCAGCGCGCCGAGGGCGCCCCAGGCGAGCGCGCCGAGCGCCTGCCCACCGGCGAAGACCATCTGGTAGATGGACAGCCCCCGGGCGCGCACCCAACCGGGCAGGAAGAGCTGCATCGCCGCGTTGACGCTGGACATCACGGTCATCCAGGCCAGCCCGGCGGGGACCAGCGCCACGGTGACCGGCAGCGCCCGGGGCACCAGGGCGAGCACCAGCAGCGTGCCGCCGAAGATCAGCCCGGCGGCGAGCAGGAGCTGGCTGTCGGAGAGCAGGCGCCGCAGCCGGGGCAGGACGACCGCGCCGGCCACCGCGCCCAGGCCGAGGGCGGCGAGCAGGACGCCGTACCCGCTGGAGCCCAGGGCGAGCCGACGGCTGGCGACCAGCGGCAGCAGCGCCCACAGCGCGCTGCCCGGCACCACGAAGAGGGCGGCGCGTAGCAGGATCCGGCGGACCACCGGGGAGTGCCGGACGTAGCGGCCACCGGCGCGCAGCGCGGCGGTGAACCGCTCCGGCATCGGGTCGCCCCCGGGGTGTTCCGGCCGCCACCTCAGCAGGGCCACCGCGAAGACCGCGAAGGAGAGGGCGTTCAGACCGAAGACCACCGCGACGCCGGCCTGCGCGACCAGCACCCCGGCGACCGCGGGTCCGACGGCGCGGGCCAGGTTGACGCTGATCGAGCCGAGCGCGGAGGCCGAGACGAGCTGTTCCCGGGGCACCAGTTCGGGGATGACCGCCTGCCAGGCGGGCAGGGTCAGCGCCTGTCCGACGCCGATGGCGAAGGTGAGGGTGAGCAGCAGCGCCGGTGGCATCCGGCCGGCGGCGGTCAGCCCGGTGAGCAGGACGCCCGTAGCGGCCAGGAAGCACTGGACGGCGATGAGCAGTCGGCGGCGGTCGAAGGTGTCGGCCAGCGCGCCGGCCGGCAGTGCGAGCAGGAGCACCGGCAGCATGCTCGCGGTCTGCACCAGGGCCACCAGGGTGGCCGCCCCGGGCTGGTCGACCAGGAGCCACTGCGCCCCGACGGTCTGCATCCAGGTGCCGACGTTGCTGGCCAGCACGGCGAGCCAGAGGCTACGGAAGGCGGCCAGCCGCAGCGGGGCCCAGGCCGACGTGCTCGGTGCGGAGACGCTCACCGGCCGGACGGTACCCCGTCGGCGACCAGGCAATCCCGGTGTCCCGGAACGCGGGAGCGGGCCGTCGGTCGCCCGACGGCCCGCTCGCGGTCCGCACTACCGGATCGTCCGGGTGAGGATCAGATGATGCTGACCCCGTAGACGCTCAGCGCCTCGGTGACCGGCTGGAAGAAGGTGGTGCCACCGAGGCGGCAGTTGCCGCTGCCGCCGGAGGTCAGGCCCAGGGCGGTGCCGCCGCTGAACAGCGAGCCACCACTGTCGCCCGGCTCGGCGCAGATGTTGGTACGGATCAGGCCGGTGACCCGGCCCTCGGCGTAGTTGACCGTGGCGTTGAGCGCGGTCACCGAGCCGCTGCGCAGACCGGTGGTGCTGCCGGAACGCTGCGCCGACTGGCCGACGGTCGCGTTGGCGGCGCCGGTGATGTCGCGGAAGGTGCCGTTGTAGAGCGAGACGTCGCCGGCCGCGTTGCCGCTGTTGCTGTGCCGGACGATGCCGTAGTCGTTGCCCGGGAAGCTGGTGCCGGTACGCGAGCCGAGCAGGCTGGTCTGCGCGGAGTTGCTGTACCAGCTCGCCGAGATGTTGGTGCAGTGACCGGCGGTCAGGAAGTAGTAGGTGGTGCCGCTGCGGACGTTGAAGCCCAGCGAGCAGCGACCGCCGCCACCGGCGTAGATGGCCTGGCCGCCGGAGATCCGGGTGCTGTAGACGCCGGCCTCGGCCTCGACCCGCACCGTGCCGCCGAGCTTGGCGGTGACGGCCTCGACCTTCGCCAGCTTCGCGCCGGTGACGGTGCTGTCGACGGAGACGACGACCTGGTTGCTGACCGGGTCGGTCCACCAGGCGGTGCCCGGGATGCTGATGGAGCGGTCCAGTACGGCGGTGGCCTGCCGGAGTTCGGCGGCACCGCGCTTGACGATCTTCGGGGTGGCACCGGCGGCGGTGACCTGGCGGGCGGCCGAGGCGTCGGTGACGGTGACGACCATCTTGCCGGCAGCGTCGAGGTAGGCACCGGCGGAACGGTCACCGAGGCGCTCGGCCAGGCTGGTGGCGGCCTCGGGGGAGGCAGGCGAGACGGGGGCGGCCTGGGCGGGCGCGCCGAGGAGCGAGCCGGCGACCATGGTGCCGGCCACGGCGACGGTGGCGGCGCGGCGGAGCGTTGACCTCGTGGGTCGCATGAACATCCTCCAAAGAGAGGCGGGGGCACGCCGTTCGGCGCTGCCCGGGAGCACCGGACCGACCTGGGGGGAGCCGATCGGATGAGCTGAAGTATTCACATATCTAAGTTCATCTGCAAGCGCTTGCCACCGATCGACTGGGTCATAACACGGCAACATTGTCGACAGAGAAGAAGATCTATACACTCTGGTCGCAGCCGCCGGCCTGGCCCTCAGTCGGCACGGCGGCGCGCTCCCGGGCCGGGCCTCGGCACCACATCGCGCGGCTCGCTCACCTCGTGGCCGGCCGCGCACCGAAGCGCCACCCGCACGGGCTCGTCGCAGTCACGGTGCCGGACGCTCAACGGGGAGCCCTCCGGGTCGGCCAGGTAGCGGTCCCCCCAGGCGAGCACCGCCACCAGCACCGGCCACAGGTCGAGGCCCATCCGGGTCAGGCGGTACTCGTGCCGCACCCGGGCGCCGGGCTCCCGGTACGGCTCACGGCGCAGCACCCCTCGCTCCACCAGGACCGCCAGCCGGTTGGTGAGCACCTGCCGGGGGATGCCGGTGCGCACCCGCATGTCGTCGAAGCGGCGCACGCCGTTGAACACCTCGCGCAGGACCACCAGGGTCCACCGTTCGCCCAGGATCGCCATCGCCCGGCCGATGGTGCAGTTCTCCACCGACCAGTCCAGTGCCTCGGGTTTCATGCCGACCAGGCTAGGTCTCGTTGACAGACGCAGCAACGCGCTGCGAGGCTGGGTCCGTGACACAGACCCAGGACTCGACACGCAGCCGCACCTTCTCCTGGTCGGACCCGACCGTCGGCGTCGACCACCTCGGACGACGCGGCGGGCTGGAACTGATCCGGGCGATGATCGGCGGTGAGCTGGCCCCGCCGCCGGTGATGCAGCTGATGGACATGGCCCGGATGGAGGCCGAGGAGGGGTGGGTGGCCGTCGAGCTGGTCCCCCAGGAGTTCCACTACAATCCGCTCGGCACCGTACACGGCGGGGTCATCTCGACGCTGCTCGACACCGCCGCCGCGTGCGCCGTGCACACCACCCTGCCGGCCGGGGTCGGCTACACCTCACTCGACCTGAACGCGAGGTTCCTCCGCCCGGCCACGGTCGACTCCGGCCTGCTGCGCTGTGAGGGCACCGTGCTGCAACGCGGCCGCCGCACCGCCCTGGCCGAGGCCCGCCTGACCGACAGGCGGGGACGCCTGGTCGCCCACGCCACCTCCACCTGCCTCCTGTTCGACCTGCCCGGCGCGCCGGCCGTCCCGCCGCCGGCCTGACCGGCCACCGCCGCGCCGTTGCCCGTTCCCGGCCACCCGAGGCGCCGGGACGACCGGTGGCGAGCAACGGCACGCGGCGGGGCGGGAGACGGCGGGTCAGGAGGTGGCGGCGATCCGGGCGGCGCGGGCCGCGCGGCGCTCCTCGAACCGGGACGCCTGCCGCTCCAGCGTGTCCAGTTGGGCGGCGATCTCCTCGCGGGCGACCTCGCCGTCGGCGTCGAGCCCGGAGAGGTTGAACACGTCCCACTGCCGCAGCACCGGGACCACCACGTCGTCGCGGTGCTGACGCAGGTCGTAGATGCCGGCCAGGGCGATCGCCACCGACTTGCGGGCGAAGCCGTCGATGCCGGCGCCGGGCATCTGGAAGTCGGCCAGCACGTCGGCCACCGCGCGCATCGCCTGCCCCGGGGCCAGCTCGAAGGACGCGGCGAGCAGGTTGCGGTAGAAGACCATGTGCAGGTTCTCGTCGGCGGCGACCTTGGCCAGCAGCGCCTCGCACCTCGGGTCGCCGGTCACCTTCCCCGTGTTGCGGTGCGAGATCCGGGTCGCCAGCTCCTGGAACGACACGTACGCCAGGGTGTGCAGCACCTCGTCGTCGTGGTTGTTGGAGTAGCCCTCCGTCATGTGCGTCATCCGGGCCCGTTCCAGGGCCACCGGGTCGACCGCCCGGGTCACCGTCAGGTAGTCCCGGATGGCGGTGCCGTGCCGGCCCTCCTCGGCGGTCCAGCGACCCACCCAGGTGCCCCAGGCCCCGTCCGGGCCGAACAGGGTGGCGATCTGGTGGTGGTACGAGGGGAGGTTGTCCTCGGTGAGCAGGTTGACGATCAGCGCGGTCCGCGCCACCTCGGGCAGCTTCGAGTCCGTCTCCGACCAGGCGTCGCCACCCAGCGGCCCGTCGAAGGTACGCCCCTCGCTCCACGGCACGTACTCGTGCGGGAACCACTCCTTCGCCACGGTGAGGTGGCGGTTCAGGTTCTTCTCGACGACGGGCTCGAGTTCCATGAGCAGGGCGGTCTGGCTGAGAGCAGCGCTGGCAGTCACAAGTTCTCCCTACGATGGCGTAACCTACGCCACCGTAGGGACTTTATCGCGTACGCGCCAGTAACGTCCTAGCTGACCAGCGGCTTCAGGTCGGTCCGTGGCGGGGTCCACTCCCCCGCGTCGGCGGTCGCCTGCTCGCCCGAGCGGATGTCCTTGACCTCGTCCGGGGCCCCGTCGACCCCCGGGAACCAGACGTACGGGATGCCGCGCCGCTCGGCGTACCGGATCTGCTTGCCGAACTTGGCGGCGGTCGGCGACACCTCGCACGGGATGCCGCGACCGCGCAGCGCCTGGGCGATCCGGTCGGTCTCCGTCCGCCGTTCCTCGGTCGGCACGGCCACCAGCACGCAGGTCGGCACGCTCCGCGAGACGGTGAGCCGGTCCGCGCCGAAGAGCAGGCCGAGCAGCCGGCTCACCCCGATCGAGATGCCCACCCCGGGGAACCGGGTCGTGCCGGAGGCGGCCAGGTTGTCGTACCGGCCGCCGGAGCAGATCGAGCCGAACCGCTCGAAGCCCTCCAACTGGGTCTCGTAGACGGTGCCGGTGTAGTAGTCCAGCCCCCGGGCGATCCGCAGGTCGGCCACGCAGAGACCGGGCGCGTGCGCCGCTGCGGTCTCCACCACCCGGGTGAGCTCCTCGATTCCCTCGTCGAGCAGCGGGTGGGACACCCCGAGGGCGCGGACCTCGGCCGCGAACGCGGCGTCCGGAGCGGAGATCTGCGCCAGGGCCAGGCACGCCTTGGCCTGCGCCTCGTTCGCCCCGGCGCTGGCGACCAGCAGTTCGGCCACCCGGTCCGGCCCGATCTTGTCGAGCTTGTCCACCGCCCGCAACGCCGCCTCCGGGTCGGTCAGGCCGAGCCCCCGGTAGAAGCCCTCGCAGACCTTACGGTTGTTGACCTGGATCCGCACCGGCGGGATCGGCAGGCCGCGCAGCGCGTCCCCGATCACCAGCGGCATCTCCGCCTCGTGGTGCGCGGCGAGAGTGTCCCGGTCGACGATGTCGATGTCGGCCTGGAGGAACTCCCGGTAACGCCCCTCCTGCGGGCGCTCGCCCCGCCACACCTTCTGGATCTGGTAACGGCGGAAGGGGAACTGGAGCTTGCCGGCGTTCTCCAGCACGTAGCGGGCGAACGGCACGGTCAGGTCGAAGTGCAGGCCGAGGGTGTCCTCGGCGGCGGGGGCGGCACCCTCGTCCTCGTGCAGCCGCCGGATCACGTAGACCTCCTTGGAGGTCTCCCCCTTGCGCAGCAACTGGTCCAGCGGCTCGACCGCGCGGGTCTCCAGCGGGGCGAAGCCGTACAGCTCGAAGGTGTCGCGGAGCCGGTCGAGGACGTACTGCTCGATCATGCGCTGCGACGGCGTCCACTCCGGGAAGCCGGAGATGGGCGTGGGCTTGCTCATGGATGCTCCTTGAACTCCCGCGCGTCGGGCGGGATGACGTGGATCGCCCGCGCGCCGCGCGGGTGCGGGAACTACCAGCCCCGGGTGGGGGCGGCCGGGCTCGCGCCGCCGGCCTCGACGAGGTACGGGTTGCTCGTGCGCTCGCGACCGATGGTGGTCGCGGGACCGTGGCCGGGCAGGACGACGGTGTCGTCGGCCAGCGGGAGGATCTTCTCCCGGAGGCTGGTCACCATCGCGGGCATGCTGCCGCCCGGCAGGTCGGTGCGGCCGATCGAGCCGGCGAAGAGCACGTCACCGGAGAGGCAGATCTGCTCGGCCTCCCAGGGCGAGCCGGCGCCGGGCATCCGGAACAGCACCGACCCGCCGGTATGGCCCGGGGCGTGGTCGACGGTGATCTCCAACCCGGCGAGGGCGAGGGTCGCGCCGTCGGTCAGCTCGGCGACGTCCTCCGGCTCGGTGTACGGCAGGCGACCGCCGAAGAGCTGGCGCAGGTCCATCGAGAGGCCCTTGGCAGGATCGGCGAGCAGTTCCCGGTCGTCGGGGTGGACGTACGCGGTGATGCCGCGCGCACCGCAGACCGGGGCGACCGAGAAGGTGTGATCGAGATGACCATGGGTCAGCAGCACGGCGGCCGGGTGCAGGCGGTGCTCGGCGAGCAGCGCGTCGAGGCGGTCGAGCACACCGATGCCCGGGTCGACCACCACGCACTGCTCCCCCGGAGCGGTGGCGACCACGTAGCAGTTGGTGCCGAAGGCGTCCGCGGGAAAGCCGGCCACGAGCACGTCCGCTCCCCTTTCGCGTCGATGCGTACCCGGTCAGCAGCCTAACCGGACGGGCCGCCGCGGCCACCCCGGGTGGGCATGGCCGTACGGCCAGTGAAAGCTGACGATAGAACCCTTACCCGACCTGGTACACCACATTCCCAGTCGCTACCCGTACACTCTGGCGGGCGTGTGGCGTGGCGCACTTGCGCCCGGCGGTGCCCGATGCCCGTCCGCCATGACGACCAGGGTAGAGGAAGGGGAGCACGGGTGGCTTCCAGCAGGGACCGGCAGCGCAAACTCGCACGGGAGAAGCTCGACCGGCAGATGGCCCGTCGAGCCGCCCGCGTCAAGCGCCGCCGTCAGATCCAGGCGGGTGTCGGCGCCGGGGTGGTGCTCGCCCTCGTCGTGGTCGGTTCGGTCTGGGCGCTCGGCGGCTTCGACCGGGATCCGGAGGAGAACCGGGCCGAGCCGGACGTCTGTGCCTGGACGCCGCAGAACGCCGAGGGCAACGCCGACCTCAAGGACGTCGGCACCCCGCCCACCAAGGGCCTGCCCACCTCCGGTGTCCGCCCGATGACGGTCACCACCAACCAGGGTGCGCCGATCACCGTCGAGCTGGACCTGGCCGGCGCGCCGTGCGCCGCCGCGAGCATCGCCCACCTGGCGGGCCGCTCGTTCTACGACAACACCACGTGCCACGAGATCACCACCGAGGGGGCGCTGCGCTGCGGCGACCCGAGTGGCAGCGGCCTCGGCGGTCCGACCTACTCGTTCTACGACGAGAACGTCCCCGCCGCACCGTCGCCGAGCCCGGCCGCGGACCAGCCCCCGGCGTACCCGAAGGGCACCGTGGCGATGCTCGCCAGCCCGCCCGGCGCCAACAGCAGCCAGTTCCTGATCTTCTTCAAGGACTTCGACCCGGCGGAGCCGGCGTACTCGGTCATCGGGAAGGTCACCGGTGGGCTCGACGTGGTGGAGAAGGTCGGCGCCCTGGAGACCGTGGACAATGGTTCAGGGGCGAAGGTCAAGCCGAAGACCGACGTGGTGATCCAGAGCCTGACCGTCGGTGAGCCGGCAACGACGCCGGCGGTGACGCCGGCCCCCGCTCCGAGCAGCCCGGCCGCTGCGCCGTCGGCGACTCCGAGCGCCGGCTGACCGCCGGCCCACACCACATCTGCGGCAACTGACCGCCGAGACACGACGAGGAGTGACCGTGACGTCCACCAGAGAGCGGCAGCGCGCGGCGGCGCGGGCCCGACTCGAGCGGGAGATGGCCGAACGCGCGGCCAAGGCCCGTAAGCGCCGGCAGATGCAGGCGATCGTCGGGGCGGGGGCGGCCCTGCTGCTCGTGGTCGCCGGCACGGTGTGGCTCGTGGCGAGCCTGGGTGACGACGAGACCGACACGACCGCCACGCCCTCCGGCACCGCGCTCTGCGTCTGGAACGAGGCGCCGCCCGAGCAGCGGTCGCCGCAGACCAAGGACGTCGGCCTGCCCGGCACGCAGCAGCCGAACGTCGGCACCCAGACCATGACGATCGACACCAACCTGGGGCCGATCACCGCCAAGGTCAACCTTGCCGAGACGCCCTGCACGGCAGCCAGCTTCACCCACCTGGCCAGCAAGAACTTCTTCGACAACAGCAAGTGCCACCGGCTGGTGACCGAGGGGCTCAAGGTGTTGCAGTGCGGTGACCCGAGCGCCACCGGCAAGGGCTGGCGGGAGACCGACGGCACCGGCGGCCCGCACTACCGGTTCGCCGAGGAGAACCTGCCCACCGACGAGCGTCCGCCGTACCCGGAGGGCGTCATCGCGATGGCCAAGTCCGCCGAGCCGGGAAGCACGGGCAGCCAGTTCTTCATCGTGTACGGCGACTCGCAGCTGAGCCCGGACTACACCGTGCTCGGCACGATCACCGCAGGCATGGACATCGTCAAGCAGGTCGGCGCGGCTGGGCACGACAACGCCTTCGGCCAGCAGGCCGGTGGGGGCCACCCGAAGAAGGAGGTCGTCATCAAGAAGCTGACCATGAGCGAGATCCAGAGCTGACCCACCCGCTCCACCGAACGCCCGCCGGCCCGCCCGGCGGGCGTTCGCCTTTCCTCAGCCGGTTCCCCGCTCCGGCCAGGGTCTTACAGCCCCGTGACGACGGCCGCCGGGGGCGGGGGGGGGGGGGCCCCCCCCCCCCCCGCGGCCCGGGGGGCGGCGGGCGGCGGCGGGCGCGGGTGGGGGGGGGGCCCCCCCGGAGCCCCCCACCCCCGGACAACCCCCAGCCCAC
>NZ_JBITJH010000040.1:0-35528 GCF_044459745.1 Micromonospora sp. NPDC050187
GGGGGGGGGGGGGGGGGGGCGGGCCCCGGGGGGGGGGGGGGGGGGGGGGGGTCCCCCCCCCCCCCCCCCCCCCCCCGGGGGGCCGGGGGGGGGGGGGCCCCCCCCCCCCCCCCCCCCCGCCTCGGGGTTACGCAGAGAGCCCAGGTCTTCGATCCGCACCGGATGCCTCGGCCGCCACCTCACTCTAGGAGGAGTCTTGAGGGAACGCAGAGTCACCAACGTCGCCCTGATTTCGGCTGGCACCGTTCTTCTGGCATCGGCTGCAGTCGCCGTGGCGCTGCCGGCCGGGGCGGCGGCCGCCGGCTGCTCGGTGAACTACGCCGTGGCGTCGCAATGGCAGGGCGGCTTCGGTGCCAACGTCACCATCACCAATCTCGGTGACCCGGTCACAAGCTGGACGCTGGCCTGGTCCTACAGTGCCGGTCAGCGGGTCACGGAAGCCTGGAGCGCGACGGTTGCCCAGAGTGGCTCCGCGGTCACCGCGCGGAACGTCGACTACAACGGTGCCCTTCCGACCAACGGCACGACCTCGTTCGGCTTCAACGGCTCGTGGACGGGCAGCAACCCCGCGCCGACCAGCTTCGCGCTGAACGGGGTGACCTGTACCGGGAGCGCGGTGCCGACCACCCCGCCACCCACCACGCCGCCACCCACCACTCCGCCGCCCAACGCGGCAGCGGACATCACGGTGAACAGCGCCACCAGATACCAGACGATCGACGGGTTCGGGGCCGCGCAGTCGATCTGGGGTAGCGCCTGGTCGACGGCGGAGACGCAGACGCTGGTCGGGCTGGGCCCCAACCAGCTGGGTCTGTCGATCGTGCGTACCGGCCTCTCGCCGGTCTCCGGTGAGTGGCCGACCCACGTGAACGCTCTGAAGACGGCGAAGTCGTACGGGTCGGGGGTCAAGATCCTCGCGTCGCCGTGGACCGCGCCGGCGGCGTGGAAGACGAACAACAGCCGGATCAACGGCGGCAAGTTGAGGCCCGAGTACTACGACGACTATGCGAACCATCTGAACAGCTACGTCCAGTACATGCGTAACCAGGGGGTCGCGGTTGATGTCACCTCGGTGCAGAACGAGCCGGACTGGCACCCGGACTACGACTCGATGGACTGGAGCGGCACGGAGCTGCAGACGTTCGTACGTGACCAGGGTGCGAAGGTGCAGAACACCAAGCTCATGGTCGCCGAGGCGGTGAACCTGAACTACAGCTACACCGATCCGACCCTGAACGACCCGAGCGCCCGGAACAACATCGGCTACATCGGCGGCCACCTGTACGGCACGGAGGCGTCAGGCCGGCTGAAGCCCTACTCTCTGGCCGCCCAGCACAACAAGCCGGTATGGATGACCGAATGGAACTTCCACGAGGCCGACGGCAACGGCTCCGACATCTGGGGTAACCCCAGCAACCCGGCGGTCTGGAACGAGACACTCGACGACATCATGCGTACGGTCCACAAGTCGATGGAATCCAACTGGAGCGCCTACGTCTGGTGGTACGGCAAGCGCTACTACTCCTTCATCGGCGACGGGGAGGCGGCCTACGGCACCACCGCAGGGGTTCCGCTGAAGCGCGGGTACGCCTTCTCGCAGTACGCCAAGTACGTCCGCCCCGGCTACCAGCGGGTCGCCCTGACGAAGAGTTCCAAGGCCGCACCACTGGAGGTGACCGCATACCAGGGCGACGGCAAGATCACGCTGGTGATCCTCAATCGGTCGACCAGCGCGGTGAACAACGCCGTGATCCAGGTGCCGCAGAACGTCACGACGGCGGAGCACTACCTCACCTCGCAGAACGCCAATGCGGCCAGCCAGCCGACCAGCGTCAACGGAGGGCAGGTCAGCGTCAACGTCGGTGCACGCGGCATCTCCACGGTGGTCCTCACCCTCTGAGGTCTCACCGAGCCGCCGAATCGCGGTCGGGCGTGTGGGTGCGACTGATCACCTATCGTGGAGTAGTTCGTGGAGCTAAACCCGGGGCTGGCGCGGGGTAGGATTGGCTCCATGTCGACTGGCTCCAGACCTGGACGGCGAGCACGTGGCGAGATCGAAAGACTTCCCAGTGGATCCCTGCGTGTGCGGGTATACGCCGGCATCGATCCGGCGTCCAGGCGGCGGCGCTACCTGACCGAGACGGTGCCGGCGGGACCACGGGCCTTCGAAGAAGCCGAAACCGTCCGCAGCCGGCTTCTCGAGGCCGTGCGGAAGCCATCCGTTCCACAGGTTCGTGCGCCCGCCAGCGTGCCGGTGCGCAGTTCGGCGGCTTCCGACGACACGACGACGGCTTCGTCCGTCACCCCGATGGCGAGCGGGTTCCCGGATACCCCACATCGCGGGGGCCGGCGGGGACGGCCGACGCTGTCCATGATCGCGAGCCTGGCCGACGTGTCGGCACCGACAGTGTCGAAGGTGCTCAACGGACGCTCCGGGGTTGCCGCGGAGACCCGTTTCCGTATAGAGGCCCTGCTGCGGGATCACGGATACCGCCGACCAGAGCTGGGTACGCCGAGCGCCACCGTGGAGGTGGTCTTCTACGGGATGCAGAGCAACCTGGCGGTGGCGATTCTGCAGGGCGTGGAGCAGGTCGTCGGTGAGCAGCGACTCGCCGTCGGCTTCACCGACGCTCGCCGCCAGGTGTCGCAGGGGCGTTTCTGGTCCCGAGACCTGCTGGCCCGGCGCCCGACCGGGGTGATCGCGGTGCACCTCGGCTTCACCTCCGAACAGCACGCTCTGCTAGGAGCGAGCGGGATCCCGTTGGTGGTGCTGGATCCGACCGGGGAGCCGCCGCTCTCCATGGTTCCGTCGGTGACGTCGACCAACTGGAGCGGCGGATTCGAGGCTGCCCGGCACCTGCTCGACCTGGGACATCGCCGGATCGCCATCATCGCCGGGCCGACCGACCGCCTGTGCGCCAGAGCCCGGCTGGACGGTGCCAGGGCTGCGCTGGAGGCTGCCGGGACGAGGCTGGATCCACAACTGCTCCGTACCGGGCAGTGGTTCTCTTTCGACGAGGGTCTCAACCTCGGCCAGGAACTGCTGCGGTCTACGCCGGCACCGACGGCGGTGTTGTGCGGCAACGACCTGCAGGCTCTGGGGGTCTACGAGGCGGCCCGCCTGGCCGGCCGGCGCATTCCCCAGGATCTCAGCGTCGTGGGCTTCGACGACATCCCCTACACCCGATTGTGCGGTCCGCAGATGACGTCGGTGGCACAACCTCTGACGGAGATGGGTGCGGCTGCGGCCGAAATGGTCCTGACCATGGCCGCGAACCGGAGTCTGCCCCAGGCCCGCATCGAACTGGCGACGACCCTCATGGTCAGGGACAGCA
This sequence comes from Micromonospora sp. NPDC050187, assembly GCF_044459745.1. Classification (NCBI taxonomy): domain Bacteria; kingdom Bacillati; phylum Actinomycetota; class Actinomycetes; order Micromonosporales; family Micromonosporaceae; genus Micromonospora; species Micromonospora sp. NPDC050187. The sequence goes on from NZ_JBITJH010000040.1 coordinate 3,336, forward strand.
CCGCCGCCCCTCCGACGCGCTGACCGCGGCATTCTGGCCTGCGCCGCAGACCGCTGGGCGAGGCTCTCGGGGAAACCTGTCCTTGTCAGCGTTGACTTGTTTCTATAGCATCCGAATCGATCGATCACTTTTCCCGTCGTAACGTATGCCCGGGCAGGGAGGTGAGGACGAAAGCCACTCCACCGCTGTCGGCTCCCGTAGCGCTCTGCGATCCATGATGACGAATCTCACGGTACGCAGGCGGTTGCTGGTTGTATCGACGAGCACTTCAGGGCGACGCGCCGCGTAGACTCTCGCTGATCTAGCGATGTCCACGGCACGCTCGTCCGCGCCTTCGCGTCTTACGTCCCGCCAGGACGACGGACCAGGCTGCTCTTCGTCTACGGGCTGCGGGGCGGACGGAGAGGTGGGGTGCGATGACCGCGCGGGGTCCTGCGATGAGGGACGTGGCCCGCCTTGCCGGGGTGTCACACCAGACCGTATCCCGTGTTCTCAACGGGCACCCCCACGTACGCGAACAGACTCGGTTGCGGGTGCAGGCCGCGATCACGGAACTCGGTTACCGCCCGAACCGGGCGGCGCGGGCGTTGGTGACCGGACGGTCACAGGTTCTGGGTGTGGTGGCGCTCAACACCACCCTCTACGGCCCGGCGTCCCTGCTCTCCGCCTTCGAACTCGCTGCTGCTGAGGCCGGCTTCGCTGTCAGCGTGGGCAGTGTCCGCAACCTGGACCGCACCTCCATCACCGCCGTCGTCGAACGGCACCTGGCGCACCGGGTGGCGGGGCTCGTGGTGATCGCGCCCGTGGAGTCCGCCGACGAAGCCCTGGCCTGCCTGCCCACCGACATCCCCCTCGTCACCGTCGATGGTGATCCCCGCCGAGCCGTACCACTGGTCACCATCGACCAGGTGAAGGGTGGCCGGCTGGCCACGCAGCATCTGTTGGATGCAGGACACCAGACGGTGTGGCACGTCTCGGGCCCGGCCGATTGGTTCGACAGCGCCGGAAGGATCGCGGGATGGAGGCAGACGTTGCGGTCGGCCGGAGCGGAGGTGCCTCCCTTGCTGCAGGCGGACTGGTCTGCGGCCTCGGGGTACCGCTGCGGACAGATGCTGGCCCGGACGCCGGGCGTGACGGCGATTTTCACCGCTAACGACGACCTCGCCCTCGGCGTCCTGCACGCGCTGCACGAGTTCGGCCGGCGAGTTCCGGAGGAGGTCAGCGTGGTCGGCTTCGACGACGTCCCGGACGCCGCCTATTTCATCCCGCCGCTCACCACTGTTCGGCCGGACTTCGCCACCGTGGCGGAGGCAAGCCTCGCCCTGCTGCTTTCGCAGATCGAGTCCGGCGCCGATCACACCATGCGGCAGACCGTGTCCCCGACGTTGGTCAAGCGGGAGAGCGTCGCACCACCGCCTTGACAGTAACCGACTGAAGTACTCAGGGTGACGGCTGACGCGAGCGATTCCCAGTTCCGTACCGCCGAGCCGCGATCTCCGTCGTGAGGTGATGTCCTGTGGACCGGCAGCGGATCGCGGACGTTGCTGTTCAGCTTGCTCTCAGCGGGACGGGCTAGCCTCGGGCGTCTTATGAACGATCTTCCTGCCCATAGTCCCTGGCCTCTGGTCGTCGAGGCCGCCACCGTGGCGGCCCAACCGGCAGGGGCTAACCGATGAACGAGTGGATCCTGCTGGGGATCGGACTGCTGCTCACCGTCGGCACCGGTCTCTTCGTGGCCTCCGAGTTCGCCCTGGTCAACCTTGACCGGGGCGACCTGGAGGCGCGCCAGGCACGTGGTGAGCGGCGGCTGGGCCCGACGATCGCGGCGCTCAAGATCACGTCGACGCACCTGTCGAGCGCCCAGCTCGGTATCTCTCTGACCACCCTGCTCACCGGGTACACCTTCGAACCGGCGGTCAGCTCGTTGCTCGCCGACCCGCTTCAGGCCGCCGGTGTGCCGGAAACTGCGGTTCCTGCGGTCGGGGCGGTTGTCGGCATCCTTCTGGCGACGCTCTTCTCGATGGTGATCGGCGAACTCGTACCGAAGAACTTCGCGCTCGCGGTCCCCCGGCAGACGGCGAAGGTCGTGGTGCCGTTCCAGGCCCTGTTCACCACCGTCCTGAAACCCGTGATCGTGCTCTTCAACAACACCGCCAACGCGGTGATCCGCGCCTTCGGCATCGAACCGAAGGAGGAGTTGTCCGGCGCGCGCAGCGCCGAGGAGCTGAGTTCGCTGCTGCGGCACTCCGCCCGAGCCGGCGTCCTCGACCCGGAACATGCGACGCTGCTGGACCGCACGCTGCGCTTCTCCGACCGGGACGCCTCGGACGTCATGACCCCCCGGGTCCGGATGGCGGCGGTCGGCTCGGCCGCGACTGCCAGCGAGATCATCTCCCGGTCCGTGGCCACCGGCCTGTCGCGATTCCCGGTCATCGGCCGGGACATCGACGACCTCATCGGGGTGCTGCACGCGAAGCACGCCTTCGCCGTCCCGGCGGCTGAGCGGGACGACGTCTGCGCCCGTGACCTGATGGTCGAGCCGCTGCGGGTGCCCGAGACGATGGACCTCGACGTGCTGCTGCCCGCCCTGCGGAGTGGAGGACTGCAGTTCGCGGTCGTCTACGACGAGCACGGCGGTACCGCCGGCATCGTCACCCTCGAGGACCTGGTCGAGGAGATCATCGGTGACCTGGAAGACGAACACGACCGTGCCCGCACCGTCGTGCTCCGGCGCGGCGACACGATCGTGTTCGACGCCTCGCTCCGCCCCGACGAACTGTTCGAACGAACCAGGATCGCGGTCCCGGAGCACGACGACTACGACACGGTTGCCGGCTTCGTCACCGCTCGCCTCAACCGGTTCCCGAAGGTCGGCGACGAGGTGACGATCGAGGGCGGAATCCTGCGCGTGGAGCATCTCAACGGCGTTCAGGCCGTCCGACTGCGGTTCCTTCCCGCTGGGACACCGGATGAGGTCGGCACCGGGCATACCAACCCGGACCGGACGGAAGAGAAGATCCGATGAGCGAGTACCTGCCCGGCATCGTCTGGCTCGTGGTCCTGCTGGTGGTCAACGCGTTCTTCGTGGGCGCGGAGTTCGCGGTGATCTCCGCGCGGCGGTCCCAGATCGAGCCCAAGGCCCTGGCCGGAAGCCGGGCCGCCAAGACGACGCTGTGGGCGATGGAGCACGCCACCCTCATGCTGGCGACCAGCCAGCTCGGTATCACCGTCTGTTCACTGCTCATCCTGAACGTCTCCGAGCCGGCTATCCATCACCTGCTGGAGATCCCGCTCGCCAACACCCCGCTCTCACCCGAGGCGGTCACCGTCCTCGCCTTCGCCGTCGCGCTGGTGCTGGTGACCTTCCTGCACGTGGTGTTCGGCGAGATGGTTCCCAAGAACATCTCGTTCTCCGTACCGACCCGAGCAGCACTGATCCTCGCCCCGCCGCTGGTGGTCGTCGCCCGGATCTTCAAGCCGATCATCTGGAGCCTGAACGGAGTCGCCAACGGCATCCTCCGACTCTTCCGGGTGACACCCAAGGACGAGGCCACCAGCACCTACAACCTGGACGAGGTGGCAACCATCGTCAGGCAGTCGACCCGCGAGGGGGTGCTCATCGACGGTTCGGGGACCCTGACCGCAGCCTTCGAGTTCACCGCGAAGACCGTCGGCGACGTGGAGGTCCCCCTCGGAAACCTGGTCGTCCTACCGATGCACGTGACGCCGGCGGAGATCCAGCAGGCGGTAGCCGTCCACGGCTACTCCCGCTACCTGCTCACCGACAACGACGGACCCAGTGGGTACGTACACATCAAGGACGTCATGGACCTGACCGGCAACGCCTACACCGCTGCCGTTCCGGGTAAACGCATCCGCCAGCTCGCTGCCGTACACCGCAGCAGCGATCTCGAAGACGCCCTGGCCGCGCTCCGTCAGAGCGGCACCCACGTCGCCCAGGTCCTCGATGAGCGGGCAGAGGTAACCGGCGTCATCTTCCTCGAGGACATCATCGAGGAACTCGTCGGCGAGGTACAGGACGCAACCACCCGCTGATGACGAGCTTCTGGCCTGTTCGGGGGGCTGTACAGCCCCCCGAACAGGCCAAGAATGCTCAAGCCCCTACGTTGCCAGCTGGCTGAACTGGATCGAGGTCGAGTTCGCCGCCGTCCGCTACGTCGCCCTCAACGGCACCGACCGAGTTCAGGGCAGTAGTCAACGCACGCGCTGAGGCGCTACGCGAACAACGCGGATGCCAAGCCAACGTCCGGTGCGGCAACGGCCAGCGGACGCCCGGCGGGCCGGCGGTGCTCGACGTGGTGTGCGGTGCTTGCCTCGGCGGGTTCGGGCTGGCATCATCCGGGCCATGATCGAGAGAATCGAGTCCTCCGTCCGCCGGTGAGCGTGACGACCGAGCCTGGAGCGCTCGGCCCTGGGACCTCCCTGTTTGAACACGCACTGCGCCTGCACCAGCGCTGTCCGGACCTTCCTCTTCCGCGCGACGGTGAGCCGTATCCGGACGACGAATCCCATCGTCGGCGGCAGCGACGGCAGACCCGGCGGGATCAGCGGCTCACGGGTTCCGACGTGGCCGCCATCCTCGACGCGTACTTCGGCAGGGTCGAATCCGCACCGAGGGAACTCGTCGACGCGTTCCACGATGTCGACGTTCCGATCCATCACAACGAGCACATCGCTGCAGCGGCGCTGCGCGCGGACCGGCAGAGGGTGCGGCAGACCGGGCGATGGCTGGTGCGGCACAGCACTGATCGATGCGCGACCACTGTCGGGTTGGCGCTGCTCGCCACGGATTGGCAGGAAGACGACATCCCGCTGATCCAGACCATCGGTCTGCTGTCGAACCGGTTCGGGCCACTGGCCGCCGAGGCGCTGCGGCGCCGCCGCGGCGGCGTAGATGGGTTGTTGTGGCTGGCTCAGCGTGTTGCCGGTTGGGGGCGGGTCTACGTGATCGAGGCGCTCTGCCGAGGCGGTGCCTACGCCTCCCGTCAGTGGTTGCTACGCCATGCCTGTGACGGCGATGTCCTCAACGGCTACTTCGCGGGCCAGGTTGCCACCGCAGCCCATCTGCACGAAGCAATCATCGGAAGTGAAGCCGACGACGACCTGGTCGATCACACCGGCCGGCTACTGAAGATCATGGCTGGCTGCGGTGGTATGGGCATGACCCTCGAGCACTATCCGCCAGCGCCGATCGTCCTCGCCGCGCATGTCGCTCACCTCGGCCGGCAGGCACCGGCCGTGAACAGGTACGTGGACGCCGCGGTCATCGCTGACCATCTGACGCACAAGGCTCCGCAGCGATCTGGATGCACCACGGAACAGCGAGACCAGCTGGTGCGGCAGTACCTTGCGGTGCTCGACCGGCAGGACTGGTGTGACACGGCTCGCGCGGGTCTCGGCCCGGGCAGCGACTTCGTCGCCTGGTTCGCTGGCGATGTGGCAGCGCGCCTACGGCTGCGAGCGTTCGCCGACCTGACGGGTGACGATCGGTGAAACACGGTGCCGATCAGCGGCTGGTCGAGGCGGTGCAGGCCGGTGACGAGGCGGCCGTGGGGCAGGCGCTGGCCGATGGCGCCGACCCGAACGTCGTGGTCGGCCGGTTCCGGGGGTCGGTGCTGGTCGATGCGGCACGCGCTGGGCGGCGGGGAATCGTTGGCCGGTTGTTGGATGCTGGTGCCCACATCGGTCCCGCCGGTCCGTTCATGGTGTCGCCGCTGCGGGTCGCCGTGATCGAGGCGCACGCGGACGTGGTGCGGTTCCTGGTCGCTCGTGGGGCGCTGGCGGCGGAGCCCGCCACCAGGTCGAGTGTGCTGACTGAGGCCGTGTCGTATACCGCGTTCCGCCCGACGCCTCCGGCTCTTGCGACGCTCCGGGTCCTGCTGGACGCGGGGGCGGCCCCCGGTGCGAGTGAGGAGGCGCCTCTTGTCACCGCGGTGATGCAACCCGTCGCGCCGGTAGTGCTGCGTCTTCTCCTCGCCTACGGCGCGGACGCGAACCAGCAGCGTTCCGATGCGACCCCGGCGATCGTGGTGGCCGCCCGGCGTGGCGATCAGGCTGCGGTGGACGTGCTCCTGCAGGCCGGCGCCGACGTGGACGCCCGCGATGCGCGGGGGCGGACGGCGTTGATGCACGCGGTAGAACGCAACGAAAAGCGGGTCATCGCGGCCCTTCTACTGGGCGGTGCCGCCGTGGACGCCGTCAGCGCCGACGGCATGTCCGCGCTGCGACTGGCCCGAGGCTGGCAGCGCCAGAACGTCCAGTTCATGCTGGGGGAGCGCCACGTCGGCCTGGACGACGTGCCGATCACTCGTACCGTCGTGCGGGCCGTCCCGACCGGCGTCCGGCTCGCCGGCGACCCGCAGATGCTCCACCTGCTGGCGGACGCCATCGGCATCGCTCTCGACGACCTCGGTGACGACGAATGGAACACTCGGACGGGCACGGACGCCGACACGGTACGGGCCGTGGCCGTGCGGCTGCGCGACGAGATTGCCCCAGCGGTCGACGCATCCTGGCATCAGATGGAGGTCTCCGCAGACGAACTCGCAGCCGCGCGCTCGGCCTTGGTCGAACTCGCCTACGGCACCACACGCACCATGCCGACCGACACCAGCAGACTGGAGATCATCGACGTTCTTGAAGAGCTCAACCGGCAGCTCGGCCGGTAGGAGCTTCGGAACCTGACCGTGATCTCCTGATGCAGGAAGGTGTCGGCCCGGGCAGCTGAGGGTGTGGAGGAACAACTGCCCGCTTCCCCAACCACTGCGGAATCAATTTCCTAGGACGGTTTAGAGGGTGTGCGTCAGCATCGCAGCCCGCGCGCGGGAGAGCGTACGAAAGACAGCTGACGTAGATGGGTGCCCGCCGCTTGCGACTGCGGAGGTGATCCCGGTGCCCGCCCACCGGAGTCGTCTCTCCTCGGCCACATCTCATGGGCCGCTGCTACTGGCTAGGGCGGGTCCTGCCGATCATGAGCTCCGTGGATCGTCCGGGGCAGCGCCGACACCCAACCGAATGCCATAGTGCCGCGATGAAGGCAGACCTGCACAGTTACTTGAAGGGCGGCCGTGACGCGCTGCTATGGAAGCTCGATGGGCTCAGCGAATACGATATTCGGCGTCCGTTGACCCGGACCGCAACCAACCTGCTCGGTCTGGTGAAGCACTCGGCGGCCATGGAAGTCCTCTACTTCGGCGTCGTGTTCGGCCGACCGTTCGAGCAGGAGCTGCCGTACGTCGGCGACGGAGCGGAGACCAATGCCGACATGTGGGCGACCGCGGTTGAGACCCGCGAGGAGATCGTCGGACTGTACCGTCGCGCGATCGCCCACGCCGACACCACCGTTGAAGCCCTTGCACTGGATGAGGTCGGCCGCGTGCCGTGGTGGGGCGATGCAGCGGTCACGTTGCACCACGTCCTGGTCCACGTCATCGCGGAAACACAACGGCACGCTGGCCACGCTGACGTCGTGCGTGAACTCATCGACGGCGCGGCCGGGCTGCTGCCCAGGAACGACAACCTGCCCGCCGCCGACGAGTCATGGTGGCTGGACTACCGCCAGCGAGTGGAGCAGGCTGCCCTCGACGCCAGCAAACGCAGCAACTAACAGCAGGGGTACGTCAGGCCCATAAAAACCACTCCGGCACCGCAACAACAGGCCACCAGCAGCAGGATGATGACAAGACCGGTGGGGAAGAAACTGCTGAATAGATCATTGTCAGGCATCGGTACATGGTAATGAGCCAACAGCGCGACGGCCGGCGCGGCGGTGGGCGGTGGCCACCGGGTCGGGCGGAGGTCGCCGTCGCACATCAGCTGACGGATCACAGGCGACAGGGTGGCTGTCGGGCAGATCTCGCTCTGGGACAAGGGCGTGACCCTGATCGGTAGCGGATCACTTCTGGGCAGTTCGAGGTAGGGCTGCGGGAGGGGGCGCTTGCATGCTCCCTCCTCGGGTACCCGTGGTGCCCCGCGCCGCTCGGCGACGCCTGCTCCCGGTACCTGCACCCCGAACTACCTGACGCTAGCCCGGCGGTGGACCAGGCTATCTAACCGACCCGACGAGCACCCGGCCCCCTCAGGAGTCGGCCGCGCAGCGCGGTCAGGTCCTGGCGGATCTCCAGCGCTCCAGGTACCAGGGGTCCCCCGGGTCGCGGGGGCGACGTCCGGGGGTCGTGCGGGGGTCGGGTGGTGTGGTCAGTCGGCCCCGGCGCCCGCCATCGCGGGGTCAGCCTCGATCACCCGGGCGAATCCCTCGCCGTGCAGGGCGGCCAGGGCGGCATGGGTCCGGCCGTGCTGGTCAACGACGACGACGGCGGCGGCCGACAACAGCCCGTCAGCGAAGGAAAAGGGTTCCCTGCCACCCTGGGCCGTGTGCTGCCGTCGTCGGGAACATCAATCCGCTGGCGAATCGGCCCGAGTTCATGTTCGTGACGAGCCTGCCGGCACCGTTGATCGAGACCAGGTCGGCGCGACCGTCCCCGTTCAGGTCGGTCGGGTTGGGCAGCATGGTGGCGTGCCAACCCTGGCCCACAGAAGCTCGGGGTCCCAAGCTGACACGTCCGTTGATGACGCCCTGGTTGCGGAAGGCGGCAAGCGTCCCGTCCGCCAGGACACCGAGTACATCCGCAGCTCCGTCGCCGTCGAGATCGACGACGTGCACGGCCAGGTGACCGGTCCAGCCCTCACCGACCCGTTGACCGGCGGCGAACATTCCGCCGGTGAAGCTGCCGGTGTTCAGGTAGTGCCAGAGCGATCCATCGGACTTGATGGACACCAGGTCGGCTCTTCCATCACCCGTGAGATCACCGACGATGGGAAGCTCGGTGGCGCTCCACCCCTGACCGACCTGGACGGCCGGACCCCAGGTGACGGTGCCGTTGTTCATGCCGGTGTTACGGAACGCCTTGAGCGTGCCATCCGGAAACACTCCCAGAAGGTCGGCGCGTCCGTCGTCATCGAGGTCGGTCAGGCGTACCGTCCGCATCCCCTGCCAGCCGCTGCCGACCTGGACGCCTGCCGCGAACATGCCACCCGTGAAGGACCCGGTGTTCCTGAACTGCACCAAGGCTCCGCTGCTGGTCACTGTCAGCAGGTCCGCGAGTCGGTCACCGTCGAGATCACCGACGATGGGCAGCTGCGTGGCCGACCACTCGTACCCGACCGTCTGGGTGGCGCCCAGCTCCGGCCAGTTCATCGTGGTGCGCAGGTTCTCGTACGCGTTCAGCGTGCCGTTCGCCATGACAGCCAGCACGTCGGAGCGCCCGTCTCCGCTCAGATCCACGCTGTCGACGCCCCGGCGCAGCGCAGAGGTCACCAGCGGGTGGAGCACGCCGTGCGCCACCGACTCGGGGTGGGAGGCGATGGCGGGCAGGAGGTCACGAATCTCCCGGCGCAGGTTGTTCGCCACGGTGGTCTGTCCGGCGCGCTCGGCGGTCAGGAGATCCACGGCGCGAGTCGCGGCGTCCACGAGGCGAACTGTCTGCTGCAACCAAGGTCCCGCCTCGGTCGTCAGGCTGGTGTTCATGGTCTGCAGGTCGGTACTGGCCGCCTTGAGGGCAGCGAGCCTCTGTTTGAGTGCGGCGGCGGCATTGTCCACCCCGCTCCCGGTACGGAGGGCGTTGCGGAAGCTCCTGATGGCGTCGGCCAGGGCCACCGAGTCGGTGTGGTCGATGACGGACGAACGGTTGACCTCGGCGAAGGTCCGCAGCTGGCTGGCCATCGGGCCGCCCAGGGTGTCGATGGCGCGGGACCAGGAGTTTTCTGGCTGGTAGTGCCCCGGATTCCAGGCGAAGTCGGCGGCGGTGAGCAGGGGCAGTTGGGAGGGGCCCTGCTGGGTCATCTCGTTGAACAGGATTCCTGGAGCAGCGGAGAGCGCAGCCTCGCGCCCGACCAGCGGGCCCATCTGGAGCCGGTCCCAGACCTGGTCATTGATCGGGAAGTTGTCCCAGATGGCGAGGCGGTGCCGGGGGAACGCCAACTGCGCGTCGTCGAGGTTCTTCCGGCTGATGCTCGGCGACAGCACCTCGGGACCGGTCCAGTACACGCCCACGGCGGTGTCGAGCCGAGTGTCGAACTCGGTGCGGTAGCTGCTGACCGCCATCCCGGCGTACTCGCTGCTGACCGTGTACAGCTGCCCCATGCCTGCGCGGGCTCGGACGAAGTTCGTCTGGACGAAATTCGTGACGTCGGCCTGCGCCCGGGCCCATGCCGTGACCCCGGTTCCGTACGTTCGGCCGTCGTCGACGCAGGAGAACGGCCGCGTCGGGGAGACGTCGTCCCAGGCGATGACGAAGTGCCTGACCCCGATCTGGTACATCTGGTCGAGCCGGGAGAGGAGGGTGTTGCGCTCCGTGGCGGAGGAGTGGCAGATGCCGCTGGCCTGGTCCAGCGGCATCTCGGGTGAGATCCGGTAGACGAACGCGACATGCAGTCTGTTGGCCTTGGTGACGACTTCTCGCAGGTCGCCGAGTTCCGCGGCCGTGTACGGGGTGCGCCAGTTGTTGCTTCCGCTACCGCCCGTCCGCGGGTCGGCAGCGGGCCCGTAGAAGAAGCGGTTCATCTTGTTCCGGGCGAGGACCTCCACCTGTTCCAGCCGGTCGGCCGTCGTCCACCGGGCCACCCCTGGGGGTGGGGGGTTGGCCGAGTCCATCCCACCGCGGAATGCGAAGGCTGGCCAGTCCTTGATCGTGACCCGCGCGATCTCCGTTCCGGAGGAATCCGACGTCAGGAGCTGTCTCAGGGTCTGTGCGGCGTAGAAGGTGCCCACCTTCTGGCCGCCGGAGAGCACGACCCGCTGCCTGCCGGCAGAGTCCGTACCGGTGGCCAGCAGATAACCCTGATCCGGCAGGGTGCTCGGCGCTGTGACACCGATCGCGTGCAGGGCCGCCGCGCTGGCGGGCGTCTCCTGCGCTCCTCCGACGTAGACGGTCGTTCCGGTGCCGGGATCGGTGCCGGTGACAGTGACGCTCGTGTTGTGCGCGGTGAAGGCAGCCACCACGGCGTCGACGGCCGGTTGGTCCGCGGCCGCGCCACGAACAACTGTCAAGACGGTCGGCAGGTCGAGCGGGGTCCCGGTGACGGACAACTCCCGTGGCTGGGGACTGAGAGGCGGGGTGGCTGCAGTGCCACTGGCCGTGGACGGTGAGCCCACCAGCGCGACCGCACCGAGAAGTGAGGCGAGCGCGCAGCCGGCCACTGGGCGTGAGAAGTGCCAGCGTCCCCGACGGTAGCTGCTTCGCATGGGCGTACTCCTGGCACTTGAGAATCATGACTGGAGCCGTTGGCACCTGGCGACTCAGGAAGATACTGGGCTAGACCAGGTGGTATCGTCAATGGCTGCGGCCGACCCGGCAATCATGATCTTGAGTCGGCGATCCGTGGTCATGATGGCCCTGCGGCCTTCAGCGGCCCTGCGGCCTTCAGCGGCCCTGCGGCCTTCAGCGGCCCTGCGGCCTTCAGCGGCCCTGCGGCCTTCAGCGGCCCTGCGGCCTGTGCTGGGAGGACACCCGAGACCCCGGTGAGGAATCCGCTCGACCGGACGCGAGCGCGGCGATCACCCGCCAGTACCCCGCCGGACCGGGCTCGCTGGCCCGCGATCCGGGGCGGGGGCGGTCCGCCTGCCGGGCCTCGTCGCCTTCGAGAGCGACGGGTGACGAGGCCCGGCCAGCGGATCAGCAGTACAGGTTGGCTCCGGCGGGTACGCCGAGCATGCCGACGAACTGTTGGTACTTGGTGACGCGGCTCTGCACCTGGCCGGGGTTCCCGCCGTTGCATTCGATCGAGCCGTTGATGCTGCGGATGGTCTCGCCGAACCCGGCGCCGGTGACCATCGCGTTGTGGGCGGTCATGGTGCCGGGCCCGTTCTGGGTCATCCAGTACCAGATGGCGGTCTTCCAGGCCACTGCGGCGTCGTTCTGTACCAGCCAGGGGTTGGTCAGCAGGGGTAGCCCGAGGGCGTTGCCGGCGGCGTTGTAGTTGAAGTTCCAGCTCAGCTGGATCGGCCCGCGTCCGTAGTAGGCGGCCTGCCCGGCGGGGCAGCCGTAGGGTTGGCCGGCGTCGCAGTAGTGCGGGTAGTTACCGGTGTTCTGCTCCACGATGTGGACGAGTCCGCCGGTCTCGTGGTGCACGTTCGCCAGGAAGGCCGCCGCCTCCTGCCGCTGGGTCGTGGCGCTGCCCGTCCTGGTGAACGCCGGGTAGGCGCTCAGGGCGGCGACGAGGCCGGAGTACGTGTAGAAGGAGTTCCGGCTCGGGAACATCTGGTTGAACTGCGCCTCGGTGACCACGAAGCCGCCGGGGTTGGGGGGCGGAGTGGTGGGCGGCTGGCCGCTACAGGTGTACGGCTCCCAGTACCAGGTGCTGATGACGGGGTCGTAGCCGGGGTTGTCGTGCTCGGCGATGTAGTACAGGCCGTTGGTGTACCGCACGATGCTTCCGGCGGCGTACCAGGTGCCGGCGACCCAGTTCGGGTGGTTGCAGTTCCCTCCCGGTGGCGGCGTGGTGCCGCCGTCGCAGGCACCGAGATCCTGCCAGACGCCGGTGGTGCCCGGCGGCGCCTCGTTCTGGGTCCACCACTTCGCCTGGTAGTTACGCCTGTTGTGGGACGCCTGGTCGCCTTGCCAGTAGACGGCCGACGACTGCCACGGCGCTGCGCAGGCGGCTGCCGACGCTGGGGTCGACGGGATGACCGCCACGAGCCCGCCGGCGACAACCAGTGCCGCGAGCGCGACCAGGGCGCGCAGTCTAGACATGTGGTCACTCCTTCCTGGGATGCAGCGAGCCAACGGCATGCCTCACATCGATGGAAGTGACTGTAACATGTTCTGTTCATAAACTTTACTATTCATGGGTGGTGCGGACGGGCAGCGCGTGGCTTCGCGTCTTCCCGGGTCCCCGCAGGGTCGACAGCGACGGCACCGCCTGGCCGTGGAACGGGTGGGCCCGATCGGGAGGACCGTCAACCGACGATGACGACGTCGAGACGGCGCGGGCCGTGTACGCCCTCGATGCGGTGCAGTTCGATGTCGCTGGTGGCGCTCGGGCCGCTGACGAAGGTGAGCGGCCGCGTCGGGTCCAGCCGGGCCAGCGCCTCGGGGACGAGGCCGACGACCTGCGTGCCGTGGACCACGCAGACGTGGTGGTCGGGGATGAGTGACAGGATCCGCCGGCCCTGGTCCGGCCCCGCGTCCAGGACGATGGTCCCGGTGTCGGCGATCGCGACGGCGCAGCCGGTGATGACGGCGTCGGCGGTGTCGAGGTCGCCGACCGCCAGCGGCGGCTGGTCGGCGAGCACGGCTGCCTCTGCTGTCGTCGCCCGCCACCGGGTCAGCCAACCCTCTGGTGTCCCGGCGGGGACGACGAGCCGTCGTACGCCGTCGAGGGCGTCGGCGACGGCCGCTCCCACCTCGTCGGCGCCGCACCTGCGTACCCCGGCGTGGTAGTCGCGGAGCCGATCGGCGAACTGGTCGAGCAGCTCGGGATGACCCGGGGGGCGGATGTCCGCCCGGCGGTAGCCGCGCGGCACCTCGACTCCACCGGCCCGGTCCGTCGTCGCCCGCCGGATGCGGTCGAGGATGCGTTCACGGGCGTTCACGACGTACCCCTGCCGTCCGAGGACCGGGCCCACCATTCCCGGAAGGTCTGTGCCGGTGGTGCGGGCAGGTCCCGACCGCGGGTCCAGGCTGCGCCCGGGCCGGGCAGCCGGCGGATCCGGGGGTGCGGATCCCCCCGGCGACTCTGCCAGCGGGCCAGCAGCCGGCCCGCACGGCTGAGCCGCTGGGCGAGCGCGAGCCGGCGGGGGTCGCGCAGGATCCACGCCAGCGCGCCGAGTCCGGCCGCCTCGGCCGACGGCGGTCGCCCGGACCCGCGCCGGGCGTCGGTCGCCCGGGCCCGCAGATGGACCAGCATGCTCGGAATGTCGATGCGGACCGGACAGGCGTCGAAGCAGGCACCGCAGAGCGACGACGCGAACGGCAGTGAGGCGTTCGGGTCACCGCCGCCGGTGATGCCGGTCAGTTGCGGCGAGAGCACGGCTCCGATCGGTCCGGGATAGACCGACCCGTACGCGTGCCCGCCGACGCGCTCGTAGACGGGGCAGACGTTCAGGCAGGCCGAACACCGGATGCAGTGCAGGGCGGCGCGACCCTGCGGGTCCGCGAGGACCGCCGTACGACCGTGGTCGAGCAGGACCACGTGGACCCGCTGCGGTCCGTCGCCCGGCGTCACCCCGGTCCACATCGAGGTGTACGGGTTCATCCGCTCGCCGGTGCTGGAGCGGGGGAGCAGTTGCAGGAACACCTCCAGGTCCCGCCAGGTCGGCACGAGCTTCTCGATGCCCACGACGGTGATGAGGGTTTCCGGCAGCGTGAGGCACATCCGCCCGTTGCCCTCGGACTCCACCACCGACAGGGTGCCGGTCTCGGCGACGGCGAAGTTCGCCCCGGAGACCGCGACCCGGGCCCGCAGGAACGTGCTGCGCAGGTGCCGGCGGGCCGCTTCGGCCAGTGCGGCCGGATCGTCGGTGAGCGCCGGGTCGACGTCGGGCATCTCCCGCAGGAAGATGTCGCGGATCTCCCGACGGTTGCGGTGGATGGCGGGAACCAGGATGTGGCTGCCCTCGTCGCGGCCGAGCTGGACGATCAACTCGGCGAGGTCGGTCTCCACCGCCCGTACGCCCGCTTCGGCGAGCGCCTCGTTGAGGCGGATCTCCTGGGTGACCATGGACTTGACCTTGACGACCTCGTCGGCACCGGTCTCCCGGACCAGTTCGGTGACGATCCGGCAGGCTTCCTCGGCGTCCGCGGCCCAGTGCACGGTGGCGCCCCGGGCGGTGGCGGCGGCCTCGAACTCGGTCAGCAGTTCCGGCAGCCGGGCCAGTACGTCGGCCTTGATGGCGCTGCCGGCCAGCCGCAGTTCCTCCCAGTCCGGAACCTCGGCGACGACCGCGCGCCGCTTCTCCCGGATGGTGGCCGTGGCGTTGCCGAGATTGCGGCGCAGTTGGGTGTCGCGCAGCGTGCGTGCCGCAGCGGCCGGGAACGGTTGGTCGCCGCGTAGCCGGTTGCCGGGGGCGGCGGTCGGTGGGCCGGGCATGCCGAGGAACGTCGTCACCGTGTGGCCTCCGTAGCCAGGATCTCCGCCAGGTGTACCGCCCGGATCTCGCCGTGCGGTGTCGAGGTGGTCAGCCGGGCCAGGCCACCACCGATGTGCAGCAGGCACGACGCGTCACCGGCGGTCACCACTCCTGCGCCGGTCGACCGGACGTGCCGTAGCTTGTCGGCCAACATGGCCGTGGAGGTGTCGGCGTTCTTCAGCGCGAACGTGCCGCCGAAGCCGCAGCACTCCTCGGCTCCCGGTAGCTCGACGAGGTCGATGTCGCGTACCTGGCGCAGCAGCCGCAGCGGCCGGTCCGCCACGCGGGTCATCCGCAGCGAGTGGCAGGTCGGGTGGTACGTGACCCGGTGCGGGTAGCGGGCGCCGACGTCGGTGACGCGGAGGACGTCGACCAGCAGTTCACTCAGCTCGTACGTCCGCGCGGCGACGGCCCGGGCCCGTGCGGCCAGTTCGGTGTCGCCCGCGGCCTGCGCCACCGCCGCGTGCTGGTGCCGGATCGACCCGGTGCAGGACCCGGACGGGACGACCACCGCCTCGGCGGCCTCGAACGTCTCGACGTACCGGCGGACCAGGGGGAGTGCGTGGCGCGGGTAACCGGAGTTGACGTGCATCTGCCCGCAGCAGGTCTGCGCCGGGTCGAAGGTCACCTGGTGGCCGAGGCGGCGCAGTAGCCGGACGGTGGCGACGCCGACCTGTGGAGCGATGGTGTCGGCCAGGCAGGTCACGAACAGGGCGATGTGCACGGCTAAATGGTCAGGCCATTTCGGCCGTGGTGCAAGCCCCGAATGTCTAGACTCACGCCGTGACGCCGGAGCAGCTCTTCTCGCCGATCGTGGGTGCCCGCCCCCACGAGGCGATTCTCGACCAGGTCGAGCGGCTGCTCAGCGCCGGACTGATGCGCCCCGGCGACCGGCTGCCCAGCGAACGGAGCCTCGCCGAGCAACTCGGCGTCAGCCGTCCCACCGTCCGGGAGGCGATGCGGACCCTGGAGGCGCTCGGCGTCGTCCTCCCCGCGCAGACCGTCGGGCGGGGCAGCGCCACGGTGATCGCCGGCCGGGCCGACACCGCCCTCGGGACGGTGCTGCGCCTCGCGATCGCCACCAGCGGCCTGTCGGTGCCGGACGTCGTCGACACCCGGGTGCTGCTCGAGCGGCACGCGGTGTCCCGACTGGCCCACGCGCCCGAACGTCGGCTCGAGGCGGCCGAGGCGCTGCTGCGGGAGATGGACGAACCCGGGCTGACGCCCGAGCGGTTCCACGCCGCCGACGTACGGTTCCACATCGCGCTCGCCGACGCGGCCGGCAACCGCGCGGTGGCCCTGATGATGTCGTCGCTGCGGCACTCGATCGAGGGGTACGTGCTGGACCTGGTCGGCGGCCTGGACGACTGGCCGGCCGTGTGCCGGCGGTTGCGGGTCGAGCACCGGGGCATCCTGGCCGCCATCGCCGACCGCGACGCCGACGAGGCGGCCCGGCGGGTCGAGGGGCACATCCGTACCTTCCACGACGTCGCCACCGGAGCCCGCTGAGCGCCGAGCTCCGGCGCGGACAACGTCGCCGGTCCGCTGGATCCCCTGGCACGAGATCGGCGAACCGAGCGGCGGCACCGCGGCGCCGACCTGCGGCGGCACTGTGGCACCGACCTGCGGCGGTGCGACTCGATGCCTTGACAGTCGCCGTAACACGGTTGATACTTCCAGGCTAAGTGAAACGATTCATAATGCAGTCGACATCACCGAGAGACGCTGAAGAGCAGGTGAAACCGTGGAGATGGCCGAGGTGGTGAGACCCTCCTCCGAACCCCGACCGGAACAGCCGCCGGACGGCGAGGTGGACCGGAAATCCCGGCGGACGCCGCGCCGGAGTGGGCGGCGGGCATATGGCGCGGTGGCCGTTCTCCTCCTGCCGTTCGTCGTGCTCTTCCTGCTCTTCTACCTTGCGCCGATCGGTTACGCCCTCTACCAGTCCTTCTTCAAGGTGCAGCGGGAGGGGACGTTCGGTCGCCCGGAAACCGTCTTCGGCGGCCTGGAGCAGTACGTCCGAGTCTTCGAGAACGAGGCGTTCCGGGAGAGCGTCGGCCGGGTGCTGCTGTTCGGGGTCGTCCAGGTGCCGGTCATGCTGGGACTGGCCCTGCTCTTCGCCCTGCTGCTCGACTCCGGTCTGCTGCCATTGAAGCGTTTCTTCCGGCTCGCCTACTTCGCGCCGTACGCGGTGCCCGGCGTCATCGCGGCGATCATCTGGGGCTTCCTCTACTCGCCCGCGTTGTCGCCGTTCGACTGGGTCACCGAACGGGTGCCGTTCATGTCCGGGTCGATGGTCCTGTGGTCCCTGGCGAACGTCACCACCTGGATGTTCACCGGCTACAACATGCTGATCATCTATGCGGCTCTGAAGGCGGTGCCCCAGGAGTTGTACGAGGCCGCCAGGCTGGACGGAGCCGGCGACATCCGTATCGCACTCTCCATCAAGGTGCCCATGGTGCGTCCGGCGTTGGTGCTCACCGGCGTCTTCTCCATCATTGGAACGCTACAACTCTTCACCGAACCGCAGGTCTTCCGCTCACTGACCACTGCCGTCACCGGCAGTTACACGCCCAACCTGGTCGTCTACAGCACCTCCGTGATACCGAACTTCAATCTCGCCGCCGCGTTCTCGGTCGTCCTGGCACTGGCCACGTTCGCGTTGTCGTTCATCTTCTTCCGGATCACCCAGAGGGGGTCGTCGCTGTGACCGCGACCGGACGGACCTCGGTGCCCGCCGCGAAGCGGGGCGGGTCGGCCATTCCGTACTCCCGGAAGCTGTTGCCGCTGCTGGTCATGGTGGTCTTCGCCGGCTACATGCTCGCGCCGTTGTGGTGGCTGTTGATCGCGGCGAGCAAGAACCGCGCCGACCTGACCTCGACCAACCCGCTGTGGTTCGCCGACTTCAACCTCGTCGACAACCTGCGCGACCTGTTCACCTTCCAGGACGGCCTGTACGTCCGCTGGATCCTCAACAGCGTCCTCTACGCCGGTGTCGGCGCGCTCGGCGCGACCGTCATCGCCGGGATGGCCGGCTACGCCCTGGCGAAGTTCGAGTTTCCCGGTCGGGAGGTCGTCTTCAACGTGGTGCTGGGCGGCGTCCTGCTGCCGGCCACCACGCTCGCCCTCCCACTGTTCCTCCTGCTGAGTCAGGCCGGCATGGCCGACACCCTCTGGGCGGTGCTGCTGCCCAGCCTGGTCAGCCCGTTCGGCGTCTACCTCAGCCGGGTGTACGCCGCCAGCAGCGTCCCCGACGAACTGCTCGAGGCCGCCCGTGTCGACGGAACCGGCGAGCTGCGTGCCTTCTTCCGGGTGGCGGCGCCGCTCATGACGCCCGGCCTGGTCACCGTGTTCCTGTTCCAGTTCGTGCAGATCTGGAACAACTTCTTCCTGCCCCTGGTCATGCTGCGGGACGAGTCACTCTTCCCGATCACGCTCGGTTTGTTCGCCTGGAACAGCCAGGCGACCCAACAGGCACCGGAACTGCGCACGCTGGTGATCGTCGGCGCCGCCGTCTCGGTCGTTCCCCTGATCATCGCATTCCTCTCCCTGCAACGGTTCTGGCGGTCCGGACTGACCACGGGTGGTGTGAAGTAACGCGCCCTGACCGCCGGCCTGGACAGGTATCCCCACCCCCGAACGAAAGAAAAGAGGGTTCAATCGTGGATCGCTGGATGAGGCGCGGCGCCGTGGGTGGCGCGTTGGCGGTGGTGCTCGCCGTCGCCGGCTGCGGGGGCGGCGACGAGCCGGACGACGCGGCGCAGGCGTGCAAGCCCGCCGGCAAACCCGTCACGCTGGAGTACTACTCCTGGGTCCCGGGAATCGACAAGGTAATCGACATCTGGAACGCCAAGAACCCTGACATCCAGGTCAAGTTCGTCACCGGCCCGGCCGGACCCGACGGGGCGTACCAGAACTTCTTCAACGGCATCAAGGCCGGTAACGCGCCGGATCTCGCCCAGGTCGAGTACGACTCGCTGGCGAGTTTCCGGCTCCAGGACGGCCTGGTCAACCTGGCCGACTGCGAGGGCGTACCGGAGGTCAAGGACAAGTTCGTTCCCTGGACCTGGCAGCAGGTCTCCTTCGGTGAGGCCGACGCGGTCTACGCCATGCCGCAGGACATCGGCCCGATCGGCATGTACTACCGCGCCGACCTCTTCCAGGCGGCGGGTCTCAAGCCGCCGACGACCTGGGAGGAGTACTACCAGGCGGCGAAGGTGATCCGCACCAAGGGCGGCCACATCCACCACTTCGCCTCCGGCGACGTCAACTGGTTCCTCGGCCAGATCTGGCAGGCCGGCGGCCGGTGGTTCTCCGTCGACGGCGACCAGTGGACCGTGAACCTGACCGGACCCGAGTCGCAGCAGGTCGCCAACTACTGGCAGCGGATGCTGGACGAGGAACTGGCCCGACCGATGGCGGGCTGGTCCGACGAGTGGTGGAACGCGATGAACACCGGCAAGATCTGGACCTGGGTCAGCCCGTACTGGGCCAACGCCCTGCTGTCCCAGAACGCCCCGGACACCAGCGGCAAGTGGGCGGTCACCTACATGCCGCAGTGGACCGCCGGCCAGCGGGCCGCCGGCAACTGGGGCGGGTCCACCACCGCCGTGTTGCGTTCCACGGAGAATCCCTACGAGGCGGCCAAGTTCGCGACCTGGCTGAACAGCGACCCCGAGGCCCTGAAGGCACTCAACGAGAACGGCGGCCTCTACCCGGCGACGGTGGAGGGCCAGCGGATGCCGGCGCTGGCGAAGCCCCTGCCGTACTTCGGCGGCCAGGACATTTCCGGCATCTTCGCCGAGGCGGCCGGGAACGTCAACCCGAACTTCCCCTGGGGTCCGACCATGACGCAGACCTACAGCGACGTCCGGGACGGCTTCGCCGGCGCCGTCGAAGGCAAGGGCAACCTGAACTCCGCCCTCGAAACCGCCCAGAAATCCACCGTCGATGCGCTGAAGTCGCAGTCGATCCCCGTCGCGGGCAACTGACCTGACGCCGAGCGCAATCTCCCGAACTGGTTCGTCAACCCGTCAGCACGGTGCACGAAGGAGACCTGAACTGATGTCGTTCAAACGCGTCCTCCGCGGCCGGTTCCGCCGGCACATGGCAGTCGCCCTGACCCTCACCGTCGTCGCCGCCGGCGTGGCCGGCTCCGCCAACGCCGGCCCCACCCGCAAGGTGAACCACGTCGCCGGCACGATGGGCGCCAAGGCGGCCGAGAGCCTGCCCTGTGCGGCCACCCAGCAGTTGCGGGACATCCGCATCCACGACCCGTTCATCATGCCCGACCCGGTCAGCGGCATCTACTACCTCTACCAGGGCAACACCGTACGCCGGAGCATCGACCTCAAGAACTGGTGTGCGCCGCAGACGGTGTTCACCAACCCGCAGGGGTCCTGGGCGAACGCGGCGCACGGCACGTGGGCGCCGGAGGCCTGGTATTACAACGGCAAGTACTACTGGTTCGCCACGCTGCACAACCGTAACCGGGTGCTGGCCAGCGCCTCGACCAACGGACAGCACTGTGGTGACTGCGGCCAGGTCTGGCAGAACCAGCACTGGCGTGGCACGGTCATCGCCTCCGCCGACTCGCCGATGGGGCCGTTCGAGCTGCTCAACCTCGACTCGCCGGTCGCCCCGTCGAGCCACATGACGCTCGACGGGACCCTCTACGTCGACCCGGAGGGTCAGCCGTGGATGGTCTACGCCCACGAGTGGGTCCAGAAGATCGACGGCACGATCGAGGCCATCCGGTTGGAGCGCGACGCTGAGGGCAACCTGACCGGCCGCGGACAGGGCGACCCGATCTACCTGTTCAAGGGCTCGGACGCCCCCTGGTACTACCAGGAGGGCATGGTCAACGCGGGGCAGTTGCCGCCGTACGTCACCGACGGTCCCTCGTTCTACCGCACCAACAGCAACGAACTGCTGATGTTCTGGACCAGCTACCGCAAGCACAACAACGAGTACGTGGTGACGCTGGCCCGCTCCACGTCCGGCGACCTCAAGGGTCCGTGGACCCAGGAGGACGTGGTGGTCACCGAGAACAAGGGCCACTCGATGCTCTTCCGCACCTTCGCCGACAAGGGGAACCCGCACGGCAAGATCCTGATGTCGCTGCACAACAACATGAACGGCGGCAGCGTCATGCGTACCGAGCTGTACGAGATGCGGGAGACCGGACGCAACCTCGAGGTGGCGAAGCAGCGGACCGACCTCGACGGCGACCCCGTGTCGCACTGGGTCTGGCCGCGGCCGTGACGCCACACCGCACCGGCGGGTGACCGGAAACCCGCGATCGACAACCGGCCCGGACCGGGCACACCGTCACGGTGTGCCCGGTCCGGGCCGGCGGCTGGTTCAACGGAGGAGCGAGCATGACGCGATGGATCCACTGGCCGACCGAGCCCGACCGACCACGGATGGGTTACGGCGCCGACTACAACCCGGACCAGTGGCCGCGTGAGGTGTGGGACGACGACGTCGCCGCCATGCGCGAGGCCGGGGTCAACATCGTCTCGCTGGCGATCTTCTCGTGGTCACGGATCCAACCCGCGCCGCACGAGTGGGACTTCGCCTGGCTCGACGAGGTGATGGACCTGCTGCACGACAACGGCATCGCCGTCGACCTCGCCACCGCCACCGCCTCGCCGCCGCCGTGGCTGACCGCCCGGCATCCGGAGATCCTGCCGGTCAACCACCTGGGCGAGACGGTGTGGCCCGGCGCCCGGCAGCACTGGCGGCCGACCTCACCGGTGTTCCGGGAGCACGCGCTGCGACTGGTCGACGCCCTGGCCCGCCGGTACGCCGACCATCCGGCGCTCGTCGCCTGGCACGTGTCGAACGAACTCGGCTGCCACAACGCGTACGACTACTCCGACGACGCGGCCCGCGCGTTCCGGGACTGGCTGCGCAACCGGTACGGCACCCTCGACCGGCTCAACCACGCCTGGGGTACGGCGTTCTGGTCGCAGCGGTACGGCGACTGGGAGCACATCCTGCCGCCCCGGCTGGCCGCCGCCCACCCCAACCCGACCCAGCAGTTGGACTTCAAGCGGTTCTCCTCCGACGCCCTGCTCGACCACCTGCGCGCCGAACGCGACCTGCTGCGTGCGCTGACCCCCGGCGTGCCGGTGACGACCAACTTCATGGTCACCGGTCAGGTGGACGCCCTCGACTACGCCGCCTGGGCCGACGAGGTCGACTTCGTCGCCAACGACCACTACCGGCGACCCGGCCCGCAGAGCTTCGAGGAACTGTCGTTCTCGGCCAACCTGACCGGCAACCTCGCGCGCGGCCGCCCCTGGTTCCTGATGGAACACTCCACCAGCGCGGTCAACTGGCAGCCGGTGAACCTGGCCAAGCGGCCCGGCGAACTCGCCCGTGACTCCCTCACGCACGTCGCGCACGGCGCCGACGCGGTCTGCTTCTTCCAGTGGCGGCAGTCCGTGGCCGGTGCGGAGAAGTACCACTCCGCGATGCTGCCCCAGGCGGGCCGGGACAGCGACGTGTTCCGGGCCGTCACCGCACTCGGCCGTACGCTGGCCGACCTCGCCCCGGTCGTCGGATCGGCCCGTCGGCCGGCCCGGGTGGCCATCCTCCACGACTGGGACTCGTGGTGGGGCAGCGGACTGGACTCGCACCCCACCAGCCGGCTCGACTACCGGCAGGAGGCACTCGACTGGTACACCGCCCTGCTCGACACCGGTACCCGGGCGGACGTCGTCCCCGTCGACCACGACGTCGACCACTACGATCTCGTGATCGCCCCGGTGCTGTACGTCGTACCGGCGGGGCTGGCCGCCCGGCTCCGGGCGTACGTCGAGGGCGGCGGGCACCTCGTCACCACGTACTTCTCCGGGATCGTCGACGAGAACGACCACCTCTGGCCGGGCGCCTTCCCGGGCGCCCTGCGGGACCTGCTCGGCATCCGGGTCCAGGAGTTCGGCCCGCTGCTCGACGCCACGACGGTGACCCTGACCGACGGCCGAGTCGCCTCGCTGTGGACCGACCAGGTGGACGTCGTCGACCCGACCGTCGAGGTGCTGGCCAGCTATGTCGACGGGGAACAGGCCGGCCGGCCCGCGATCACCCGCCGGGAGGTCGGATCCGGTTCGGCGACCTACGTGTCGACCCGGCTCGGCGTCGACGGTCTGCGACAGCTCCTCGACCCGATGCTCGCCCGCATCGGGCTGCGTGGCGAGGTCGCCGAGCTGGCCGGACGCGTCGAACTGGGGGTACGCGCCGACGGCGTCCACGAGTTCTGGTTCCTGGTCAACCGGACCGACGAGGACGTCGTGACCGGCATCGAGGGGGAGGTGCTGGTCGGTACCGACCAGGCGTCGACCGTCCCCGCCCGTGGCGTGCTGGTGCTGCGTCGCCCGGCGTGACCCCGACGGCGCCCGGTCCCTCCGGGGGCCGGGCGCCGAAGCCGTCAGGCGGTCAGCCGCCGCTCGGCCGCCGCCCAGGCCGCCTCGTGCCCACGCGGCTCGTACCGCACCACGCGCTGGGTCCGGGCCACCAGCGAGCGCAGCTCGGCCAGGCCGCCGCTGACCGCACCGACCGCGCGTGCCTGCACCAGCACGTTGCCCAGCGCCGTCGCCTCCACCGGCCCGGCCAGCACCGGCAGCCCGCAGGCGTCGGCGGTCAGCTGGCAGAGCAGGCCGTTGCGGGCGCCACCGCCGACGATGTGGACGACGTCGACGTCCCGCCCGGACAGTTCCCGCGCCTGGCGGGCGGTACGCCGGTAGGCCAGTGCGAGGCTGTCCAGGATGCAACGGGTGACCTCCGCCGGCGTACCCGGAACGGGCTGGCCGGTACGCCGACAGGCGTCCGCGATACGGGCCGGCATGTCGCCGGGCGGCAGGAACACCGGATCGTCGCAGTCGACGACCGCGGCGAACGGGGTGACCTCGGCGGCGGCGGCCAGGAGCGCCGCGAGGTCCGGCCGCGATCCGGCCGCCGCCCAGCCCCGCATCGCCTCCTGCAACAGCCACAGCCCCATCACGTTGCGCAGGTAGCGGACCGTGCCGTCCACACCGGATTCGTTGGTGAAGTTGGCCAGCCGGCTCGCCCCGGTCAGCACCGGCCGGTCCAGCTCGACCCCCACCAGCGACCACGTCCCGCAGGAGACGTAGAGGAACCGCTCGTCGCGGGCGGGGACCCCGACGACGGCGGAGGCGGTGTCGTGGGATCCGACCACCGTGACCGGCACCGCGCGGTCCGCCCCGACCTGTCGGGTCACCGCCGGCAGCAGCGTCCCGCCGGGCTCGCCCGGTTCCCGCAGGCGGGGGAGCAGCCCACCGGGGAGCCCCAACCGCTCGACGAGGTCGAGTGCCCAGCCACGCCGACGTACGTCGAGCAGCTGGGTGGTGGAGGCGTTGGTGATCTCGGCCCCGATGTCACCGGTGAGCCAGTACGACAGCAGGTCCGGGATGGGCAGCATCGTGCGGGCCGCGTCCAGCAGCCCCGAACGCTGGGCCGCGACCAGCTGGTAGACGGTGTTGAACGGCAGCGCCTGAATCCCGGTGACGTCGTACAGGTGGTCGGCTCCGAGCTGCGCCGCCACCTGCGCCAGCACGCCGTCGGTACGCCGGTCCCGGTAGTGCACCGGGTTGCCGAGCAGGTGCCCGTCCCCGTCGAGCAGGCCGAAGTCGCACCCCCACGAGTCGATGCCGACGCTGGCCAGGTCCGGGTGGTCGGCCAGCGTCGCGCGCAGACCGGTGAGCACCTCCGCGTACAGGCCCAGGGTGTTCCAGTGCAGGGTGCCGCGCACCTCGACCGGATCGTTGCCGAACCGGTGGACGGCGGCGAGGTCGAGGTCGTCGGGGCCGACCCGGCCGGCCATGACCCGGCCACCGGAGGCGCCCAGGTCGACGGCCGCCACGACGGCGGGCCGCCCACCGGTCGGCCGGGTCAACGGAGGAAGGCGGCGGCTACGCCGGCGTCGACCGGAACGTGCAGCCCGGTGGTGTGCGACAGTTCCCCGCCGGTGAGGACGAAGACGGCGTTGGCCACGTGTTCCGGCAGCACCTCCCGCTTCAGCAGCGTCCGCTGCGCGTAGAAGGCACCCAGCTCGGATTCGGGTACGCCGTACACCGCCGCCCGCTGCGCGCCCCAGCCGCCGGCGAAGATGCCGGAACCGCGTACGACGCCGTCGGGATTGACCCCGTTGACCCGGACGCCGTGGGCCCCCAGTTCGGCGGCGAGCAGCCGGACCTGGTGCGCCTGGTCCGCCTTGGCCGCCCCGTACGCCACGTTGTTCGGCCCGGCGAAGAGCGAGTTCTTGCTGGAGATGTAGACGATGTCGCCCCCCATGCCCTGGGCGACCAGGATCCGGGCGGCCTCGCGGGACACCAGGAACGAGCCCTTGGCCATCACGTCGTGCTGGAGGTCCCAGTCCCGCTCGGTGGTCTCCAGCAGCGGCTTGGAGATCGACAGACCGGCGTTGTTGACGACCAGGTCCACCCCGCCGAACGCGAGGACCGCCTCGCGCAGCGCGGCTGCCACCGCGGCGGCGTCGGTGACGTCGACCTCGACGGCGACCGCCGCGTCCGCGTCGCCGATCTCCTGCGCGACCGCCCGCGCGGCACCGGCGTCCCGGTCGGCGACCACGACGCAGGCGCCCTCGGCCGCGAGCCGGTGGGCGGTCGCCCGGCCGATCCCGGACCCGCCGCCGGTGACGAACGCGACCCGTGTCGCGAGCGGCTTCGGCCGGGGCATCCGGCGCAGCTTCGCCTCCTCGAGGGCCCAGTACTCGATCCGGAACTTCTCGACCTCGTCGATCGGCGCGTACGTCGACACCGCCTCCGCCCCGCGCATCACGTTGATCGCGTTGACGTAGAACTCGCCGGCGACCCGGGCGGTCTGTTTGTTGGCGCCGTAGCTGAACATGCCGATCCCGGGTACGAGCACGATCGCCGGGTCGGCGCCGCGCATCGGCGGCGAGTCGGCGTCGGCGTACCGCTCGTAGTAGCCGCGGTAGTCGCGGCGGTACTCCTCGTGCAGTTCCCGCAGGCGGGTGACCACCGCGTCCAACGGGGCGTCCGGCGGCAGATCCAGCACCATCGGCCGCACCTTCGTGCGCAGGAAGTGGTCGGGGCACGAGGTGCCGAGGGCGGCGAGCCGGGGGTGCTCGGCCCGGGAGACGAAGTCCAGGACGGTGTCGCTGTCGGTGAAGTGGCCGACCTGGGGCCGGTCGGTGGAGGCCAGGCCGCGGATCACCGGCGCGAGCGCCGCCGCCCGCGCCCTCCGCTCCGGCTCGGGCAGCGGTTCGTATCCGGGGATCGGCGCACCGAACGGCTCGGGCCGCCCGTGGATGGCCAGGAAGTCGGCGGCCGACCGGATGATCTCCAACGAGCGTGCCTCGCACTCCTCGCTGGTGGCCCCCCACGCGGTGATGCCGTGCCCGCCGAGGATCACACCGATCGCCTGCGGGTTGTCGCGGGCGATGGCGGCGATGTCGAGCCCGAGCTGGAATCCGGGACGCCGCCACGGCACCCACACGACGCGGTCGCCGAAGATCTTCCTGGTCAGCTCCGGCCCGTCGGCGGCGGTCGCGATCGCGATGCCGGAGTCCGGATGCAGGTGGTCGACGTGCGCCGCGTCGACCAGGCCGTGCATCGCCGTGTCGATCGACGGCGCCGCCCCGCCCCGGCCGTGCAGGCAGTAGTCGAACGCGGCGACCATCTCGTCCTCGCGCTCGACGCCGGGATAGCCGTCGACGAGCGCGCGCAGCCGGTCCAGCCGGAGGACCGCCAGTCCGGCCGGCGTGAGCGTGCCGAGGTCCCCGCCGGACCCCTTGACCCACAACAGGTCGACCGGCTCGCCGGTCACCGGGTCGGCCGTCCGCCCCTTGGCGGAGGTGTTGCCGCCGGCGTAGTTGGTGTTACGCGGATCGGCGCCGAGCCGGTTCGACCGCGTGACCAGATCATCAACCGTGGACATGTTCAGGCCCCCCATCCCGCCTGCTCGCCGCCGACCCGTTCGGCGCTGACCTTCTCCAGATAGCCCGACCGCCGGTAGG
Source organism: Micromonospora sp. NPDC050187 (assembly GCF_044459745.1). Classification (NCBI taxonomy): domain Bacteria; kingdom Bacillati; phylum Actinomycetota; class Actinomycetes; order Micromonosporales; family Micromonosporaceae; genus Micromonospora; species Micromonospora sp. NPDC050187. The sequence continues at coordinate 30,512 of NZ_JBITJH010000040.1, forward strand.
CCCCCACCGGGTCCGGGTCCAGGCCCATGTCGGCGCGCAGGTCGCGCAGGAGCGGGCGCACGTCGGTGTGGTAGGCGTCCATCAGTACGGCGTTGGCCCCGAGCACGTCACCGGAGCGTTGCGCCGCGGCCAGCGCCTCGACGTCGACCAGGAGCGCCTTCGCCGTCGCCTCCTGGACGTTGAGCACCGAACGGATGACCGCCTCGACCTTCGGCTCGATGTTGTGACACTGGTCGAGCATGAAGGCGATGCCGTACTCCGGCCGCAACGCGTCCGCCTGCACGATCTCGTGCATGATGCGGAACAGTTCGAACGGGTTGGCGGCGCCGGCCATCAGGTCGTCGTCGGCGTAGAACCGCGAGTTGAAGTCGAATCCGCCGAGTCGTCCGGCCCGCAGCAGGAACGCGACGATGAACTCGACGTTGGTGCCCGGCGCGTGGTGGCCCGTGTCGATCACCACCTGGGCGCGCTCGCCCAGTTCCAGGCAGTGCGCGTAGGCCGTTCCCCAGTCCGGTACGTCGGTCGTGTAGAAGGCCGGTTCGAACAGCTTGTACTCCAGCAGCAGGCGCTGGTCGCCGGTGAGCCGCCCGTACGACTCACGCAACGCCGCCGCGAGCCGGTCCTGCCGCTGCCGGATGTTGTCCTGGCCGGGATAGTTGGTGCCGTCGGAGAACCACAGCTTGAGGTCGCGTGATCCGGTCGCGTCCATGACGTCGACGCATTCGAGCAGGTGGCCGATCGCCTTGCGGCGTACCTCGCGGTCCGGGTTGGTGACCGAGCCGAGCCGGTAGTCGTCGTCCTGGAAGACGTTGGCGTTTATGGTGCCGAGTTCGACCCCCTGCTCCGTGGCGTACGCCGCCAGGGCCGCGTAGTCGTCGACCCGGTCCCACGGGATGTGCAGCGCCACGGTCGGTGCCACGCCGGTGAAGCGGTGCACCGTCGCCGCGTCGGCGATCTTCTCGTACGGGTCGCGGGGCACGCCCTGCTGCCGGAAGACCTTGAACCGGGTTCCGGAGTTGCCGTAGGCCCAGGAGGGTGTCTCGATCCGTTGTCCGCGTAGGGCGGACATGACCCGGGTACGCGTGACGGGGGCGGTGTCGGTCATGGTCGGCCTTCCCATTGGTCTTCGAGGTAGAACACCTCGTCGAGGACGACGAAGCCGCGGTCCGGCCGTCCGTCCGGCAGGTCGACGAAGAACGGCGCCATCTCCGCCTGCCAGCGCGCGTTGACGTCGGTGCGCTCCATCGCCGCGACCGCCGCGTCGAGATCCTCGGTCACGAAGTAGCCGACGAGCAGCCCGTCGTCGCGCAGGAACAGCGAATAGTCCTGCCAGCCCGCCGCCCTGAGCGCCGCCAGCATCTCCGGCCAGACGGCGGCGTGGCGGCGCCGGTACTCCGCCAGCCGGTCGGTTCTCACCTGAAGGGTGAAGCAGATCCTGCCCATGCCGCACCTTCCCCGGTTGTGAAACGTTTCATGGCTGGGCAAAAGGATATGTGGCTGTCCGCGCAGGGTCAAGAACTCCGCACACCGACACCGCAGCACTACCGGGAGGAGTTCGACAGTGACCCTACGTGTCGACGGCCGCTGTGCGGCGGTCGGCCTTGACGGCGGGTGTTCGGTACGCGTACCGAGAGTGCGGCCGGGGCGCCTGGCTGAAATGAACGCTGTGATGCCCGGTGGTGACGGTGAGAGCGAGAAACGGCCGTCAGGCCCGGGTGCGTTTCCGGTCGCGGGCGCTGGACGCCCGGATCACCAGTTCCGGCTGGAACACGACGTGCCGATGACTGTGTTTCCCGTCGTCGATCGACTCTTCGAGGAGCAGTTGGGCCGCGGTGCGGCCCAGTTGCTCGCGGGGCTGGCGTACGGAACTCAGCGGAACCGCAGCGGCGGCGGCGAACTCGATGTCGTCGTAGCCCACCAGCGCGATGTCGTCGGGCACGTGCACGCCGTGCGCGGTCAGCCCTTGCAGGACCCCGAGCGCCAGCAGGTCGTTGGCGCAGATGACCGCCGTCGGTCGCTGGTCCGCCGGCAGGGCCACGATATCGTCTGCGGCCTGGCATCCCGCCGCGACCGAGAGGGTCGGCGTCGGGTGGATGCCGAGATGCACCTTGTCGTCGCGTTCGGCGAGCGCGGCGGCGGCGCCCGCGTGGCGGTCGGCGACCTGGCGGATGTTCATCGGGCCGCCGACGTAGAGGATGCGTCTGTGGCCGTTGTCGGCGAGGTGGTCGGCGGCCAGCCGGCCGCCGACGATGTCGTCGACCGCCACCGAACATCGGCTCGGGCGGCCGGATCCGCGGTCGACGAGCACGACGGGAATGCCGTGGGCGACGAGCGCGTCGAGACGAGGGTGGTGCCCGTCGGAGACGGGAGTGATGAGCAGCCCTTGGACGCGCTGTTCTTCGAGCATCTCGAGATGACGGGTCTCACGGCTGGCGTCCTCGCCGCTGTTGCAGACCACCAGCATCCCGCCGGCTTCCTCGACGACGGCCTCGGCTCCCCGTACGACGTCAGTGAAGAACGGGTTGGAGATGTCGAGGACGACGATGGCGACGGTGCGGCTGCGGCCGGCCCGCAACTGCCGCGCCGAGTCGTTGCGCACGTAACCGAGCGTCGCGATGGAGTCGAGCACCCGCTGGCGGGTCGCCGGCGAGACCAGGTCCGGCCGGTTGAGTACGTTGCTGACCGTTCCCAGCGACACACCGGCGTGCTGCGCGACCTGCTTGATGTTGGCGGATGCCATCTTCCCCTCAACTATTGACATTGATCATGGCATGTTCAGCCCGAGGCCGACATGAGCACCCGATGGATGAAACGTACCAGCAGATGCAGAAGTAAAGCAGGTTGCCGTGGGCGACAACCCGGTCAGCCTCGACTCCCGCCGGTTCGGGTACGTCCCCTTCGGGGCGGTGGTGGGTGTGCCGCTGCGGCGGATCACCACCGGTACGGCCCACCGCGCGCCCGCCGGGGACCGCCCTCACCGGCGCCGACCAGGTCCGGGCCAGCCCCGACGAGCTGATCTGCGCCGAACGGGACCCGGACCGGGCGCCGGTGACGACCGGCTGACTACTTGAGCTGGCCGGCGGTCAGGCCCGACTGGACCTGGCGCTGGAAGGCCACGTACACCAGCAGCACCGGCACCACCGCGATGGTGAGGCCCGCGAAGAGCTGCGCGTAGTCGCCCGCGTAGCCCTGGCTGACCGACAGCGCGGCCAGGCCCTGGGCCAGCATCCACTTCGAGTCGTCGCCCTGGAGCAGCACCTGCGGCAGCAGGAACTGGTTCCAGTGGCTGAGAAAGTTGAAGATGGCGACGCTGATCATCCCCGGGCGGGCCATCGGCAGCATCACCCGGAAGAACAGCCGGAAGTGTCCGCAGCCGTCGACCAGCGCCGCCTCCGCCACCGACGTCGGCAGGGTGCGGAAGAACGCGGTGAGGAAGAAGACCGTGAACGGCAGCGAGTACGCGGCGTAGACCAGGACCAGTCCGGTCCAGGTGCCGAACAGCCCGGCGTTGCGCACGACGAAGAACAACGGCACCAGGGCCAGGAAGACCGGGAACATCAGACCGCCGACGAACAGGTAGTACGCGAGCTGACGGCCCCGGAACTCGTACCGGGCGAAGACGTACGCGGCGGTGGCGCCCATCAGCATGGTGAGGGCGACCGAGCCGGTGACGACGATCGCGCTGTTGAGGAAGTACTGGCCGATGTGCGCGGTGGTCCACGCCCGGACCCAGTTGTCGAGGCGCAGCTCGCCGGGCAGGCCCCACGGGTCGGCCAGGATCTCCGCGTTGCTCTTGAACGAGCTGAGGAACATCCACAGCAGCGGCAGCACGGTCAGCGCGCTCCAGAGCAGCAGGAAGCCGTGCGAAAGGGCGTTCACCACGCCCAGGTCGCGGCGTACCGTCCGGTCGGCGCCGGCGGCCCGGCCCCGGCGGGAGGCGACGTCGGTGGTCTTGTCGAGGGTCGTCATGAGAGTTCGATCCGTTCCCGCCGGCCGACCCGCAGCGCCAGCACGGCCACCGACAGGGTCAGGAAGAACATCACCACACCGATCGCCGAGGCGTAGCCGAACTTGGTCTCGCTGCCGAACGCGGTGTCGTACAACCGGACGCCGATGACGTCGGAGGAGAAGTTGGGGCCGCCGTTGGTCATCAGCTGCACCAGGATGAAGCCGTCCAGCGCGGCGATGGCCAGGTAGATCCAGGCGACCTGCACGGTGTCCCAGAGCAGCGGGATGGTGATCCGGCGCAGCGTCGTCCAGCGCGACGCGCCGTCGAGCAGCACCGCCTCGTAGATCTCCCGTGGGATCGCCGACATGGCAGCGCCGAAGAGCACCACGTAGAACCCGACGTTGGCCCAGATCATCACCGCCAGCACACACCAGAACGCGGTACGCGGGTCGCCGAGCCAGGCCGGCGCGGGCAGCCCGACCGCGCGCAGGATGCCGTTGAGCAGCCCGGCGTTGGGCTGGTAGACCTCTTTCCACAGCGCCGCGATGATCACCACCGAGAGCACCTGTGGGAAGAAGTAGACGGTGCGGTAGAGCGCGTTGCCGCGTACCCCGGTGACCCCGGCCCGGCCCCGGCGTCCGCCCATGCTGAGCATGGTGGCGAAGAACAGGCCGAGCGCGATGGTCAGCACCGGCACCAGGGCGAGCAGGACCGCGTTGTTCTTCAGCGCGTTCCAGACGTAGTCGTCGTGCCACAGGGCCCGGAAGTTGGCCAGGCCCACCGGGTTGGCCTCGGCCGAGTAGCCCAGCCAGTCGGTGGTGGAGATCTGGAACGCCTGTAGGTAGGGCGAGACGACGAAGACGACGTACAGCAGCAGCGGCGGCACCAGGAAGGTGACGATCAGCGGGTACTTGCCGTGTTTCACAAGGGCCTACTCTCCGACGGCGGCCGGGGGGGGGGGGGCCCCCCCCCCCCCCCCGGGGGACCCCCCCCCCCGGGGGGGGGTTTTACAGCGGTCCAGGGGGGTACAGTGCGGGCCCCACAGGCCACGGTACCCGAAAAACCCCC
>NZ_JBITJH010000041.1:0-26138 GCF_044459745.1 Micromonospora sp. NPDC050187
CGAGCTCAACGGACGACCCCGGCAAACCCTGGGATGGCAGAATCCTGCCGAAGCACTCCACCAGCACCTCGTCGCAACAGCCACTTGAAACCGCCAGCCCTCGATACGCCGACATGCCGCAACCCGTGGATCAGGACCGGTGGCAGTACCCGTGGCACCCAGGGCTGTCAGTTCATGGGGTTGACCCGGAGGAAGCCGGTCACGCACATTCGCTTCACCAGACGCGTCTGCGGCGGGCTGAGGCGTGGGGCGATCTCGCCGTACTTGACGGGGCCGCCGCTCAGCAGGTTCCACAGTTCGTCCACGCCGTCCCGCTGCGGATCGGCGTCGATGGTGACGCCGTGGGGATCGTCGGTGGAGTAGATCCGCCGGCACGGCACGGTGTCCCGCAGCGGCGACGGCGACGAGGCGGCGTTGGTGATCGGGTTGCGCCAGTAGTCCGTCATCCCGTCGAGGATCGCGGGCGGGAGTTGGACGTTCGCCGGTGGGTTGGTGGCCTTGAAGCCCGGCACCACGAACGTGACGCTGTCGCGGATCGCCGTGGTGGGGGCCAGCGCGACGACCGCGTCGTCGGTGAGGTCCGCCGGCTCGGCGAGGGCGCTCGCCGCCAGGTACGGGCCGGCCGCGTCCAGGTCCTCGACCTTCCGGCTGCCGTGCGTCATGACCTCCAGCAACGCTGGCTGGAACGCCGTGTTGAGCAACGCGTCGAAGGTCTGCTCACGGATACCGAGGTCGGCGCCCGTGCCACGGGTGTTCCAGTAGATGCTGCCCGGGTTGTTCTTCGCGATGGCGTGGTACCACTGGTCGATCATCAGCGCGAACGTCTCGGCGGTGCCGTGCCACTTGGCGTTGTAGTCCTGCCACAGCTGGCGCTGGTCGGTCTCGTCGAGGCTGCCGTCGGTCGTCTTCCGCAGTAGCAGCGCGGCGGTCGCCGCCTGGGTCAGGGCCACCGCGACGCCCGAGGAGAACAGCGGGTCCACGAAGAACGCGGCGTCGCCCACGAGCAGGTGCCGCTCGTCGTAGTCGGCGAACTCCTCACTGACCCGCGAGTAGTTGGTGGCGGTCAGCATGTCGTCGGCGACCGGCACGGCCTCACCGATGAGGTCCTTCAGGTACGGCACCTGACGCACCGTCTCCAGGAAGGTCTTCTGGTCGGTGAAGTCACGACCCGGTTCCCGGAGTACGGCCGGGTTCGTCACGATGCCGATCGAGTGGGTCAGGACACGCCTACCGTTGATGACCTTCGGTACCGGGATGTACCAGCACCAGCCGTCGCGGAAGGCGAAGCAGCCGATCGGGGAGAGGTTGTCCGCGGTGAAGATGTTCCAGTCCGCGACGAGGTTCTGGGTCTGGCCGCAGTTGGTGAAGTGCTGCCAGATCGCGATGTTCTTGAAGTTGGAGAGCCAGCCGCGCTTGTTGCGAGCCGCCGAGACGCTGCTCTGGCGCCCCGACGCGTCCACGAAGTAGCCGGCACGCACCGCTCTGCCGTCGCCCAGCCGCACCAGGCCCCCGCGCCCGTCCGGCTCGTACGCCGTCACCGCCACGCCCTGGAACACTTCCACCCCCACGTCCGCCGCGTGGTCCAGCAGGATGTGGTCGAACTCGGCCCGGTTGACGTGCATCGTCCACCGGTGCACGCCGTCCCGCTCGAACAGCACGTCGTCGAAGCGGGCGATGCTGGGCCGTTCCGGGTCCCAGGAGAAGATGCCACCGAACTTCTTCACCCAGCACGGGCTGCCGAGAACCTTGGCCAGCGCACCGCTCTCCTGTAACGCGGGAACAACGGGGTGGGCGAAGGACTCACCGATGTGCTCGCGGGGAAAGACCTCCCTGTCGAAGATCGCAATTCGCAGGTCGGTGCGTTGGGCGAGCAGGGCGCCGAGGGTGGACCCGGCCGGGCCACCGCCCATGATCACGACGTCGTAGTACTCCCGCACGTGTCTGACCTCTCGTTCGCTGGTACACGGTATGCGCCGGGTGCTGCGGTGCCGGAAGGTGAAATGGTGCGCGAGGTGCGTATTTTGCGGTGCCCATATTTTGGGATGACGGAATCGGTCCGGAACGGGTCACGCCCGCTTCCTGAATTTCGCCGCCGTCAATATAGCAACATCGACCTACGGCTTTATATCGGATTCCAACAAATTACATGCGCCGCCAATCCGGCCAGATCTCCTCGAATCCGTACCTGCTCCAGTGGATCAATCGAGGCTCCGGCAGCACCGCCTCGTCCCGGCCGCCCTGACGCGTCGAATCGGCCGGCGTTCTGCCGTGCGCGAAGCGGCGGACGCGGCCCCGATCCGCGTGGTCGGCTGGTCACATGCGGGTCGTGGTGCTGGGTGGTACCGAGTTCATCGGACGGCGGGTGGTCGAACGGCTGGTCGGGCGGCACGACGAGGTCGTGGTGGTCCACCGGGGGCGGACCGAGCCCGAGGACCTCCCCGACTGCGGGCACCTGCACGTCGACCGGCGTGACTTCGCCGAGGTCGCCGACCGGATACGCGGGTTCGCGCCGGACGCCGTGGTCGACTCGTACGCGCTCACCCGGGCGGATGCCGACGCGGTCCTGCCGCACCTGCCCGACGTGCCCCTGGTGCTGCTCTCCAGCGTCGACGTCTACCGGGTCTGGGAGTTGCTCCTCGCCGACGACGACACCCCGCTGCCGGCGCCGGTCACCGAGGAGGCGCCGCTGCGCCGGGGGCGCTTCCCGTACCGGGGGCAGGGCACCGGGCTGGACGACTACGACAAGCTCGACGTCGAGCCGGCGTACCTGGCCCGGGGCGGCACCGTGCTCCGCCTCGGCATGGTCTACGGCCGGCACGACCAGCAGCGACGGGAGGAGTTCGTGCTGCGACGGGTCCGGGCGGGGCGCGCCCGGATCCCGGTCGGCGCGGGCGACGCCCTGATCACCCGCCTGCACGTCGACGACGTGGCCGGGGCGGTGCTCGCCGCTCTCGACCGGCCGGAGTCGGCCGGGGGCGAGCTGTTCAACCTGGGCGAGTCGGTCACCTATCCGGTACGGGGCTGGCTGCGGCTGATCCTGGACGCGGCCGGGCACGATGCCGAGCTGGTCCGGGTGCCCGACGAGCGGGTGCCGGACGATCTGTGGTTGACCCGGCGGCTGGCCCAGCACGTGCTCGTCGACAGCGGCAAGGCCGGCCGGCTGCTGGGCTGGCGACCGACGGATCCGGCGACCGCGGTGGCCCGTTCGGTGCGCTGGCACCTGGACCATCCGCCGGCGGACGCACCGGCCGACTTCACCGCCGACGAACGCGCGCTCGCCGGCTGACTTCACCACCGCCGAGCGCGCACTCGCCGGCTGACTTCACCACCGCCGAGCGCGCACTCGCCGGCTGCCCCGGCCCTCCGGCCGGTGCATGATCTCGACCCGCAGATGGTCGCTCCCGCCCGCCGGTAGCACGAACGGGGCAGCTCCAAAGCGACTCCAAAGCGACCCTCCCGCTCCGTCGACATCACGCTGGGTCACCGGGTATGCCAGGATGCGGTTTACTGGCGACGTGATCATCGACGCCTCCGGGCCGGCCATCCGCCGTGCCGCATGAGCTACCAGCTCAGTGCGGTCGTCGCCGACGTCGAGCTGCTCGCGGAGCAGACCGGCGAGCTCGACCACGCCGTCCTCGCCGCGCTCCGGCAGGACTTCGCCCTGCTGCCGGTCACTCCGCAGTTGGTGGAGGAGCTGACCGGGTCGCTGCCCGACTTCGCCGTCGAGGAGCTGGGCCCACAGCGGCCGTTCCAGCTCGTGCTGTCGGCCGCGCTCACCGAGGTGTTCGCCCGCTGGTCGCGGCAGGGTCCGGTGGCGTACCTGGAGGCGGAGTTCTCCGGCGGAACCGGACGCCAGACGGCGGTGGTGTGGTTGGACGGAACGGTCGCCTGGGGGCCGTGTTTCGACGCCCTCCTCGACCGGCCCCGCGCCGAGTGGCCGATCAACACCGCGCTGGTCCGGATCGGGGTGGAGCCCGGCCGCTGGATCGATCCCTTCGCCGAGCTGGGCCTGCACCTGGAGGGGAGCACCGAGGGCTGGCTGGCACACGGGCGACGCCGCCTCTCCGCCGACTACTGGGATGATCTGGCCGAAGAGTGGGAATACCGGCAAAACGCCACAGACCAGCAACCTTGGCGGCCCGGTGCCGTTGGGGACTGGGGGATTTCATGACTTTGCGGCAGTTCTTGTTCATCGCGGCATTACTGACGGCGGCCTCGGTCGCCGGAAGCGGCAGCCGTCCACATGCGCCGGTCGGCCCGGCGGAACCGTTCGGACCGGTCGTCGACGAGGTGATCGACCTGCACGGGCTCGCCGGGGTCGAGTTCGGCGACAGCCAGCGGGAACTGGCCGAGCGGGGGATGCTCCAGGAGGCGGCCGAGTCCTGCGGCCCGAGCCTGGTCGGCCACGAGACGGTCAGCCCAGTCTTCTACGACGACCGGCTGGTGCTGCTCTGGGTCAGCGCCCCCGTCCGGACTCCGGAGGGGGTCACCGTCGGCACGCCGGTCGGCGAGCTGCGTTCCCGCTTCCCGTCACTGACCCGGCTCGACGCTCCAGAGGGGACGTACCGCTTCGACGGGCTGCTCGCCCAGCGGGGCGACCGCGCGTACCTGTTCCTCCACGACGGACGGACGGTCCGCAAGACGATCGCCGGTTACGCCGACTACGCCCAGCGCCTCTTCGACGAGGGCCACGGCCCCTGCTGACCCGACGGCGATCCCGGCACCTCACCACTCGACCGGCAGTTCCTGCGGTCCGCGCCCCCGCCGGACGCGGCCGTTGACCGGCCTGCCCTGGATATTCCAGGTGCGGGCCCGGGGCGTCGTGCGACGATCACGCACTGCGCGGACAATGCCGCCGGCCTGCCGGCCCGGCCGGACCTCGTGCCGCGCCGAGACTGTCGAAGATCAGGGGGAGGACGGCATGGAGTTCGAGGTACGCCGGATCGGACCGGAGTCGGTTACCGAAGCGGTGTCCGTACTCGCCGACGCCTTCGACGGCTACCCCTGGACGGCCTGGACGGTGGCGGCGGACCGGCACCGGGAGCGGCTGGAGGCGATGTTCGCCCAGACTGTCGACGCGGTCGGGTTGCCCTACGGTGACGTCTGGGGGGCGATGGGACCCGACGGCCGACCGGCTGCGGTGGCGGTCTGGCTGCGCCCGGACCGGCCGGTTCCGGACGAGGTCTGGGCCGGTGTCGCGGCGCGGGACGCGGAACTGGCCGGCGACCGGCATACGGCGATGCTCGCCGCCGACGCGATCTGCGCCGCGCTCCGGTCGACCGAGCCGGCATTTCTGCTGGCCACCGTCGGGGTACGCCGGACCTGTCAGGGTCGGGGGCTGGGCGGCCGGGTGCTGCGGCCCGGCCTGGCGGAGGCGGACCACGCTCACCTGCCGGCGGTGCTGGAGACGTCGTCGACGCAGAACGTACGGTTCTACCAGCGGCTCGGCTTCACCGTGACGGGGCAGGCCCAGGTTCCCGGCGGCGGTCCCCGGGTCTGGGCGATGCGCCGCCCGGCCCAGTTGATCGGAGTGGAACGGCTGGGCGAGTAGAAGCAGCACGGCGCCAGCCTGATGCCATCTTGAGCCACGGTGAGCCAACCTGAGCCAGATTGGGTTGTCTATGGCACCATGACGTGCCATAGTGATGCCATGGACCTGAACCCCTATGTGGCATCTCTCGGTCGTGAGCTGCTGACGGCTGTGGAGACCGGCGGCGACAACGGTGCCGCGTTGATCGAGCGGTTGACCGTGTCGATGGAGCCGGCGATCCGGCTCGCCCTGCTCGAAGCACTGTCGGCCGCCGCCGACGAGATCACCAGGGAGATGGCTCCCGGTTCGGTCCAGGTTCGCCTACGTGGCCGTGACCCGGAGTTCGTCGTGACGCCGCATCAGGTGGAGCAGCCACCGGAGGACACCACCGACCGGGTTGCGGTGCCGGCCGACGATGCCGCGACGGGCTTCGAGGACGGTGCCACGGCGCGCATCAACGTCCGTCTCCCGGAACAGCTCAAGACCGCGGTCGAGGAAGCGGCGGGCAAGGAGGGCCGGTCGGTCAACGCGTGGCTGGTGCGTGCCGCCTCGACCGCGCTGCGAGCCTCGGAGCGCGACCACGGCTCCGACCGGCGTGGCAAGCCCAGCACGCAGCGCTACACCGGCTGGGCGCGCTAGCCGAGCCCGGCACCTCTTCCTTTCACGTCCCCTACCAGCGGGGATGTTCTTCCGACTCCTTCTGAGGGGACAACCATGCCTGTTTTCGCCACCCCGGACCCGATCTCCGTCACGATCGAACTCTCCGCCGGCGACGTACGGCTCATCGCGAGCAACCGCACCGACACCGTCGTCGAGGTACGGCCGAGCGACGAGTCCGACGACTCCGACGTGAAGGCCGCGCAGCAGACCCGCGTCGAGTACGCCAACGGCGCATTGACCGTGCGCGGGCCGAAGGTCCGTGCCTTCGACCTCTCGAAGAAGACCAGGTCGGTCGCCGTACTCGTCGAACTTCCCGCTGGCTCGGCGGTGCACGGTGACGTGTCCGCCGGGGACTTCCACAGCACCGGCGTGCTGGGAGAGTGCCGGCTCAAGACGTCCGTCGGACACATCCGACTCGACCGGACCGGCCAGCTTCGCCTGGACACCTCCGCCGGCCACGTCACGGTCGACACGGCCGTCGGCGACGCCGAGATCGCCACCGGCAGCGGCCATGTCCGCATCCGCGAGATCGGCGGAGCAGCGGTCATCAAGAACTCCAACGGCAACACCGACGTCGGCACCGTCACCGGCGAACTGCGTGCGCGCACGGCCAACGGCGACATCTCCGTCGAGCGGGCCGACGCCGGAGTGGAGGCCAAGACCTCCAACGGAACCATCCGCATCGGCAGGGTCGCGCGCGACTCGGTGACGCTGACCACCGCGGCCGGCGACCTGGAGATCGGCGTCGCCGCGGGCACCGCCGCCTGGCTCGACCTGAAGACCGGGTACGGGCGGGTGCACAACGCGCTGGACGACCTCGGCCAGGGACCGGAGAAGTCCGAGGAGACCGTCGAAGTCCGTGCACACACCACCTTCGGCGACATCACCGTCCGCCGTTCCTGACCAGACCTCCCGAAGGGGCCTCCCATGACCACGCCATCCCAGTCGGCGATCTCGGTGAGCGGCCTGCGCAGGTCGTTCGGCGACCATGTCGTGCTCGACGGAATCGACCTGAATGTTCCACGGGGCACCGTGTTCTCGCTGCTCGGCGCGAACGGGGCAGGCAAGACCACCATGGTCAAGATCTTGTCGACGCTGATCCGCGCCGACGGGGGCAGCGCGCGGATCGCGGGCCACGACCTGGCCGCCGAGCCCGACGCGGTCCGCGCCGCGATCGGGGTCACCGGCCAGTTCTCCGCAGTCGACAACCTGCTGACCGGCCAGGAGAACCTGACCCTGATGGCCGATCTGCACCATCTGGGCCGGGCAGCGGGCCGGCGCAGGGTCGCCGAACTGCTCGACCAGTTCGACCTGGTCGACGCGGCAAGGAAACCGGCCGTGACGTATTCCGGCGGCATGCGCAGGCGGCTCGACCTTGCGATGACCCTGGTCGGCGCGCCCCAGGTGATCTTCCTCGACGAGCCGACCACCGGGCTGGACCCGCGCAGCCGCCGAGGCATGTGGCAGATCGTGCGGGAGCTGGTCGCGGGCGGCGTCACCATCTTCCTCACCACGCAGTACCTGGAGGAGGCCGACGAACTCGCCGACCGGATCGCGGTACTGGAGCACGGCAGGATCGTCGCCGAGGGCACTGCGGACGAGCTCAAGCGCCGCATCCCCGGCGGCCACATCGAGTTGCGGTTCGCCGACCTCCGCGACCTCGAGTCGGCCGCACGCACCGTGGGTCAGGCGTCCCGCGACAGCGACACGCTCGCCCTGCGGGTGCCGCACGACGGCAGCCTCCGTGCGCTGAAGGCCCTGCTCGACCGGCTCGACGAGAACGCGGTCGAGGTCGACTCGCTGAGCATGCACACCCCCGACCTCGACGACGTCTTCCTCGCCCTCACCGGCAAACCAAAGAACGAGAAGGTCGCCACCCGATGAGCACCGTGTCGTACGCACTGACCGACTCGGCGACGATGCTGCGCCGCAACCTCAAGCGCATGGTGCGCTATCCGTCCATGACGGTGACGCTCATCGGCATGCCGGTCATCTTCCTGCTGCTGTTCGTCTACGTCTTCGGCGGCACACTCGGCGCCGGGCTCGGCGGTCCCTCCGGCGGACGGGCGGAGTACGTCAACTACGTCACCCCCGCGATCATCCTGATGACGATCACCGCTGCGGTTCAGGGCACCTCCATCTCGGTGACCATGGACATGACCGAGGGCATCGTCGACCGGTTCCGCACCATGGCCATCGCCCGCGTCTCCGTCCTGACCGGGCACGTCATCGGCAGCCTCGTCCAGACGATGGTCAGCATCGCGGCGGTCATCGGCGTCGCACTGCTCATCGGCTTCCGGCCGTCGGCAGGTCCCGGCGACTGGCTCGCCCTCACCGGCGTCCTGGTGATGATGGCCTTCGCCTTCATCTGGTTGTCGGTCGCGTTCGGCCTGGCCAGCAAGACCGTCGAGTCGTCGAGCAACGTCGGCCTGCCGCTGGTGCTGCTTCCGTTCCTCGGCAGCGGGTTCGTCCCGACCGACTCGATGCCCACCGCGTTGCGCTGGTTCGCCGAGTACCAGCCGTTCACCCCGCTCATCGAGACCATCCGCAGTCTCCTGATGGGCACTCCGATCGGGAACAGCGCCGTCATCGCCATCGGCTGGTGCGCTGTCATCACCCTCGGCGGCTACCTCTGGTCCAAGAAGCTCTTCAACCGCGAGTCCACCCGGTGACTCGAACAGTCCGTCGCCGAGATCCCGACTTCGGCATCAGCTGAGACCACAAGCCGAACGCCCGGTCAGTCCGTCAGGACTCACCGGGCGTTCGCGCTGTTCACGAGCGGTGGCGGCGGGATTTGAACCCGCGGAGGGCGTAAACCCTCACACGCTTTCGAGGCGTGCTCCTTAGGCCACTCGGACACGCCACCGCCGAGAAGGGTACAGGACCACGGGCCCGGACGCCGAACCGGTATGCCACCGGACGGCCTGGCAGGATCCTTCTCATGAGTGTGCACATCGGCGCGAAGCCGGGAGAGATCGCCGAACGGGTCCTGATGCCGGGCGACCCGCTGCGGGCCAAGTGGATCGCGGAGACCTACCTCGAGGACGCCACGTGCTACTCGACGGTCCGGGGCATGCTGGGCTTCACCGGCCGCTGGAACGGCGTCGAGGTGTCCGTCCAGGGCTCCGGTATGGGCATGCCGTCGGCCTCGATCTACGCCCACGAGCTGATCAACGAGTACGGCGTCCGGTCGTTGATCCGGGTGGGCTCCTGCGGTGCCCTCGCCGAGGACCTGAAGCTGCGGGACGTGATCGCGGCGAACGGCTCGGCCACCGACTCGAACATGAACCGGGTGCGTTTCGACGGGCTCATCGACTACGCCCCGGTCGCCGACTTCGGGCTGCTGCGCACCTCGGTCGAGTTCGCCGAGCGGCGTGGCGTACCGATGCGGGTGGGACCGGTGCTGGCGGCGGACGCCTTCTACACCGACCGGCCGGACCTCTACGACCGGCTTGCCGACTACGGCGTGCTGGCGGTGGAGATGGAGTCGGCGGCGCTCTACACCATCGCCGCCCGGTTCCGGGCCCGCGCCCTCACCGTGCTGACCGTCAGCGACCACATCAAGACCGGCGAGAAGACCACCTCCGCCGAGCGGGAGCAGACCTTCTCCCAGATGGTCGAGATCGCTCTCGACACCATCGTCGCCTGACGGTGCTGGGTGGTTGCAGGGGGCCCTTCCTACGCAAAATCCGGTAGCAAGGGCCCCCTGCAACCAACCTCAACCGCCGCAACCGCCCTCAGCTCGGAGCAACCACGTCCGACCGGTGCGGCCTCAGCGGAAGAAGGCGCGCAGCAGGGCGGCGGACTCGGTCTCGAGGACGCCGCCGTACACCTCGGGCCGGTGGTTGAGCCGGCGGTCGCGCAGCACGTCCCAGAGCGAACCGGCCGCGCCGGTCTTCGGCTCCCAGGCCCCGAAGACCACCGTCGACACCCGGGACAGCACCAAGGCGCCCGCGCACATCGTGCACGGTTCCAGGGTCACCACCAGGGTGCAGCCGTCCAGCCGCCAGTGTCCGAGCCGCTGTGCCCCCCGGCGCAGGGCCAGCACCTCGGCGTGCGCGGTCGGGTCGCCGATCAGTTCCCGCTCGTTGCGCCCGACGGCCAGTTCGACGCCGTCCGGGTCGTAGAGCACCGCGCCGACCGGGACGTCGTCCGGGCCGACCGGAGCCGCTGTCGGGGTGTCCGGGCCGGTGACGGCGACCGCCAGCGCGCGGCGCATCCACAGCTCGTGCCGCTGCCGCCGGCCGACACCGCCCGGGTCGGCCAGTCCCGCCTCCGGTCCCGGTCCGACCCGCCCGACGTACCCGGGGGTGGGCTGGCCCGGCCGGACGGTCTCCAGCGCGGGGTCGGTGACGTCCGCCGGTTCACCGGCGGGACGCGGGAAGTCGGCGGCGGAAGGCGACCCACCGGCGGGAGGAGACCCGTTCACACCTCGCGCAGCTCCTCGATCTCGTCGGCGCAACCGAGCACCTGACACACCTCGGCGGTGACGTCGGCGGGGAGCATGCCCTCCCGGGTGCACAGGTCGACCAACCGCTGCGCGGGGATGCCCAGGTCGGCGAGGAGGTCGGCGTCCCCGACCGGATCGGCCTCGGGGTCGACCGCCGGCTGGTCGCTCTCCCCGCCGCCGGCCGTGCGCCGCACGTCGCCGACGTCGTCCAGGTCCGGCGCCTTCAGGTCGCCGACCAGCACCGACCCGAGCCGGGACTCCTCGGCGTACGCCGAGTCGGAGCCGAAGACCCGCAGGTCCTCCCCCTCGTCCAGGCGCAGCACGACCAGGTACGCGTCGTCGGCCTCGACGAAGAGCAGGGACAGGTCGGCGTCGAGCTCGACGTCCCGCAGGCGCTCGGCCACCTCGTCGAGATCCGTGACACCCCGCAGGCTCACCTCGGCGGCGGTCCAACCGTCCGCGTCCCGTACCGCGGCCGCAGCGAAGTACGACACTGTCCCCCCTGACTACCCGGCACCGCGTGCCGACCTGTTACGCGTGCACGGTAGCCGGTCGCATCGGTGGGCGACCGGTCAACGCCCCGATGAGGCGGTCAATCCCCGGGAAAGTCGAGCCGGTCCGCTCCGGCCGGCGACCGACGACGGGTGGCTGTTTCAGCCGGCGACCCGGCGGCGGGTGGCGATGAGCTGACGCAGCCGCTCACTGCGTACCCGCTGCGGTCGCTCGCGCTGGCGGACCGCTCTGGCCCCGGCAAGCTCCGCGAGGAGCTGCAGGCGTCGGCGGCTGCGTTCGGGGTCGAGGCGCGGGGTGGTCCAGGCCATAACGCCGAGGGTGGCCCAGTCCTGTCGCATACGTCAAGACGCGCTTCGGTGCGCAGCGGAACGACCACGTATCGCATACGTCAAGGCGCGATCGGTGCGCAGCGGAACGACCACGTAGCGCTCACCGGAACAGGCCGGTAGGCACCTCCGGCGCGCTCCTCACCAGAGTGGCCAGTTCCCGCTGCCCGCCCAACTCGCCACCACCACGGCCACGGCGATGCTCCAGCCGCCGGCCGTGACGATCGCCACGCCGGTGCCCACGCCCCGGTCGCCGAATCGGACCAGCACCAGGGCGACGACCCAGGCGACCAGGCCGGCACCGATCGTCCACCAGGCGTAGCCGCGCAGGCCCCCGCCGAGCAGGCCGAAGAAGAGCAGCCAGGCGGCACCGACCGCGCCACCGGCGGCGACGCCACTACCGGTGACCGGATGCGGCTCGCGGTAGGTCGGGCGGACGGGCCGCCCGGAGGGGAAGAGGCCCGACGGGGTACGCCCCGCCGGATGCCCCACGCCCGGCGGGGGCGGCGGGCCGGGTTGCCAGGTCATCGCCGTCGCTCCTCCCCGGGCCCGGCGGGCCCCCTCCCACCGTAGTGGTCTGTCAGGATGGTCGGGTGTTGCCGCGACTGATCGGGTGTGGGCCCACGCGGCCGGTTCTGCTTCTGCTCGTGCCGGTTCTGCTGGCCGGGTGCGCGACCACCCGGCCGGTGTCCGCTCCGTCGGCGTCGGCGTCGGCACCGGTCGGGTCGTGGTCGCCGACCGAGCCCGCCACCGCGTCGCAGCCGGCGGCGACCGGAACACCGACCGCCCGTCCCGCGCCGTCGGCCACCGGCCTGCGGTACGCCTTCCCGGTGCGGTCCCGCAAGGTCGGTTACCACCCGACCCACTCGGCGTATCCGGGCACGGACATCTTCGCGGACTGCGGTGAGCCGGTGGTCGCGGTGACCGACGGCGAGATCCTCGAGGTGAGCCGGGTGGACCGCTTCGACCCGGACGGGCCGAGGGGGCCGCACAACGGCGGCCTCTCGGTGTCGCTGCTCGGGGACGACGGTGTGCGGTACTACGGCTCCCACCTCAGCGTGGTCGCCGACGGGGTGGACGCGGGGGTTCGCGTCCGGTCCGGGCAGCAGCTCGGTCTGGTGGGCCGGACGGGCAACGCCAACAACGTCTGTCACCTGCACTTCGGCATCTCACCACCCTGCCCCGGAGAGGACGGCTGGTGGATCCGGCGGGGTGTGGTGTGGCCGGCGCGCTATCTCGACGCCTGGCGGCGGGGGGTGGACCGGGAGCCCGCCGCCGAGGTGCGGGCCTGGCACCGCGAGCACGGCTGCCCACCCGCCCCCACCTCGGCGAACTGATCCTCCACTCAGCGCTTAACCGGTAGGACACATTGACGAGTGTTGCCTTGTCGGCTACCGTCCGAGCGAGAGAGCGCTCTCACAGCACCCTTTCCCCCCATTTCTGACAAGCGCCCCGAAGTCGACCAAACCGGCGTCGGACGCGCGATGGAGGCCCGATGAAACCTCCCGTCCCCCACCGCCCGCTGGCGCTGGCCGCCGCGACAGCGCTGGCCGTCCTCGTCGGCGGCCTGGCCGTCACCGTCACCACCCCCGCCGAGGCCGCCACCGTCGGCCGGGGCAGCTACACCACCGACGCGGTCGGTCCGCTTCCCGCCGGCTGCGGGCAGATGTCCACCAACCCCCGCCAGTTCGTCACCGCCAACGCCCCCACCGGCCCGGTGCCCACCAACGACTGGTGGTCGTCCCTGCTGTGGAAGAAGACCGACTGCGCCTTCAGCGAGCCGCTGCACGCGCACCCGATCTCGTTCGACACGCTCACCGACGGCCTCGGCTTCTCGGCCACCTCCACCCCCGTCATCACCGGCACGGCGACCGGCGTCGGCGAGTTCAAGTACCCGTACCAGGAGGACATCCGGGTCGGGGTGGCCGGGCTCGCCGCGCCGAACGTCAAGGTCGACGGCTGGACCGACTGGACGGTCAGCCCGCACTGGAGCGACGGCGCCCGGACGATGCGGGCCACCATCGGCCACGGCCTGCCGTACGCCTACTTCCAGACCGGCGGCGGCGACGCGGTGGTCAACGTGACCGGCGGCAGCCCCACCGTCTGGTCGAACAGCGGCGGCACCATCGGCTTCACCGTCCGCGGCAACAACTACGTCGCGTACGCCCCGACCGGGGCCACCTGGACGGTCAGCGGCACCCGGATCTCCTCCAACCTGGCCGGCCGGGGCTACTTCTCGGTCGCGCTGCTGCCGCAGACCAGCGACGCGACGACCCGCGCCTCCCTCGCCGCCACCTACGGCCAGTACGCGCACGCCCACGTCACCGGCACCCGCGTCTCCTACAGCTACGACCAGGCCAGCAGCACGGTCCAGACGACGTACGCGTTCACCACCACCGCCCGCGAGGGCAGCGCCAACCGGACCGTGGTCAGCCTCTACCCGCACCACTGGAAGTCGCTGGCCGGATCCACCCCGATCGCGCAGACCTACCCGTCGGCCCGGGGCCGGATGAAGGTGCTCACCGGCGTCACCCAGTTCCAGACGTCGATGAAGTTCCACGGGGTGGTGCCCGAACTGCCCGCCGTCGCCACCGGCACCGGCAGCGACCTGACCACCCTGCGCAACCACCTCGCCGCCGTCCGGGGCAACCCGATGGACCAGCGGGGCAA
Organism: Micromonospora sp. NPDC050187; assembly: GCF_044459745.1. Classification (NCBI taxonomy): domain Bacteria; kingdom Bacillati; phylum Actinomycetota; class Actinomycetes; order Micromonosporales; family Micromonosporaceae; genus Micromonospora; species Micromonospora sp. NPDC050187. The sequence goes on from NZ_JBITJH010000041.1 coordinate 14,150, forward strand.
CGACACCTACTGGACCGGCAAGGGCCTCGGCCGGGCCGCCCGGATCGCCGAGATCGCCGACCTGGTCGGTGACACCGACACCCGTACCGCCGCGCTGAACGCCATCCGCAGCACCCTCACCGACTGGTTCACCGCCTCGTCGGGCAAGACCCAGCGGCTGTTCTACTACGACCGCAACTGGGGCACGCTGATCGGCTACCCCGCGTCGTACGGCTCCGACCAGGAGCTGAACGACCACCACTTCCACTACGGCTACTACATCGCCGCCGCCGCGACCCTGGCCAAGTTCGACCCGACCTGGGCCCGCGCGGACCAGTACGGCGGCATGGTCGACCTGCTCATCCGGGACGCGAACAACTACGTCCGCAGCGACACCCGTTTCCCCTACCTGCGGGACTTCGACATCTACGCCGGCCACGACTGGGCCTCCGGACACGGCTCGTTCGCCTCCGGCAACAACCAGGAGTCCTCGTCGGAGGGGATGAACTTCGCCAACGCGCTGATCCAGTGGGGTCAGGCCACCGGCGACACCGCCGTCCGGGACGCCGGCATCTGGATGTACACCACCCAGGCGGCGGCGATCAACGAGTACTGGTTCGACGTCGACAACGAGAACTTCCCCGCCGCGTTCGGCCACTCCACGGTCGGCATGGTCTGGGGCGACGGCGGCGCGTACGCCACCTGGTTCAGCGCCGAGCCGGAGATGATCCAGGGCATCAACATGCTCCCGGTCACCGGCGGCCACCTGTACATGGGCTACCGGCCGGCGTACAACTCCACGAACTACGCCGAACTGGTCCGCAACAACGGCGGCGAGCCCACCGTGTGGCAGGACATCCACTGGCAGTTCCTCGCCCTCGGTGACCCGGACTCGGCCCTGGCCAAACTCCGCGCGAACCCCAACTACACCCCCGAGGAGGGCGAGAGCCGGGCCCACACCTTCCACTGGGTACGCAACCTCGCCGCGCTGGGCAACGTCGACCGGTCGGTGACGGCGAACCACCCGCTGGCGGCGGTGTTCGTCCGCAACGGCGCCCGCACCTACGTGGCGAGCAACATCAGTTCGTCTGCGATCACCGTCCGGTTCTCCAACGGCACCACGCTCAACGTGGCGGCGGGCAAGACGGCCACCACTGGGGCGTACACCTGGAGCGGCGGCAACGCGAACGGCGGCGTGAACCCGAGTCCCACGCCGACCACGACGCCCACGTCCAGCCCGACCCCGACCCCCACCCCGACCGGAACGCCGGACTCCCCGACCCGCTACCTGCTCGCCGGGGGCGGTCTCGCGGGTGCCGGCAGCTCGGGCACCGCCACGGTCGCCGCCGCCAACGGCAACCACGACGGACGGCCGACCAACCCGCTGGTCTTCACCGCGACCGGCCTCGACCTCACCTACCAGGGAGGCAACGGCAGCTTCGACCTCTTCCTCGACGCCGGCACGGCGGTCGGCAACGGCGTGCAGCTGCGCGCCTCGTACGACCTGACCGGTGACGGCACCTTCGAGCGGGTGGAGACCTACCGCTACTTCGCCACCGATCCGGTCACCGGGTTCGAGCACTACACCCAGAACCAGGGTCTCCAGACGGCCACCGGCAGCCACGGCAACCTGCGCAACGGCACCGTCAAGCTGGAGGTCTGGTCGGCCATCGGCAGCAACCCGACCACCCTCGGCGTGGGCAACCAGTCGGTTCTCCGGCTCCCGCACGCCTGATCCCGCACCCAACGGCCCGGGGGCCGTCGTGGACCGCCAGGCCACGACGGCCCCCGTCTCCGTCCGCCCTGGTGGCCAGGGAGGAGTGACCGCGCGGGGCGCCCGACGATCGCGACCCGACCGGAAGGCGGGGCGGAAGGACGGGCGGAACGTGGGGCGGGGGCGTAGGTTCGCAGGGTGAGCCGGGATCCCGTCGCCGACCTGCGCCGCATCGCGTTCCTGCTGGAAAGGGCGAACGAGGCCACCTACCGGGTACGCGCGTTCCGCTCCGCAGCCGCGACGCTCGCCGCCCTGCCCTCCGGGGAGCTGGCCGAACGGGCCCGCACCGGGAAGCTCACCGAGCTGACCGGGGTCGGTGACGTCACCGCCCGCTGCGTGGTCGAGTCGCTGGCCGGCGAGGAGCCGGTCTACCTGCGCCGGCTGGCCGCCACCGAGGGCACCGATCTGGACGCCGCCGCCACCGACCTGCGTACGGCGCTGCGCGGCGACTGCCACACCCACTCCGACTGGTCCGACGGCGGGTCACCGATCGAGGAGATGGCCCTCGCCGCGGTGGAACTGGGCCACGAGTACCTGGTGCTGACCGACCACTCGCCCCGGCTCAAGGTCGCGCGGGGACTGACCGCCGACCGGCTGCGCCGCCAACTCGACCACGTGGCGCAACTCAACGACGCGCTGTCGGAGGGGTTCCGCGTCCTCACCGGGATCGAGGTGGACATCCTCGCCGACGGCTCGCTCGACCAGGACGACGAGTTGCTGGCCCGGCTGGACGTGGTGGTCGGCTCGGTGCACAGTGGCCTGAACGACGACCGGGCGAGAATGACCCGGCGGATGCTCACCGCCGTCGCCAACCCGCACCTGGACATCCTCGGCCACTGCACCGGGCGGATGGTGTCGTCCCGACCGGCCGGGGTGAGGGGCCCGGGCGACCGGGCGCACCGGCCGCGCACCCGGCCGGAGAGCGACTTCGACGCCGACGCCGTCTTCGCCGCCTGCGCCGAACACGGCAAGGCCGTCGAGATCAACTCACGGCCGGAGCGGCAGGACCCGCCGAAGCGACTGATCCGACGTGCCCTGGAGGCTGGCTGCGTCTTCGCGCTGAACACCGACGCGCACGCCCCGGGCCAGCTCGACTGGCAGCGGTTCGGCTGCGAACGGGCCGCCCGGTGCGGGGTGCCCGCCGACCGGGTGGTGAACACCCGGTCGGCCGCCGAGCTGGTCGCCTGGGCGCGGAGCCACGCCCCCGCTTGAGGACCCGCCCGGTCCCCCACCGGCGGCCACCCCCGCCGACGGACGAACCGGGCCGGCCGGGGATCAGTTCCGGGCGGGCACGGTGGGCACGGCGGACGCGACGGCGGTGGTCGCCGCGCGGCCCGGCCACCGGAGGAAGCCCTGCGACACCGCCACCCCGAGCAGCACGACCAGCGCCCCGACCGGCTGGTGCCAGGTCGGCGTCTCGTCGAGGACCAACGCGCCGATGAGCACCGCGAAGACCGGGATCAGGTAGGTCACCGTGGACGCCGCGCTCGCGCCGATCGACCGGATGTTGTGCATGTTGATCACGAAGGCCAGGCCGGTGCCGAGGGCACCGAGCGCCAGCACGCTGGCCACCACGTCCCAGGAGAGCGCGGTGGGCGCGGGCGGCGCCCCCGCCACCAGCGGTGCCACCACCGCCAGCTGGACGGTGGCGATCAGCAGCTGCGCCGCCGACAGCGCCAGCCCCGACTCGGCACGGCCCGCGACGAACCGCTTCTGGTACGGGATGGCCATGCCGTAGCAGGCCGCCGCGCCGAAGCACATCAACTGCCCGGTGAAGGTGGCACCGCCGACGCCCTGCCAGACCCCGAGCACCACCAGCACCCCGGCGAAGCCCAGCCCGAGTCCGACGGCCCGCCGCGCGGTCAACCGCTCGGTCCGGAACACCAGCACCGCCAGCGGCAGGACGACCAGCGGCGTCGTGGCGTTCCAGATGCCGGCCAGCATCGAGGGGATCCGCTGCTCGCCGTAGCCGAAGAGGGTGAACGGCAGCGCCACGCCGAACGCGGCCACCACCGTGAGGTGCAGCCAGAGCCGGCGGTCCCGGGGAAGCCGGTCGCGGAGCACGGCGAGCACCACGAGGAGGGTCAGCGCCCCGGTGGCGACCCGCCCCAGGGTGACGTAGAGCGGGTGCAGCTCCCGGATCCCGATCTTGATGAACAGGAAACTGGAGCCCCAGATCGCCGCGAGCAGCACGAACCCGGGCAGCCAACTGCGCAGGGGCGCCCGGTCAGGGGTGGGGTCCGGTGTCACTCCTGACACTCTGCCGCAGCCCCCCGACATTGTCCGGCGATATCCGGTCGCCGTGTCCCGCGTCACCGCAACCTGCCCACGGTCGTGGCGTTGACCAGCCGAGGAGGTGGCGACCGGTGGCCATGCCGATACAGTCCGACCCGCTCGTCGATCTCGACGGAATGTGGACGACCGCGCTCGCCGACCGTTACCTCCCGCTCCCGGAGCTGCCCAGGCGCGCCAGCTCACCCAGCTACTGGCACCCGGTGCCGAGGCCGCCGGCTGCTACGTGGAGTTCGTCTCCCCGGGCAGCCGCCGACAGGACTTCGTCGACGAGCCGCGCCGGTGCGCCGAGGGCGGCGTGCCGTACTTCATGCGGGTGGAGATCGTCCGGCGACTACGCAGCACGGCGGTCGAGTTCTTCGCCCTCGACGCGGCCGGCGGGTACGCCCCGGTCGCCAAGGCGGTCGGCGGCGAGCGGCTGACGGTCGACGCGCCGTCCCCGATCGACCTGGACCCGGCCGAGCTGCTGCCCTGAGCGGCCGGAAGCCGACCGAACCGCTGGCCGGGCACGCCGGAAAGAAGGTCGACAGCCGGGGGAGCCGGTCACGTAGGGTTCCCCCGTGGGACGAATCGACGACCTCGCGAACCGGTACGTGGTGGAGTGGGCCGCACTCAACCCGGCCGGTGCCACCTACGCCGGCATCGCCGGCCAGGACGACCGGCTCGACGACCTGTCACCGGACGGCTACGCCGCCCGCGCCGAGCTGGACCGGCGCACCTTGGCCGAACTGGACGTCATCGAGCCGGACACCCTGGCGGAGCGGACCGCCAAGGAGGCCATGCAGGAGCGGCTGGGCCTGACCCTGGCCCGCTACGACGCGGGCGAGGAGACCAGCGCGATCAACGTGATCGTCAGCGGCCTGCACGACCTCCGCTCGGTCTTCGACCTGATGCCGACCGAGGGCGAGCAGGCGGTGGCGAACGTCGCCACCCGGCTCCACCAGTTCGCCGGCGCGCTCGAGGGCTACAAGACCACACTGCGCGAGGCGGCCGACGCCGGTCACGTCTCCTCCCGGACGCAGATGGTCGAGGTCGCCAAGCAGTGCGACATCTGGACCGACCCGGACGGCGACAACTTCTTCCACGGCCTGGTCGAGCGGCTCGGTGCCGACGGCACGCTCGGCGCCGACCTGCGCCGGGGTGCGGCGGCGGCCACCGCGGCGACGGCCGAGTTCGGCCGGTTCCTCCGCACCGAGCTGGCGCCCCGGGGGCGGGAGAAGCAGGCGGCCGGTCGGGAACGCTACGCCCTGGCCTCCCAGTACTTCCTCGGCGCGAAGATCGACCTGGACGAGACGTACGCCTGGGGCTTCGAGGAGCTGGCCCGCCTGGAGGCCGACATGCGGACGGTGGCCGCCCGGATCGTCGGCCCCGGGGCGACCGTCGACGAGGCGGTGGCCACGCTGGACGCCGACCCGGCCCGCACGATCCAGGGCAAGGAGGCGTTCCGGGACTGGATGCAGGCGCTCGCCGACAAGGCCGTCAGTGAGCTGCACGGCACCCACTTCGACATCCCCGAGCAGGTACGCCGCATCGAGTGCTGCCTCGCCCCGACCAGCGACGGCGGCATCTACTACACCGGCCCCAGCGAGGACTTCTCCCGGCCGGGCCGGATGTGGTGGGCCGTGCCGCAGGGCGTCACCGACTTCTCCACCTGGCGCGAGGTGACCACCGTCTACCACGAGGGCGTGCCGGGTCACCACCTCCAGGTCGGGCAGACCGCCGTCCGGGCCGAGCTGCTCAACCGCTGGCAGCGGCTGCTCTGCTGGGTCTCCGGGCACGGCGAGGGCTGGGCGCTCTACGCCGAACGCCTGATGGACGAACTGGGCTACCTGGAGGATCCGGGTGACCGGCTCGGCATGCTCGACGCGCAGGCGTTCCGGGCGGCCCGGGTCATCGTCGACATCGGCATGCACCTGGAGTTGGAGATCCCCCGGGACAACCCGTTCGGCTTCCACCCGGGCGAGCGGTGGACGCCGGAGCTGGGCTGGGAGTTCATGCGTGCGCACTGCCGGGTGCCGGACGAGAACCTACGCTTCGAGCTGAACCGCTACCTGGGCTGGCCGGGGCAGGCCCCGTCGTACAAGGTCGGCGAACGGATCTGGCTCCAGGCCCGGGACGAGGCGAAGACCCGCAAGGGCGCCGAGTTCGACCTGCGGGAGTTCCACCGGCAGGCGCTCGACCTGGGCGCGCTCGGGCTCGACCCGCTGCGTCGGGCGCTCGCCCGGCTCTGACCGTCGGTGACGACCGGGCCGGGCGGTGACGTCCGGCCCGGTCGCCGGCCGGCTCAGGGCAGGGTCAGCCGGAGCGGTTCGTCCCCGGTGGTGAGGACGTCACAGTCGACGAAGGCCAGGTCGATCACCGGGTCCTGGAAGACGAGCTGCGGCGCGGTGATCGGGATACCGTCCGGGAACGGCAGGTCCGGGGTGAGCGTGACGGTGACCAGACCGGGACCGCCGAGCAGGGCGAGCCGACCAGTGAACCGGGTGGCGTAGAAGGCCACGTCGCCGTCGACGGTGAGCTGGTCGGTGACGTACCGCAGCGGAGTCCCGGCGGTGTCGGTCGACTGGAGTGCGAAGTCGTCGGTCACCGCCCGACGCATGCTGAACTTCAACGCCCGCAGTGTGCCGTCGACGGTCCTCAGGTCGACGACCCCCTCGAAGCGGATCCCGGTCATCACCACCTTCGAACCGGTGAGCTTCGACGGCGTGCCCACCGTGGGCATTCCCGGCTCGGCGCCGATCCGGGGCAGCGGCTTGCCCGGCTGGACCGGCTCGGGCTGCTCGGGCTCGTCGGGCTCGTCGGGTGTGAAGGTCGGGCAAGCCGACGGGGCAGCGGACGTCGCGGCCGGGGCGGGACGCGCTGAGGGCGGCCGGCCCGGGGTGGCGCCCGGCGTGACCACGACCGGGGTCGGAGTCCGCTCCGGCTGCTGCCGGGCGTCGTCTCCGGGGCGGAGGTCCCCGTTCTCCCCGGCGATGTCGGTGACCAGGCTGCCGTCCGGTCCGGCGGGGGTGGTCGGGTCGGCCGTACCGGGATCGGGGGTGGGGGTGCCGGGATCGGGGGTGGGGGTGCCGGGCCCCGGGGTGGTCGGCGGGCCCGGGGTGGTCGACGGGCCGGACGGAGCCGACGCGGTCGGAGCCGGGCAGTCGGAGCCGGCCGGCGCGGCCCGCACCGGCGTCGGGCCGTTCAGGGCCAGCAGACCGGCCGTACCGAGGCCGAGCAGGGCCACCGTCCCGGCGAGGAACCGGGGATCGCGGGGGGACAGCCTGGTTTCCCGATCGACGGGCATGATCTCGTCCACCAGGGTCCGGTCCCGGTCGTCCACCTCCGGTGTGTCCGCCGGGCCCGGCCCGGCCGACGAGGCACCGGCGGGCGGCACGGCAGTGGGCTGTGCGACGGCGGACGACTCACCGGCGGTTGGCTGTTCGGCTGTCGGCGTCTCCCCGGTCGGGGAGGTCGTCGGCGCACGGGCGGGTGCCCAGGCGAAGCCGAGAGCACTGCCGACCATGCCCAGCAGCAGGCCGACGAAGAAGCCGCCGAGGTTGACCCCGATCAACGAGAACACGGCGGTGACCGCCGCGACGACGGCGTAGAACATCCGGTGCTGCGGGGCGAACCACATGAACATCCCACAGGCCACCAGGATGGTGGGGATCACCCAGGAGAGGAACCCGGTCGGCCCCATCTGGAACGTCAGGCCGCCGAGGCTCATCTGGGTGGTGCCGAAGATCTGCACCCCGGCCAGGGCGGTCAGCAGTCCACCCCAGAACGGCCGACTCCGCCGCCACCGGTGGAATCTCCGCCTCGCCTGGCTGAACCCGCCCGGACGGGCATGCTGCGGGTCCGCGCTTGTCACGTACGCCTCCTGGCGGCTCGGGTTGGTGGGGGCGGGAGGGACGGGCCGGCGGGGCCCACGGCGGTGTCCGCGTGGGCCCCGGAGTCACCTCAGAAGCACTCCTTGGCCTCGGCACCGACGTTCACCTTCAGCTTGAGCCCGGTGAGGGTGAAGGTGCCGGCGCTGGTCGAGCGGGCCACCTGCTTCAGGTCGGTGATGACGACGCTGTCCGCGCTCTGCCCGAACGACTTCGGCGTGGCCTTCCCGTTCAGGTCGGTGGCATCCCGTCCGATCTTGATGTTCGAGAAGGTGGCGTCACCCTCCAGCGAGTCCATGTCGATGAGCAGGCCGCTGGCGGTGGCCGGTTTGCCGCCACCACCGGCGTTGATGGTGAGCACGATCGGCATGTTCGGGATCTTCACCGACTGGCAGAGGTCGTGGAGTCTGGCGCTGGCGATCTCCGAGACGGCGACCGGGTGGGTGGTGCCGTCCTTCTCCTCGACCATGCCGCCGTACTGCTTGAAGCCGTCGCCCTCCAGCTTGGAGGCGCCGACCTTGAACGTCTGTCCGGAAACGGCGAAGGACGCCGCGATGGCGCCGTTCGCCATGCCCACCACGATGGCACCGGCGACGACGGTGGTGGGCACCAGCATGGCGGCGAACCGACGCCAGCGCACGCCGCCGTGGGTCGGGGAGTCGGTGGAATCCTGCACGGGTCCTCCTCGGAAGGGGTCACCGGGCGCGGGACGCCGCCCGGGACTACGGGGGAGCACTTCGCGGCGCTGCGGACTCACGGTGCTGCTGACGGTGCGCAGCGTGCGGATTGGATGGTCGCGCGTGGCGACGTACGTCACAAGACCCTTGCTACCCGCCGGTAACTCCAAGACTGCATCGAAGATCGCGATTCCCTTACCGGCCGTGAGAACGCCCCGGAGCGCGTACCGGGCAAACCGCCTTGATTGCCGCAAGGCGCCTCTGTCGACCTCACCAGCGGTAGCCATGCCATCGACAGGTCACATTTTGGGAACGGCCACCTGACAAACCGCTGGGGATGATCGGTGACCAACCGTCCGGTGGATGGACCGCGGAGCCGTCCGGTAGTGATCAGCCGACCGCCGTCAACCAGTCGTGCACCAGCTGGTGGTCGATCGAGTCCGGTTGGCCCCATGCCCCCACCGCACGTCACCGTGCCATGTCCGAGGGCACCGGCGCGATCCGGTACGACACGCGTACCGACCTGCATGGTGATGCGCACTGCCGGCGGCCCCTCCGCGTTGGTTACCGTAGTTGTTCACCGGGGAGTTCCCCGCTCCCCCCGTGGTACGTCCGATCGAGGTTCTGCCTGTGACTCTGTACGGCGACAAGCTGCCTCCCGCCGACGACCGGCCGACCGTCCAGGTCGCCGCGGTCACCTGGCCCGCCACCGACGCCGGGCCGCCCCAACCGGCCACCGGGCCGCAGCCCACCGGCCCGACGCCCGCTCCGGCCGCCTCCCGGAGAGGACGACGGCGACGGGTGGTGCTCGCCGCCGGGGTGGCGACCGTGCTGCTCGCCGCCGGTGCCGGCGCGGGCGGTTACGCGTACGCCGGTGAGGTCCCGCGGGGCACCACGGTGCTCGGCACCGAAGTGGGCGGCAAGAGCCGGGCGGACGCGGCCCGAGCGCTCCGGGCCGAGCTGGACCGCCGGGCCGTCACACTCGCCGCCCCCGTGCCGGTACGCATCGGCGACCGGACCACCGACATCGCGCCGGCCGACGTCGGGCTGACGGTGGACGTGGACGCGACCGTGGCGGCGGCCGTCGAGGCCCAGGCCGCCCCGCTCAGCCGCCTCTTCGGCTCCCGTACGGTCGAGCCGGTGGTGACGGTCGACCCCGCCCGGTTGGAGACCGCGCTGGAGGCGGCGGTCGGCCCCCAGGGGCGCAAGATGACCATGCCGAAGATCACCTACAGCGGCACCACCCCGAAGAAGGTCCACCCGAAACCCGCCCTCACCGTCGACGCGCAGGCCTCCGCCGAGGCGTTGCGCAGGGGCTGGCTCAGCGCGGAGCCGGTGACCGTGCCGCTGGTCGAGAAGCACCCGGCGACCACCGCCGAGGAGGTCGACCGCCTGGTGACCGAACTGGCCGCGCCCGCAGTCGCCGCACCGGTCAAGCTGACCACCGAGAAGGGGTCGGTGACCATCCCGCCGAGCGCGATCGCACGGAGCCTGAGCTTCCCCGCCGACAAGACCGGCAAGCTCGGCCCCAAGCTCGACGTCAAGAAGCTGCGGGCCGCCTTGGGGGACAAGCTGGCCGCCATCGAGGTGGAGCCCCGGGACGCCGCGATGACGCTGACCGGCGGAAAGCCGAAGGCCGTCCCGAGCCGCCCCGGACAGCGCCTCGACGACGCCGCCCTGGGCCGCGACCTGCTCGCCGTCCTGCCGAAGGCCGACGGCCGCACGGTCGACGGCGTGCTCAAGCCGGTCGATGCCGACCTGACCACCGAGGAGGTCACGCAGCTCGGCATCAAGGAGAAGGTGTCCAGCTTCACCACCTACTTCACCGGCGGCCTCTCCTCGTCGCGCAGCAAGAACATCGTCCAGATCGCCAAGGACGTCGACGGCACGGTGGTCCAGCCGGGTGAGACGTTCTCCCTGAACGGCCACACCGGTGAGCGCAGCTACAAGCAGGGCTACCACGACGCGCCGGTCATCCTCAACGGGAAGCTCGTGCCCGGGGTCGGCGGCGGGACGTCCCAGTTCACCACCACCCTGTTCAACGCCATCTACTACGCGGGCCTGGAGGACGTCGAGCACAAGCCGCACTCGTACTGGTTCAGCCGGTATCCCGCGGTGATCGAGTCGACGATTTTCTACCCCAACCTCGACTTCAAGTTCCGCAACAACACCCCGTACGGGGTCATGATCGACACCTCGTACACGTCGGGGTCGGTGACCGTGGCGATCTGGGGCACCAAGATCTACGACAGTGTGAAGACCGAGTACAGCCCCCGCCGGAACATCACCAGGCCGAAGACCGTCCACCTGGAGCCCGGACCATCCTGCATCCCCACCAACGGCATCAACGGCTTCACCCAGGACGCCTACCGGATCATCCGCAAGGACGGCAAGGTCGTGAAGCGCGAGAAGTTCACCTGGACCTACCAGGCGGAACCGCGCTTCGTCTGCGGGCCGTAGCACCGCCGACGTCCATCGGACGCGCCACGACGCCCCGCCGGCCATCGGACCGGCGGGGCGTCTGCCTTTCCGCGTACGCCGCAGCGGGCCACGTTCCGCGCCGCCAGGCTCAGGCCTCCGCCGCCCGGGTACGCCTCAGGGCCGCACCTCGGCCAGCCCCTGCCGTACGCCCTCGGCGTCCCGGTCGGTTCCGTAGACCGGGGTGTCCGGCTGTTGCCGCCAACTCTCGTCCAGAGTCCCGGCGTCCACCGGGTCGAACCCGAGCGCGTCGACGACCTCCATCACGAGCCGCTTGGCCTCCTGGTCGTCCCCGGCGACCGGGAGGCCGATCCGGTCCGGGGCGCCGGCTGGGCGGCCCCTCTCCAGCAGGTGCCCCGCCTGGATGTTGTTGAACGCCTTGACCACCCGGGCGCCCTTGAGGCGGTCGGCCGTCCACCGGCTGGAGGTAAGGCTCCGATCCGCGATCTCCGGGACGTCCCCGTCCCGTTGGGGGTAGTAGTTGTTGGCGTCGACCACCACCCGGCCCTCGAACGCCGCAGCGGGCAGCTCCGGTACGGCCTTCAGCGGTACAGCCACCACCACGAGGTCCCCGCTGCGCGCCGCCTGATCCACCGTGCCGGGGGTCGCCCCGGTCTCCGTGGCGAGGTCACGCAGCGAGTCCGGTCCGCGCGAGTTGGCCACCGTCACGTCGTGGCCCAGGTCCCGCAGCCGTCGGGTCAGGGTGCCACCGATGTGGCCCGAGCCGATGATGCCGATTCTCATGAGCGCTCTCCTGCCTCCGCCGGTAGGGCGGTACGGGTCGGGACTAGAGAGCAGGTACCCCGATGGGGCTGGCTGATTCCCTCGGGAAATACAACGAGGGCCACCCTGTTGCCAGGGTGGCCCTCGTAAAAGAAGTCCGGCGGTGTCCTACTCTCCCACACCCTCCCGAGTGCAGT
>NZ_JBITJH010000042.1:0-22240 GCF_044459745.1 Micromonospora sp. NPDC050187
TCTGCGCCCGCTCCGCGGACGACAACCGTCTCCCTGGCATGAACCCTCATCCTCACGAGAATCCACCCCGTTGCAACAACCACTTGAACCCAAGGAGCCCTGACACCCCGGTATGCCGTACCACGAGTCGATCACGTCGTCCCCGCCGGACGGACACCGGTTTCCCGCTCAGCCGGGGCAGCCGCAGCTGGCCCGGATCACCACCTCGGTGTCGAGCTGCACCGTCCGCGGTGTCCGGGCACCGCCGGTCTGTTCGAAGAGCAACCGCGCGGCGGCCGCCCCGAGTTCACGCATCGGCTGACGCACCGTGGTCAGGCGCGGCGACAGGTGGGCGGCGAGGGTCACGTCGTCCCAGCCGGTGACCGCGAGGTCCCCGGGCACGGTCCGCCCGACCTCGGCGGCGGCCCGGTACACCCCGGAGGCGAGTTCGTCGTTGGCGCAGAACACGGCGTCCACCTCGGGATCGCGGAGGACCTCCAGGCCCGCCCGGTAGCCGCTCTCCGCCTCGAGGCGCTCGCAGTCGACCGGGCCGGCGACCAACGGCACGCCCGCGTCGGTGTGCGCCCGGACGAACCCGGTCCACCGTTCCCGCACGTCCGGGGTGCCCTCCGGGTCGCCGACGAAGCGCAGCCGACGCCGTCCGTGGTCGAACAGGTGCCGGGTCAGCGTCTCCGCCGCCTGGACGTTCTCGCAGACCACGGTGGTGACGTCCGGCAGTGCCGGGCGGGCCAGCAGGACCAGCGGCACCTGCGCGGCCATCTCGCGGAGGGTCGGCTCGGGGACGCTCTCGCCCATGACGACCAGCCCGTCGATCCGGGACGCGAGATCCCGCACCAGCCGCTCGGAGGCGGCCCGGCCGTGGGTGGCCATCACCATGACCACGCTGTCCCGCCCGACCACCTCCGACTCGAAGCCGGCGACGACCTGGGCGTAGTAGGGACCGGCGAGGTCGGGCATGATGATCGCCACCGCGTCGTGCGCCTCACCGGCGAGGGTCTGCGCGGCGCGGCTCGGCCACCAGTTCAGGGCCCGGGCGGCGGCCAGCACCCGTTGCCGGGTCTCCGGCGCCACCGGCTCGTCGGCGCGCAGGGCACGGGAGACCGTGGCGATCGACACCCCGGCCAGCTCCGCCACCTGGTAGACGGTGGGACGGCGGCGCTGCGGGCCGTCCGCCCGTCCGACCGCCCCGTTGTCCGGTTTCGTCACCCCACCACTCCGCGTCGTCGACACTCCCGGCGTCCAGGCTACGGCGTCCCGACGGATCCGACCTGGTCACGGGGGCTCCCGGCCCACCTCCCGGCCGCCGGTGCCGGATACCCGACCACCGACGGCCCGGGGAAGCCGTCACCGTGAGTCGATCGGCACGAGTTCCAGCAGGGAGATGCCCGGCATGGGCAGGGGGAAGGCCCAGCCGAGGACGCCGTTGACCGGACGGGCCTCGGTCTCCGGTTCGTACCGGTCGAGGCCGTCGGCCGCCCGCAGCAGCGACCACTGGGCGTCGTCGGGCCAGTCCCCACCGCCGTGCCCTGCCCAGACCGCCTCGATGTTGGAGTGCCTGGCGTCGACCCGCCAGTGCGCCACCCGGTACGGCCGGTCGGCGAGCCCACCGACGTCGACCCGCACGTCGCGGTCCAGCACCGGCGCCCCGCCGGCCTTCGACTGGTCCAGCGTGCCGTTCCAGACCAGGACGTGCACCCGGCCGTCGGCGTGCCGGGCCGCCCACGTCTCGACCAGGGAGTCCGCGCCGTCGCCGTCGACGGTCACCGGCAACTGGTCGTCGCCGAGCCGGGCGAGCGCGGCCAGCGCCCAGAACCGGGGCTTGCGGAGGTTGCCGACGGTCAGCAGGCCGAAGCCGCCGTGGAACAGCCGGGGCGGCCGGCCCAGTTCCTCGAAGTGGTCGGAGGCCACCCAGTACGCCAGCGCCTCGATCCGACCGGCGGCCGACCGCATGCCGCGCAGCAGGAAGGCGGCGGCGAACACCCCGTCGGTGACCGGGTTGAAGTGGGTGGGGGTGATGCCCCACTCGGTCCAGAGCAGCTCCAGGTCGGGCCGACCGGCGGCCACGCAGAGCGGGCGCAGGTCCAGCGGCGGGCTCCCGTAGGTGTGGGTGGAGAGGAAGTCGAGCGGGGCGCCGGTGCGGGCGACGTGGTCCAGCAGCGCGCCGTTCCACGCGGCGGCGGCCGACCCGGGGCCGCCGACCCGCAGCGCCGCGTCGACGTCCCGGACGGCGCGGGCGGACACCTCGTACAGCCGCAGGTACTCCTCCCGGGTGCCGGTCCAGAACACCTCCAGGTTCGCCTCGTTCCACACCTCGAACTCCCAGCGGCGGACCTCGGTCAGCCCGTACCGGTCGACCAGGTGCGCGACGAGGGCACGGACCAGGTCGGCCCAGCGGTCCCAGTCCCGGGGCGGGGAGATGATCGCGCCGTAGGCGAAGACCGTCCTGGCCGGATCCCGGGCCAGGTCGGCCGGCATGAAGGAGAGTTCCACGACCGGCCGCAGGCCGAGACCGAGCAGGGTGTCGTAGATCTCGTCGACGCGGGAGAAGTCGTACACCGGACGGCCGTCGACCTCCCGGTATACCCCGACGTCGTCGTGCAGGATGGCGTGCGCGCGGACCGTCTCGACGCCCAGCTCCCCGCGCATGATCGACAGGGCCTCGGCGAACTCCGCGCCGATCGGCCGTCCGCCCGTGGTGTCGGCGCAGAGCAGGTGGCTGAGGCGTTCGGCGCCGATCATGCGCCGCCACGGGCGGTGCACCGGTCCGTCGGATCCGGCGGCGTCGACGGTGACCCGGACGGCGGCCGGACCGTCGGGGGTCGACGCCGCGGCGACGCCCGCCCCCGGCTGCCCGCACACGTCCACGTCGGCCAGCGTCGCCACCGCGTAGTGGTAGGTCCGCCCCGGCTCGCCGGTGGTGTCCGCGTACGGCGGGTGCGGCACCGCCAGCACGTCACCGCCCTGGTGGTCGAGGGGGAGGTACGGCCCGTCCGCCCGGTCCGCCCGGTGGACGAGGTAGCCGACCGCGCCGGGCACCGGCTCCCAGTCGAGGGTCACCTGTCCCCGCCCGCTGACGGCGCGCAGCCCGGTCGGCGGTGGCAGCGGGTCCCGGCCACCGCCGTCCTGCCGGCGCAGCCCGATCCGGGCCTCCCAGTCGGCGCGGGCGTCCCCGGCCGACGTGGCCACCTGCTCGTTGCCCATCCTCGTCCTCTCCCTCGTGGCGGTGCGCCGTCGACTCCCGGGGGTCGCGCGGTCGATCCGACCGACCACGCGACCCGGGTGGTGGTCACCCGATCGGTACGGCGAACTCCTCGATCCCGAGCAGCGGGCGGAGCCGCTCGGTCGCCGGTCCGGCGGCGAACCGGCGCCGCAGCGTGTCACCGGCGAGCAGGTTGCCCAGCGCGCCCAGCACCATGCCCTGGTCGAGGGCGAGGTGCCGGTGGGCGACGGCGCCGCTGCGCACCGCCACCGCGTCGTGGAAGCCGCCGGGGCCGTAGCAGTCGAAGTCGGCGCGGAGCCGGGCCAGCTGGTCGACCGCCTCGCCGGGGGCGTACGGCAGGGCGAGGAAGACCGCGTGCGGGGTCACCACGCCGTCGCCGTAGCCGGTGGGAAGCGGATCGGCGGGACGGCACCCGTCGAAGCCGAGGTTGACCCGGGTGCGCTCCTGGTCGCTGGTGTAGCCGTCGGTGTCCAGGCCCATCGGGTCGACGCCGTACTCCCGGTAGCCGCCGGCCGGGTCGGACGACGGCGAGAAGCCCCAGTGCCCGTACCCGGCCTCGTGCAGGCCGTGGTCGATCTGCCCCTGGACGAACACCGGGTGGTTGCGGCCCCAGCTGTCCGGGGCCCACCGGGCCTCCGGCACCAGCATGTCCGGCATCAGCGCCTCGAACATGGAGCCGCCCCAGCTCGGCACGTACTGCCGCCCTCGGTGCCGGTACGCGCCCTCGAAGACCCGGATGCCGAGCAGCTCGCGGTACTCGCCGACCGGTTTCATCTCCTGCCACGACCAGTCGCAGTTCGGCTCGAAGGTGCGCCACATGGCGAAGTAGTGCTCGCGGGGCACCTGGCCGAGCGCGATCGCGACGTAGCTGCCGATCCGGGTCTCGCTGTTGAGCGTGCCGTAGTGGTGGCCGGTGTACCAGACGTTCGGGCCCCGGCCACGGTAGTTGTCCTCGACGCCGCCGTTCGGCGGGCGTTCCGGCCAGAACCCGCCGCGCAGCAGACCGGCGCCGAAGTCGGCGCCCCGGGCGTTGGCGTCGTAGTAGAAGCCGAAGTCCATCCCGGCGAGGATCCGCCCGGCCGACGCGCGCAGCGCCGGGTCGTCGTTACCGACCACCATCAGCGCGGCGGCGAGCCAGGCGTTGTCCACGCTGGACAGGAAGGGATGCACGGTCGAGCCGTCGATCGGCCAGGTGCGCAGCAGCTGCCCGTTGGCCGGGTCGTACCAGTTGTAGAACATCCCGGAGTACGGGTGGCGCTCCAGCCGGGCCAGCGTGTCCAGCGCGGCACGGATCCGGCGGCGGGCCTCGCCCCGGGAGACCAGGCCCAGCTCGCGGGCGGCGACCGCCGACCAGATCAGGCAGCCGACGTTGGTCGGCGAGGTGTACCGGGACCGGCTGGCCGCGCTCAGGTCGGCGTCGATGTTGTCCGCCGGCAGTCCGGTGCCGGGGTCCACCATGGCGGTCATCGAACGCCAGGTGTCGGCCGCGTAACGCAGCAGCAGTCGCCGATCGGGGTCGCCGGACAGGCCGACCGGGGCCGCGGTCGCCCCGGACGGGACGAGCAGCGCCGCCGACGCGCCGGCGGCCAGCGTCAGCACGGACCTGCGTTTCATCGGAACCTCCTGCGGGTGTGGATCACTTGAGACCGGTGGTGGCGATGCCCCGTACGAAGTGGCGTTGCAGGACCAGGAAGACGAGCAGGATCGGCAGCACCACGACGACCGAACCGGCCAGCAGCAGCCCGTACCGGGCCTCGTTCTGCCCGACGCTGTAGAGCGCGAGCGCCACCGGCAGGGTGTACCTGTCCTCGGTGGTGGCGACCGCGAGCGGCCAGAGGAAGTTGTTCCAGGAGCCGAGGAAGGTGAGGATGCCGACGGTGGCCATGGCCGGTCGGGACAGCGGCAGCACGATCCGCCAGAAGATCCGCCACTCGCCGGCCCCGTCGATACGCGCCGACTCCAACAGTTCGTCGGGTACGGAGAGCATGAACTGCCGCATCAGGAAGACGTTGATCGCCTGGGCGATGTTCGGCAGCACCAGGCCCGCGTACGTGTTGACCAGGCCGAGGTTGCTGACCAGCACGAAGACCGGGATGAACCAGACCACCGGCGGCACCATGATCGTCCCGACCACGACGGCGAAGAGCCCGCGTCGGCCCCGGAACGGCAGCTTGGCCAGGGCGTACCCGGTGGCCGCGCAGATCAGGATGTTGCCGACGGTCACCAGGATCGCGACGATCGCCGAGTTGGTGAAGTACTGCGGGAAGTCCAGCCGGCCGAACAGTTCCCGGTAGTTCTCCAGCGTGGCCGCCTCCGGCCACCAGGTCGGCGGCACCCGGCGGACCTCACTCTCGGGTTTGATCGACGAGACCAGCATCCACAGGAACGGGCCGATCATCACCAGCAGCCCGGCGCCGAGCAGCAGGTGCAGGACGGTCGCCGCCACCCGGTCGCGGGAACGGCGGGTACGGCCCGCCGCCGGGGCGGGCCGGTGCTCCGCCGGCCGGACGGTGGCGTCGTCGATCACGGGGGTGGCCATGCGCCGCTCCTCAGGAGTCCGACTTGAGCAGGCGGAACCAGCCCACGCCGAGCGCCGCGACGGCCAGGAAGAGCACGTAGCTCATCGCGGAGGCGTAGCCGTAGTTGCCGAACCCGAACTGGCTGTAGACGTACTGCGAGACGGAGACGGTGGAGTGCAGCGGCCCGCCCTGGGTCATCACGAAGGGCTCCTCGAAGACCAGCATCAGGCCGACCGTGCCGATGACGGTGGAGAGCAGCAGGGTGGGCCGGAGCATCGGCAGGGTGATGTGCCGGAACTGCTGCCAGGCGCTGGCCCCGTCGATCCGGGCGGCCTCGTAGAGCTGCTCGGGGATGGCCTGGAGCCCGGCCAGGAAGATCACCATCTGGAAGCCGAGCCCCCGCCAGACGATCATCACGATCAGCGCGGGCAGGGCCAGGCTGGTGTTCTCCAGCCAGTTCGGGCCGGTGATCCCGAACAGCCCGAGGAACCCGTTCACCAGCCCGGAGTCCTTCTGGTAGACGAACCGCCAGACCACCGAGACGGCGACGATGCTGGTCACCACCGGCAGGTAGTAGCCGACCCGGAACATCGCCTTGAACCGGGTCAGCCCGGAGTTCAGCCCGAGGGCCACGGCCAGGCCGAGCCCCAGGGTGAGGGGGATGCCGAGGAGGACCACCAGCGCGGTGTTCCGGATCGACTTCAGGAACACCTCGTCGCCGGCCAGGCGCAGGTAGTTCTCGAACCCGACGAACTCCACCGCCAGCGGGGTGCGCAGGTCGGCCAGGCGGATGTCGGTGAAACTCATCAGCAGCGAGACGAGCACCGGGCCGGCCAGGAAGATCGCAAACGGTACGGCGAACGGCAGCGCGAACGCCCAGCCGGTGCGTCCCCGGTGGGTCACGCCGCCCCGCCCGGCGCGGCTCCGGCCCGGTGCCGTCACGTCAGGCTCCCGTCCCGATCGAGGTGGCCTTCTGCTGGATCGCGCGGGCCGCGTCCTGCGGGCTGGTGCCGGTCTTCGTGAGCTTCTCCACCTCGGCTTCCATG
This sequence comes from Micromonospora sp. NPDC050187, assembly GCF_044459745.1. NCBI lineage: Bacteria > Bacillati > Actinomycetota > Actinomycetes > Micromonosporales > Micromonosporaceae > Micromonospora > Micromonospora sp. NPDC050187. The sequence goes on from NZ_JBITJH010000042.1 coordinate 6,786, forward strand.
CCGACCGCGACCTGCTCCCAGGTGGCGATCGCCGGGGGCGACTTCGCGTCCTCCAGTTGCTTGCCGAACGCGGCCAGGTGCGGGTCGTCGGCCAGCACCGGGTCGTCCCACGCCTTCTTCACCGACGGCAGGTCCGACGCCGTCCGGTACCAGGCGATCTGCACGTCCGGCCGGGACAGGTACTCGACGAACTTCCAGGCCGCGTCGCGGTTCTTGGCGTCCTTGAAGACCGCGAGGTTGCCGCCGCCGACGAACGAGGTGGCCGCCTGCCGCTTCGGCATGTGCCAGAGCTGGAAATTGTCGCCCGCACCCTGCTCCTTGAGCAGGTTGATGTGCCAGGGGCCGGAGACGAACGCCCCGACGTTGCCCTTGACGAACTCCGCCTCGATGGTGCCCTGCGGCAGTTCCTTCGGGCTCAGGCCCTCGGCGAAGTAGGACTTGTAGTAGTCGAGCGCCTCCACGGTGGCGGGGCTGTCGAGGGCGAACGTGTCGCCGGAGAGGACGTCCCCGCCGTTCTGCCAGACGAACGGGAGCACCGCCTGCCAGGAGCCGGGGCCGCCGGGCGGGAAGGAGACGCCCCACTTGGCGCCGCCCCTGGTCTTCAGCGCGGTGATCGCGGTCTTCAAGTCCTCCCAGGTCTGCGGGGCGGTGGTGATGCCGGCCTTCGCCGCGAACGCCTTGTTGACGTAGAGCAGGCGGGTCTCGACGTACCAGGGGACGCCGTAGGACGTGCCGTCGACCAGGGTGGTGTCCCAGGCGCCGGGGAAGAAGTCGTCCTTGGTGACCAGGCCGGCCGGGCTCGGGTCGAGCCCACCGGTCTTGGCGAACTCACCCATCCAGGTGGTGCCGACCAGGCTGACGTCGGGAGTCTGCCGGCCGGCGATCGCAGTGGCGATCTTGTCGTGCGCCCCGTCCCACGGGATCGGGGTCACCTTGACCGTGGCGTCCGGGTTCTCCTTCATGAAGGCGTCGGCGAGGACGCCCAGTTTCTCGCCCTCGGTGCCCATCGCCCAGACGGTGACCTCGCCGGTCGCCTTGCCATCGCCGATGCTCCTACCGGGGCCCTCCGCGCCGCCGTCCGCGTCCCGGCCGCAGCCGGTGACCAGCAGGACAGCGGCGAGTCCGAGCGCGGCCAGTGGCCGCGTCCACGTCGCCATGGGACAACCTCCAATGCAACCGGCCCGTATTCGGCCATTCAGTCGGGCGGGCCGAGGCAAGCTCAGACTGAAAGCGCTTACAACATTTTCGGATACTGGCGAAGTAATTCATCGATGTCAAGAGTTACGCAGACGGTTTTCGATACGTCGCGTCGGTGGGGCCGGACGGAGAGGCGCGGCTGCGGCGTCAGCGCCCGGTGCTGAAGTGCTGGTAGTCGGGGTTGGACCAGACTCCGCCCCAGGACCAGCCGACCGCCGCGAACGCCCGGACGAGTGCGCCGTCCGGCACCGCCATCCCCGGCCGATAGGCGCCACGGTCAACGTACGCGGCGCCGGCCGGCGGGAGCACCTGACCGCCGAACAGGTACGGGTTCTCCACCGGGTTGACGTCGATCGCCCGCCCGTACGCGTGGGTCGACCAGCTCGCCGCACCCTCGGTCACCGCACGACGGCAGTTGAACCCGGACGTGTTGTCGGCGGCCATCGACGCGGCGTCGTCACCGCCGTAGACGTCCACCGGTCGCATCTGCCGGATCGGGAACCGCTGCCGGAAGAGCGCGTCGAAGACGGTGACCACGTCGTCGGCGACCGTCTCGTGCACGACCAGGGTGCCGGTGCGCGGCTGCCCCGCGAAGTCCCAGTGGGTCAGCCGGACGAGCCGCAACCGGTCCGGGTCGACCGGACAGCCCGGCCGCCAGCTGCCCGCCACGTCCGCCTCGGTCACCGGCCGGATCTCGCTGGCGAAGGCGGGCGGGGTGGGCGACGGCGGGGGCGGTGACGGCACCGGCCGGGTGCAGGCCGCCGTCGCCAGTACGGAGAGCAGGGTCAGCGTGGACAGCAGGACCAGCGCGAGCCGTCCCGGGGACGTCACCTGCCGGCCGGGACGACGTCGACCCGGCCCCACCGTCCGGGCACGCCGAGCAGACCGATCCGACCGATCCCCTCGGGCAGCACCGGATCGGAGGTCAGCTCCGCACCGTCCGGTTCCAGGCCGAGCATCGTACGGAGGAACAGCAGGGGCGCCCCGGTGGACCAGGCCTGCGGGCTGCAGGCGGTCGGGTACTGCACCGGGTAGCGGGTGAGTTCCCGGTCGTAGCCCGCGAAAGCCTCCGGGAGCCGCCCGTCGAAGTACCGTGCGGCTTCGATGACCGCCTTCGCGACGCGGGCCGCCTCCCGCCGGAACCCGTAGCGCCACAGGCCCCAGGCGATGACCGAGTTGTCGAACGGCCACACCGTGCCGACGTGGTAGCCGATGGGGTTGTACCGTTCCGCGCTCCTGGCGAGGGTGCGTATCCCCCAGCCGGAGAACAGGTCGGGGCCGAACAGGTGCTGGACGACCTTCCCGGCCCGGTCCGGCTCGACGATGCCGCTCCAGAGCAGGTGACCGATGTTCGAGGAGAGCGCGTCGACGGGCCGACCCTCGGGATCGAGCGCGAGGGCGTAGTACTCGCCGTCCGCCACCCAGAAGTCGCGGTTGAAGCGGCGCTTGAGGTCGGCCGCCTGCCGGTCGAGTGCGTCGGCGTACGCCGGGTCGTTCCAGAACTCCCGGGCGAGACGGGCGGCGCGGCGCTTCGCGTCGTAGGCGTAGCCCTGGAGTTCGCAGGTCGCCCGGGGCGGCTCCGGTATCGTCCCGTCGCGGTAGGAGACGGCGTCCCAGGAGTCCTTCCAGCAGTGGTTGTCCAGGCCGTTCACGGTGTTCCGCCGCTGGTACCAGATGTAGCCGTTGCCCACCAGGTCGGCGTAGGTGTCCATCCAGTTCAGGGCCAGCCGCGCCTCGAACTCGAACTCGCGTACCAGGTCGGCGTCACCGGACCAGCGTTCGTACTCGTCGAGGAGGATGAGGAACAACGGCGTCGAGTCGGCCGACCCGTAGTAGAGCGAGTGCGGCTGTTCCTCGAACGCCGTCGACTCCCCGAACCGCACCTCGTGGATGGTCTTCCCCGGATCCTCCTCGCGGAAGTCGTCGAACGCCGCGCCCTGGGTGACCGCCAGCACGCGCAGGGTCGCGGAAGCGAGTTCCGGCGCGAACGGCAGCGCCTGGAGCGAGGTGAAGATGCTGTCCCGCCCGAAGGCGGACATGAACCAGGGCAGCCCGGCCGCCGGTACGCTGCCCGGCAGCCCCCACGGCGGGTAGCGCAACGCGGCGAGGTCCACCAGGCTCCGCTGGTACGCCTCCTCCAGTTCCTTCCACTCGCACACCAGGCGCGGCGCCTTGGCGATCCACTCGTCGAGTTCCTCCCGCATCCTCCTGCCGACCCGCCCGGCGTGCACCTGTAGTGAGGTTCTGGTGCCGGACCACACCGGCGGAGGCTGCACGAGTGCCTCCACGTGCAGGCGGGTGCTCCAGGTGCTGCGCCGTGGCACCCGGATCTCGAAGGTGATCCCGCGATCGTCCAGCCTGGCCGGCTCGCTGGTCGAGATGACCGTCTCGCGCCGGAAGCCCTCCCGTTCGTAGCGGAAGTGCAGGCGGTCGTCCTGGACGTAGGTGATCACCTGGCCGGCCTTCGGCCGGGCGTCCTTGATCTCGAAGAGGTCCGCGAAGTCACAACCGACCTCCATGAATACGGTCAGGTCCGCCGGCTCGCCGCCGTGGTTGAGGATGGTCAGCTTCTCGCTGAAGCTGCCACCGAGCAGGCGGTGCCGGACGACGGAGATCGTGGAGTCGACGTAGTGGGTCGGCGCCCCGGGGACGAGGAAGAACCGGGACTCGAAGTACTGCAGGTCGTCCTTGGACAGGGCGTTCAACACCTCGCCGTTGAGGCTGAGCCGCCAGGTCGACAGGAAACGGGTGTCGTACGAGAAGAGGCCGGTCGGGTAGGTGCGGGACGGGTAGATGTCGCCGTTTCCGTCGCTGACGACGAAGTTGATGCCGTCCAGGTTGTTGACGAATCCGTTCATCCCCGCCCACGCCCGGTGGAGTTGACCCAGGGCGGGTCCTGCATGTGCGCCATCCCGGTGAGCAGCTTCCGGAGATGCGCCAGCACGGTGACGTCGCCCTCGTTGAGGACCGCGTTACGCACCAGCGCCGCGAAGAGATTCGCCTCGCCCCGGACAAGCCGGTCGAAGAACTCCTTACTGGTCCGCACCACGGCGTCCGCGGCGCGCCACTCCGCTGCCACCCGGACGGTTCCCCGGTCGATGGAGACGAACCAGTGGGTGATCCGCCCACCATGGTCGAGTTCGATGCGCAGGGTCGCTGTGACCGTGTCCGAGAGCATGACGGGGCGGCCACGGCCGATCCGCTCGAAGAACTCGACCGTCGGATCCGGCCCGTCTGTCTCGTCCTGCCCCGGCCGGTCCCGCACGTTCACCGCGTCGCGTCCGCGTCGACCCGCACCCCGCCCAGCTCAGGCACCTATCCGCTGCGGCGGGACACTGAGCCCGTAGAGCGTCATCAGCTCCGGGGAGTCGACCCGGCTGCCGTCGGCCACCGCGTCGCAGCCGATGTCGACGATCAGGTCCTTGTGGGCCAGCAGGTACGGCCGCGCGCCGACGTCGGCACGGGCCAGGGTCGCGATGCCGGCCCAGTGCCGGCGGCCGAAGAGCATCGGGTAGCCGCGCAGCCCGCCGTAGGTGGCGCAGACCAGCACGTCCGGGTACGGCAGCGCGACCACCCGGCGCACCGCCTCGACGGTGAGCCCGGGCATGTCCACCGGGACCACCACGACGGCCTCGACGGCGTCGTCGGTGAGCGCGGCGAGACCCGCCCGGATGGACGAGCCGACCCCGGTGCCCCAGGCCTGGTTGACGACCACCGTCGCGCCGTCCAGTTCGGCGGTACGACGCACCTCGTCGGCGGCCGCGCCGAGGACGACCACGGTCGGGGCACAGCCCGCCTCCATCATCGTGGCCACCATCCGGTCCACCAGAGGTCGCTCCCCGAGGCGCAGCAGCGCCTCGGGTCCGCCGATCCGCCGGCCGCCGCCCGCGGCGATGATCATTCCTGCGATTCGCACACCGGGTGCAACGACCACCGCCCCCGGTCGGTGGCGGGGCGAATCGGATATTTAGTACAACGCCGGCACATCGTCCCGGCCCCGCGCCACGCCCGGCGTGCCCCGACGTCGACCCACTACAGTCACCGCAATGCGCCCCGACACCGCTCCCGCCACACCCGAACCCGCCGGGCACCGTGGTGTCGACTGGCCGAAGGGCGGCGGCGACCCCTTCGACCCCCGCCTGCCCTGGCCCGGCTGGCTGTACTGGGCGCACGGGCAACCCTCACGGGTGTTCCCCGCCGACCAACTGCCGCCCGGCGACGAACTCCTCCGCGCCATGCCGATGGGCTACACCACCCTCACGCTGCTGGAACGGGTCGCCCTGGTATCGAGGGGGCGTCGGCTGAAGGAGTGGCCCCCCGGGGAACGCCGGAGCGTCGGCGGTCCGTTCCAGCCGTACCAGCTGATCCTTCCGCCGTCCGGGTCGGCCGCACACCTCATGCTGGGCGCGACCTGGCCGGAGCGCTTCGCCGTCCGCGACGGAGAGCAGCTCTCGGTCCGGACCGGTGGAACCGTGCTGGTCTGTCGCGTGCTCGACCACCAGAACTGGCACTGACCGCCGGCCACGACACATCTCCCGACGGTCACTCGGCGTCGGCGTAACAGTCGACCACCGACAGGTCCAGCGGAAACCGGACCGGGGTGTCACCGAACAGCAGTGCCGCCGCCCGGGTGCCCGCGTCGGCCACCGCTCGGGCCGCCGCGTCCGCCTGACCCGCCGGACAGTGCACGACCACCTCGTCGTGCTGGAAGAAGACCAGCTCCGCCTCGGTGCCGGCCAGCCCGGTCCGCAGCATGGCGAGCAGGGTGGACGCCCACTCGGCGGCGGTCGCCTGGATGACGAAGTTGCGGGTGAACCGCCCCCGCGAGCGGGCCGCCCGAGCCCGGGGCCCCTGCGGGTCGGCGTCGTTCTCCTCCCCTGCGGGGTATTCACCGAGGCCGACCGAGCCGGGCGGGCAGGTCCGGCCCAGCCAGGAGCGGACCAGCCCGCCGGCCTCCCCGGTGCGGGCCGCAGCCTCGACGTACCCGAACGCGGTGGGGTAGTGCCGACGCAGGACGGCCAGCGCCGGCACCGCCGACCCGCCGGTCTGCCCGTACATCGCCCCGAGCAGGGCGAGCTTGGCACGGGCCCGGTCCCCACCGAAGGAGTCCCGGGCCAGGGCGGCGTAGAGGTCGCCCGCCCCGCCGGCCGCCGCCAACCGGGCGTCACCGGAGACTGCGGCGAGCACCCGGGGCTCCAACTGACCGGCGTCGGCCACCACGAACCGCCACCCCGGGTCGGCCACCACCGCCCGGCGGATCACCTTCGGAATCTGCAACGCACCGCCGCCCCGGGTCGCCCACCGGCCGGAAACCACCCCACCGGGCACGTACTCGGGGCGGAACCGGCCGTCGCGGACCCAGGCGTCCCGCCAGGCCCAGCCGTGCGCCGTCCAGATCCGGTAGAGCTCCTTGTACTCCAGGACCAGCGGCACCGCCGGGTGCTCCACCCCACGCAGCACCCAGGCGCGGGTGTTCGGCAGGTCGATGCCGGCCCGGGCGAAGGCGCGCAGCAGCTCGGCCGGGGAGTCGGCGTGCAGTTGCCGCAGCCCGAACGCGTCGGCGATCCGGGCGCCCAGCTCGGCCAGCCGGCGCGGCGGCCCGCCCACCGGGGACGGCTCGCCGAGCAGCTCGGTGAGGATGCGGTCGTGCACGTCGACCCGCCAGGGCAGGCCGACCGTCCCCATCTCGACCGCGATGAGCGCGCCGGCCGACTCGGCAGCCACCAGCAGCCGGAACCGGCCGGGATGCGCGGTGGCGGCGATCCGGGCGAGCTGGTCGGCGTACACCCGGGTCAACGCCTCGATGCCCGGACCGGCCGGGCCGGACGGCGCGTCGAAGAGCGCGCCCTGGCCGTCGCCGGGTGGCGCGGGCGGACGGGGCGGCGGGTCGGGCGGCACCGGCGCGCCGGTCAGCCGGGCCCAGGCCGCCGCCAGCGAGCGCGGCTCGCCCCAGCGGCCGGCGTGCCCGAGCAGCAGGGCCTCGGTCAGCTCGACGTCGTGGCAGCGCTCGACCCGGACCCCGGCCCGCAGCAGGGCCGGGTAGATCGTCGCGCCGGACGCCCACACCCAGCGGGGCCGGTCGGCGCGCTCCCGGGTCGCGACCGCGGCGGCAAGGTCGGTGACCGGCTCGGGCGGCCCGATCGGTCGACCGTCGGGGCGCAGCGGGCAGAGCACGCCCGCGCCGCCCTCCCCCGCCACCATTGCGACCAGCACACCCTCATCCTGCCCCCGCCCACCGACACGCTCGCTGGTCCGGTCGGGTGGACGGGGTGCGGCGGGGCGGGGTGGGCCTCCGGCCCGGCCGACTCGGCGCGGCCTGTGTGGTGCCACCGGAAGGCACCTGGGTCTGTGATGCTGTCGAGCTGCCCCGTCTACGCGCCCATGGCAGGTGTACGGCTAGAAGCCGCGAAAGACGCCGTCCGGGTCTGTCGCCCGCGCGAATTCGACGAAGTCCATGTTCGCGATCGACAGATTGTTCTCGATCCCCGGGATCTGCCGCGGCAGCGCCCGGAACGGTCCCGTCTCGACTCCCTCGTTCAGGTTGACGACGAGTAGCGGGTGCTCCGGCACCGAGACCGTGACCGCGTCGACGACGAACACGACCGGGTGCCGGTACCGACCCGGATACGCGCGGGGATACGCCGCTGCGACTGCCGCCTCATTCAGGCCGATCAGCGCGCGATCCTCGACGAACTCGACAGCGGCACCAAAGCCCTCGTTCGTGGGGCTGACGATCTCGTGTTTGAGCCGCTCCCACACACCGTCGTCGCGGAAGTCCCCACGCACGACGGGAACACACCACGTCTCTGGCAGAGCGATCATGAGGCAGCCTAGAACGAGACCGCGCTCAGCTACCGGGCCGTTGCTCTCCCCCGCCCAGATCCGCAACCGGCTCACCCGGCCGGCGCGGTGGATCCTGCGCGACCACCGGCCCGACGGCGACGGGCGCTGCCGGATCTGCCGGGTGGCCGACTGCGCGGCGACCCAGGCCGCGCGGGGCTACCTGACGGCGATCGGGCAGCCCCGCCGCGACCACGGTGACTACTTGACCGCTCCGGCGGTGAGGCCGGACTGGATCTGCCGCTGGAAGAACGCGTACACGATGATCATGGGCAGGATGGAGAGGGTGAGCGCCGCGAAGAGCGCCGCCCAGTCCGCCTGGTAGCCGGCGGAGGTGGAGATGCTGGCGATGCCCTGGGTGAGCACCCATTTCTGGTCCGCCCCCTCGCCCTGCATCAGCGCCACCGGCAGCAGGTACTGGTTCCACTGCCCGATCACGTTGAAGATCGCGATGCTGACCAGGCCCGGCCGGGCCATCGGCATCATGACCTGGAAGAACAACCGGGTGTGCGAGGCCCCGTCGATCATCGCGGCCTCGGCCACCGAGTTCGGTAGCGTCTTGAAGAACGCGGCCAGGAAGAACACCGTGAACGGCAGCGAGTACGCGATGTAGACGAGGATCAGCCCGGTGTACGTGTTCAGCAGCCCGAGGTTGTTGACCACCAGGAAGAGCGGCACCAGGGCGAGGAACACCGGGAACGCCAGGCCGGAGACGAACAGGTAGTAGATGACCCGGTTGCCCGGGAACGGGTAGCGGGACAGCACGTACGCGGCCATCGCCCCGAGCAGCATGGTGCCGCCGGTGCTCAGCGTCACCACGAACACGCTGTTCAGGAAGTACCGCCCGACGTTCGCCTCGCTCCACGCCCGGACGTAGCTGTCGAAGTTGAACGTCCCGGGCAGCGCGAACGGGTTGCCGAGGAAGATCTCGGTGTTGCTCTTGAACGAGGCGAGGATCGTCCAGAGCAGCGGGGCGATCACCAGGATGGCCCAGACCAGCAGGGCCACCTGGCCCAGCCCGGTCAGCAGGCCCACCTCGGAGCGCTGCCGACGGGCGGCGGTGTGCTTACGGCCTCCCGGCGCGGACCCGACCGGGGCGGCCGGCGCGCTGGGTGCGATCTCCGTCGTCATCGGTGCCGCCTCTACAGCTCGATCGTGTCACGCTTGCTGACGCGCAGGGTGAGCGCGGCGAACGTGATCGTCAGGAAGAAGAGCGCCACGCCCATCGCCGAGGCGTAGCCGAACTGGGAGTAGCTGAACGCGTTGCGGTAGATCTCCATGCCGAGCACGGTGGTGGCCCCGTCGGGGCCGCCCTGGTCGACGGAGAGCACCTGCACGATGGCGAAGGCGTCGAACGCGGCGATGCCCAGATAGACCCAGGCCACCTGAAGGGTGTCCCAGAGCAGCGGCAGGGTCACCTTGAAGAACATCGCCGTCCGTCCGGCCCCGTCGATGGTGGCCGCCTCGTAGATGTCCTTCGGCACCGAGGACATGCCGGCGCTGAAGAGCACCACGTAGAAGCCGACCGCCTGCCAGACCAGCACCGCGATGATCGACCAGAGCGCGATGTCCGGGTTGGCCATGAAGAGCACCGGGTCGAGGCCGACCGCGCCCAACGCCCCGTTGAGCAGACCGCTGTCGTCCGGGGCGTAGACCCGGCTGAAGATCACCCCGACGATGACCACCGCCAGGACCTGGGGGAAGAAGAACACCACCCGGTAGAACTTCGACCCCCAGACCCCGGTCATCACGCCGCCCCGGCTCCCCCCACCCACGTTGAGCATGAAGGAGAAGAAGAGCGCGAGGACGATCGTGAGCAGCGGCAGGGCGAGCAGTAGGAGCCCGTGGTGCCGGATGGCCTTCCAGAAGACGTCGTCGTCCAGCAGTCGGGTGAAGTTCTCCAGACCGATGAACTCCGGGTTCGCGCTGACCCCACGCCAGTTGGTCATGGCGAGGTAGAAGGCCTGGGCGTACGGCCCCAGGACGAAGGTCACGTAGATCGCGACCGGTGCCGCCAGGAAGCCGATGATGAACGGGTACCTGCCATGCCGCATGGTTTTCTCGTCTCCGCTCGCCTCGCTACGCCCGGGTCAGCGCTTGAACTTCTCGATGGAGGAGTCCTTCTTGACCGCATCGGCGACCTTCTGCATCCGGTCGCAGAACTTCTGCGCGTTGCCCCGGGAGAACATCAGCTCGTTGGTCGCGGCGCGGGCCTCGTCGTCGAGCTTCTTGTACCAGGCGTCGAAGCGGTAGCTGAAGTAGTCCTTGCCGGCCGCCGCAAGCACGGCGTTACCGCTGGTCAGGCCGGGCGAGATGTCCACGCCGTCGACCGCGCCCTGGACCACGGTGAGCACCTTGGTCAGCTCGGTGAAGCCCTTCGCGCCGGCCTTGGAGAGCATGTGCCGCAGGTACTCCATGCCACCGCGCGGGTTCTTGCCCTTGGCGGCGACGAAGTACATCTCGCCGGCCGCCGCGTAGATGGCGGTCTGCGGCAGCACATCGGAGGCGGTCACGCTGGGCACCGGCATCACGGCGTACTTGAAGCCGGGCGGGGTGTCCTTGGCCTGCTCGTTCTCCAGCCAGGAGCCGCTGGGGTAGAACGCCACCTTGCCCTGGTTCTGCTGGAGCTGGACCTCGGTGTGCTTGAGGCCCAGGTGCGCCTTGTTGCCGTACTTCGCGCCGATCTCGGCCCACGCGGCGGCGGCCTGCTTGACCGGCTCGGCCTGCCAGGCACCGTCCTCCAGGTTGTCGATGTTCTTCAGCACGTCCGGGCCGCCGATCTTGGCGGCGCTGGTGAGCAGGACCAGGTACTGGTAGTAGGCGGCGTTCGCCCCGGCGTACGAGTACGGCGTGATCCCGGCGGCCTTGATCTTGTCGCAGAGCGCGGTGAAGTCGGCCCAGGTCTTCGGCGCGGTCCAGCCGTTCTTCTCGAACAGCGCGCTGTCGTACCAGAGGCCGAAGACGGTGAACGCGTAGTTCAACACGAACGGCTTGCCGTTGAAGGTGCCCTGCTCGACGGTGCCCGGGATGAGCAGGTCCCGCACCTTCTTCGACGGGTCGTCCAGCGACGGTGCGTCGAACAGCTCGGTGAGGTCCTGCACCTGGCCGGCCTGCACCAGCGCGCCCTGGTCCATCAGCTTCGAGCCGGCGTTGTTGACCATGTCCGGCGGGGTGTTGCTGGTGAACCGGGGCTGGAGGACGGTGCCGACCTCCTCGGTCGCCGAGTGCTTCACCTCGGCCTTGGGGAACGCCTTCTTGTACGACGGGATGTGCACGTCGGTGGCGTACTTGGTGCCCAGGCCGCCGTTGAAGATGACCACCTCCAGCGCGGCGTCCTCCTTGACGCCCAGCGGGTTGGTGGCGGACTTCTCGCCGGCGGCCTGCTCGACCGGCTCGTCGTCGCCACCGCCGACGCAGCCGCTGAGCAGGCCGACGGCCGGGGTGGCCAGCAGGCCCGCGGCGGCGGCGCGGCGCAGCACGGTACGGCGGCTCAGGTCGGCCGGGAGCTCGGGGATAACGGACATCGTCGTCTCTCCTTGACGTAAGAGTCGGTTCGGGCCTGGCGTGCGGATCAGATCGGGCCGGGTAACGGACCGTCCCTGACCGGTTGGTCGGGTCAGCCGGTGCGGCGGGCATGCCCGGTGGGCCACCGGACGTGGGTCATGGCAGGGCTCCGCGCGCGGCCTTGTGTCCGTCGACCGCCTGCGCGGTACGCCGGAACGCCGCGTGGGCGCGGTCGTGGGTGCGTTGCGCGACCGCCACGTAGAGCAGGTCGAGCACGACGAGCTGGGGGTGGCGGGCGGACAACGCGTCGGGACGGAAGGTGGTGGCCTGGCTGGCGGTGAGCAGGACGACGTCGGCCAGTTCGGCCAGGGGCGAGCGGGGGAAACCGGTCAGCGCGACGGTGGTCGCGCCCCGGCTGCCCGCCTCGGCGAGCATCTCGATGGTCTCCCGGGTCTGCCCGGTGTGCGAGATGCCCAGCGCCACGTCGCCGGGGCGCAGCAGCGCGGCACTGGCCAGCCCTTCGTGCACGTCGTTCCAGCTCCACGCGGCAACGCCGATGCGGTGCAGGCTGAACTGCATCTCCTCGCCGACCAGCGCGCTGCCGCTGGCCCCGAAGATGTTCACCCGGTCGGCCCCGGCGATGGCGACCGCGGCGCGTTCCACCTCGGCCAGGTCGAGCAGGGCGGCGGTGTCGTGCATGGCCCGGGTGTCGGCGGCCATGATCTGCCCGAGCACCCGTTCGAGCGGGTCGCCCGGCTGGATCTCCCGGCCGATGTCGACGGTCCAGCCGGCGGAGCGGGCCCGGCCGGTTTCGGCGGCGATGCCGAGCCGCAGGTCGGCGTAGCCCTCGAAGCCCATCGCCCGGCAGAACCGGGTGACCGTGGCCGGCGAGGTGCCGCTGCGTTCGGCGAGTTCCACGATGGTGGCCCGGGCCGCCGCCTCCGGGTCGCTGAGCACGTGCTCGGCGACCCGGCGCAGCGCCCCGGTCAGCTCGCCGGCGCCGGCACGGACGCGGGCGAGCACACCGTCGGAGGCGACCCCGAGCGGAAACCGGCGGTCGGGCCCGTCGGTGTGGACCACCGCAGCGGCGGTGGTGTCCACCTCGTGACCGACCATCGGGGTCCGCCTTTCTGAAAAGAGTGTTAACCGTTAGTGGTAAAAGTTCTTACTGAAGGGCCCTCCGTGTCAAGGCCGTGGGCGAAGTTTTCAAACTGTTACCCGGACCACACCCTCCGTGGTCCGGCCGCCCCTTGCCAGCCGCACCCGGGTCGACCAGCATGAATCGCCCCAGCGACGATCTCCGGGAGGTTCATCGGCATGTCCGGCAGCATCGTGGTCGGCTTGGACGTCGGCGGCACCTCCACCCGCGCCGCGGTCGTCACCACCACCGGTGAACGCCTCGGCACCGGCCGCGCCGGGGGCGGCAACCCCACCAGCCACGGCGCCGACCGGGCCGCCGGCGAACTCCGCGCCGCCCTGCGCGCGGCGCTGACCGGCACCGACCCCGCCCGGGTCGCCGCCGGGGTGATCGGGCTGGCCGGGGCAGGTCGGCTCCTCGCCGACCCCGCCGGCCAAGCCGCCTTCGACCGGGCCTGGCACGACGCCGGACTGCGCTGCCCGTACACCGTCCACAAGGACGCACTGGTCGCCTACGCCTCCGGCACCCCCGACCCGGACGGCACCGTGCTGATCGCCGGGACCGGGGCCGTCGCCGCCCAGGTACGCGGACTGCGGCTGGACCGGATCGCCGACGGGCACGGCTGGCTGCTGGGCGACGCCGGCTCCGGGTACTGGCTGGGCCGCGAGGCGGTCCGGCGGGTACTGGCCGACCTGGACCGTGCCCACCGGCCCGGACCGCTCGGCGTCCGCGTCCTCACCGAACTGCTCGGGCACGCCGAGATCGCCCCCCGTCCCCGGGACACCGTCGACGCGCTGGTCCAGGCGGTCACCCGACGCCCCCCGGTCGAGCTGGCCCGGCTGGCCCCGCTGGTCGTCGACGCCGCCGGCCAGGACGAGCCGACCGCCGTCGCCATCGTCGACGAGGCCGCCGGACACCTGGCGGAGAGCGCCTCCCGGATCCGCCCACCGGACGCCACCGACCCGCTCGTCCTCGGCGGTGGGCTGCTCACCGGGGACACCCCGCTGGCCACCGCGCTCCAGGCCGAACTGCGCCGCCGCTGGCCGCACGCGTCCCTGCGCCGGGCCGGCGACGGCGCGGCAGCCGCCGCCTGGCTCGCCGCCCGCGACCTGCCCGTGGTGGAGGATCCGGCCACGCTGCACGCGCTGCTGGTGTCACCGGCGGCCTGACCGACTCCGGGAACGGGGGTGTCCGGTGGAGCCGATGGGCCGCCGGGCCCGCCCCGGTGGCATAGCCTGACGCCATGCGCCGCGTGCGGCAGCTCGCCGAGCGAACGCCGGCCGACCGGGAACGGTACGTCGACCTGCTCCGCGCGGTGGCGATCACCGCAGTCGTCCTCGGGCACTGGACCGTCGCCGTCGTCGGCTACGACGCGGCCGGACGGCCGACCGGCCGCTCCGCCCTGCCCGACCTTCCCTGGGCGTACCCGCTGACCTGGGTCGCCCAGGTGATGCCGGTCTTCTTCGTCGTCGGCGGGTTCGCCAACGCCGCCTCGCTGGCCGCCCGGCGGGCCCGGGGCGGGGATGCCGCCGACTGGCTGCTCGACCGCAGCGCCCGGCTGGTCCGGCCGACCACCGTCCTCGTCCTGGTGCTCGCCGCCGGCGCGCTGGTCGCCCGGCTCGCCGGGGTCGACCCGTCGACGACCCGCACCGTGGTCTGGTTCGCCACCGTGCCGCTGTGGTTCCTCGCCGCCTACCTGCTCGTCGTCCCGCTGACCCCGCTCACCTACGCCCTGCACCGGCGGTACGGGCTGGCCGTGCCGGTGGTGATGGCGGCCCTGGTCGGCCTCGGCGACCTGGCCCGGTCGACCGACCACGCCGGGCTCGCCCTGGGCAACTACCTGTTCGGCTGGCTCGCCGTGCACCAGCTCGGCTACGTGTGGTACGACGCCCGCCGTAAGGTCGGTGCCCGCTTCCCGCCGGCCCGAGGGGTCGGGTGGACCCTGCTGCTCGGCGGGCTGACCGTGCTGGTGCTGCTGACCACCGTCGGCCCGTATCCGGTGAGCATGCTCAACGTCCCCGGCGAACCGCTGGACAACGCCGCACCGCCGAGCCTGGCACTGCTCGTCCTGACCATCACCCAACTCGGGCTGATCATGGTGCTTCGCGAGCCGGCCGAGCGCTGGCTGCGCCGTCCCGGCCCCTGGCAGGCGGTGATCGCGGTCAACGCGGTGGTGCTGACCGTCTTCCTCTGGCACCTGAGTGCGGCGATCCTGCTGGTCGGCGGCCTCGACGCGGTGGGTCTGCTGCCCACCCCGCCGGTGGGCTCGCCGGCCTGGCTGGCCTGGCGGGTGCCGTGGCTGCTGATGCTCGCTGTGGTGCTGGCGGCGCTGGTCGCGATCTTCGGCCCGGTGGAGGCCCGTGCGGGACGACACCGGCTTCCGGTCAAGGACGCCGCACCCGATGGTGCGGACCGCCCGTCGGATGCCCGGCACCAACGCCACCCACTGCGGGCCGGCCTCGCGGTGGCCGGCTTCGTCGCCGTAGGCGCGGCGCTCGTGATGAACGCGGTGACCCCCCGGGAGGCCGCCGAACCGCTCGGCCTGCCGGTCCCGGCGCTGCTCGCCTACCTGGCCGGGGCGGGTGTGCTGCGGGTGCTGCGAGAGCGCCCCGACACACGCGGCCCGACGCCCCCCGCCTCGCCCCGCTGATCAACTCGTGTTGCGGCATGTCGGGGTGGCCGACCGGGCGGTTTCAAGTGGCTGTTGCGACGAGGTGCTGGTGGAGTGCTTCGGCAGGATTCTGCCATCCCAGGGTTTGCCGGGGTCGTCCGTTGA
>NZ_JBITJH010000043.1:0-21543 GCF_044459745.1 Micromonospora sp. NPDC050187
GCGTGTCACGGCACTCCTAAGTTGTGAAGGGGTCGTTCCGCGGCAGTGTAGTCATTACCGCCCAGGTGTGTGGGGTGCTCTCCGGGTCACGCAGGGGTCGTGAGCCGGGGTACCACGAGATCCCAGACGTCGTCGGCCAGGTCCTCCTTGGTGCGTTCCGGGATCACCCGGGTCGAACCGTCCGCACCGATGACGGTCGCCGCGTTCGTCTCGGCACCGAAGACCTTGTCCACGCCGACCTCATTGATCACGATGAGGTCCGCCCGCTTGCGGGCGAGCTTCGCCCGACCGTTGGCCTCCGCGTCGCCGGTCTCGGCGGCGAACACCACCAGCACCTGTCCCGCTCGGCGCCGCCCACCCAGCTCGGCGGCGATGTCCGGGTTGGTCACCAGGTCGATGGTGGGCGCGGCACCGTCCTCCGACTTCTTGATTTTGCCAGGCGCGTAGGTCGCCGGACGGAAATCGGCCGGAGCCGCCGCCATCACCACCACGTCGGCCGTCTCGGCCGCCGCCAGGGTGGCGGCGCGCAACTCCTCGGTGGTGCCGACCCGGACCAGGTCCACCCCGGCGGGGTCGGGCAGCGAGACGTTGGCGGCGATCAGGGTCACCCGGGCTCCCCGGGCGACGGCGGCGCGGGCGAAGGCGTACCCCTGTTTCCCGGAGGACCGGTTGCCGAGGAAGCGCACCGGGTCGAGCGGTTCCCGGGTGCCGCCGGCGGTGACCACCACCCGGCGTCCGACCAGGTCGGCGGAGGCGTCAGCACCCCGATGCAACGCGCGTCGCGCCACCGCGAAGATCTCGGCCGGGTCGGGCAGCCGGCCCTTGCCGGTGTCGGCGCCGGTCAGCCGGCCGACCGCCGGCTCGATCACCAGGACACCCCGGGCGCGCAGGGTGGCCACGTTCGCCACGGTGGCCGGGTTTTCCCACATCTCGGTGTGCATCGCGGGCGCGAGCACCACCGGACAGCGGGCGGTCAGCAGGGTGTTGGTGAGCAGGTCGTCGGCGAGCCCGTGGGCCGCCTTGGCCAGCAGGTCGGCGGTGGTCGGCGCGACCACGACCAGATCGGCCTGCTGACCGAGACGGACGTGCGGCACCTCGTGCACGTCCGTCCAGACGTCGTCGGCCACCGGTTGACCGGACAGTGCCGCCCAGGTCGGCGCCCCGACGAAGCGGAGCGCCGACGCGGTCGGCACGACCCGGACCCGGTGGCCCGACTCGGTGAAGAGCCTCAGCAGCTCACATGCCTTGTAGGCGGCGATGCCGCCGCCTACCCCGAGGACGATCCGGGCGGACATCGGCGCGGGGGCGGGTTACGGCTGGTCGGTCGGCTCGGCGGTGAGCAGACCGGCGTTGATCTCGCGCATCGCGATCGAGAGCGGCTTCTCCTGAGGGGTGGTCTCCACGAGCGGGCCGACGTACTCCAGCAGGCCCTCACCGAGCTGGCTGTAGTAGGCGTTGACCTGACGGGCGCGCTTGGCGGCGAAGATCACCAGCGCGTACTTCGAGGAGGTCTTCTCCAGCAGCTCGTCGATCGGCGGGTTGGTGATGCCCTCGGGGTTGGCGATGGTTCCCACGAATTTGAACCTCTGCGTCTGAGTGGACCGGCCGCGGCGCGGCGGGCGGTCAACCGCGCGGTCGCGGCTGGACCGGTGCCGGAAAGGACGAACCGAGCAATCCTACCAGCTCGTCCGCGACCCGTCCGAGCAGGTCGTGCCGGACGGTCAGCTCGAACGCGTCGGCGGTCCGCGCGTCGGGGCGGAAACCGGGCGGGACGAGCAGCACCAGCCGGGCATCCGGTTCGGCCGCACGGACGCGCAGCGCGCCGTCCGGGTCGAGCGGGAGGAGGACCGGACGCCCGACGACGAGCCGGGCCCGTACCGGGCGGTGCGGTGTCCCCCGCAGGTACGGTCCGACCCGGCTCCACTCGAGCAGTCGCCCCTCGGCGATCATCCGCGCGAATCCGGCCGGGTCGAGGAAGATCCGGTCCACCCCGTGCACCTCGTGCCCGCGTCGCGGCCGGGTGGTGGCCGACACGGGCGTCCACGTCGCCGGGAAACGCGCCCGGACCGCCTCGACCACACTGACCCGGCCGGCCCCGGAGGGGCTGGCGAGGACAGTCAGCCGAGCCGCCGGGCGCGTCTCGTCAGCCGTGCTCACCGCTTGTTTGTACCCGCTGTCACGGGTCAGTTCCCGGCGAACTCTCCAAGCAGAGCCTTGCGCTGCTGGTCACCGAGGCCACGCAGCCGGCGGCTGTCGGCGATCTTGAGCTTCTCCATGATCTGGGTCGCCCGGATCTTGCCGATACCCGGCATGGCCTGGAGGACGGCCGAGACCTTCAGCTTGCCCACGACGTCGTCGGCCTCCGCCCGCTCGAGGACGGAGGCGAGGGTGGTCTTGCCCTGCTTGAGCTGCTCCTTCAGCTCAGCACGGGCCTTGCGGATCTCCGCGGCCTTCTCCAGCGCGGCCGCGCGCTGCTCAGGGGTAAGTGACGGGAGCGGCACCAGTTCTCCTCAGGTCCCTATCGCGGCGGGCGGGACGCGCCGCCGCTTCTGTGAAACGTGGTGTCGCTGGGAACCAAAGGGGTCCGTGGTTCCCAGCGCGGGGAAAACTAGCGGTCAGCGGAGCTTTCGGCAACGTGGACGCGCGCTCGCCACCCCGTGGTGACCGACCCGTCAGTCAGTTTCCCCGCGCTGGAGGACCCGTCGGCAGTCGCTCAGGACCTGCTCTGCCGCCGTCCGCAGCGCGGCCGGATCGGGGCCGGCGGAGAGCACCTGGCGGGAGTACGACGGCAGCACCGCAGAGAGTGCGGAGCCGAAGACGGTACGCAGATCCGCCGCCGCGCCGCCCTGCGCGCCGAGCCCCGGAGCGAGCAGCGGGCCGTGGACCCGGGAGAGGTCGTGACCGGTGTCGCCGATCGTCGCCCCGACCACCAGCCCGATGCTGCCGAGCGACTCCACACCGGCGTTGAGCTGCGCAATCTCGTCGATGACCGTCTGCGCGACGGTCCGCCCGTCCGCGCCCCGCGCACGCTGCACCGCACCGCCCTCGGGGTTGGAGGTCAGCGCCAGCACGAAGACGCCGCCGCCGTGCCGGGCCGCCGTGTCGAACATCGGGGCCAGCGAACCTACTCCCAGGTAGGGGCTCGCCGTCACCGCGTCGACATACAGCGGGCTGGATGGATCGAGGTACGCGTCGGCGTACGCGGCGACGGTCGATCCGATGTCGCCCCGCTTGACGTCGAGGAGAACGAGCGCGCCCGCTTTACGCAACTGTCGGATAGTTGACTCAAGCACGGCCACTCCACCGGAGCCGTGCCGCTCGAAGAAGGCCGACTGCGGTTTGAACACCGCGACCCGGTCACCGAGGGCTTCCGTGACGGTCCGGGTGAACCGGTCAAGACCCGAGACGTCGTCCGGCAGACCCCAACGGGCCAGCAGCCCGGGGTGCGGGTCGATCCCCACGCAGAGCGGCCCGCGTTCCCGCATCGCCCGGTGCAGCCGGGTTCCGAAGCTCTCCATCTGTCCCTCTCCCTCTCGTGTCCCGCCCTCCGAGGGCGGCCTGCCGCTCCACCGTCCCCGTGACGGCGTCGCGCGTCCATGCACCCACCCCGTGCCACCCTCGGCCGTCCACGTGGCGGCCAGGGCCCCTGGCGTCCACTGCGGACGGTGGTTCAGCCCGCCGCCACCGCGGCGGCGATGCCCGCGGTGATCCGGGCCAGGTCCGCGTCGTCGGTCAGGTACGGCGGCATGGTGTAGACCAGGTCGCGGAACGGGCGCAGCCAGACCCCCTCGGCGACCGCGGCGGCGGTCGCCGCCGGCAGGTCCACCTCGTGGTCGAGCTGCACCACGCCGATCGCGCCGAGCACCCGGACGTCCCGTACCCCGGCAGCGCCCCGCAACGGCGCCAGACCGGTCCGTAACCCCCGCCCCACCCTGGACACCTCGGCGGCCCAGTCTCCGGCCCGCAGCAGCCCGATGGAGGCGTTCGCGACGGCACAGGCGAGCGGATTGCCCATGAACGTCGGGCCGTGCGCCAGCACGCCGTCGACGGAGATGCCCCGGGCGATCTCGGCGGTGCAGAGCGCGGCGGCCAGGGTCAGGTAGCCGCCGGTGAGCGCCTTGCCGACACAGAGCACGTCGGGGCTCACCCCGGCGTGCTCGGCGGCGAACATCGTCCCGGTCCGACCGAACCCGGTGGCGATCTCGTCGAAGACGAGCAGGATCCCGTGGGCACGGGTCACCTCACGCAGCACCCGCAGGTAGTGCGGGTGGTGGAACCGCATCCCGCCGGCCCCCTGCACCACCGGCTCGACGATCACCGCCGCCAGCTCGTGCGCGTGCCGTTCGACCGCGTCGACCAGCGCCGCCTCGTACGCCGGGTCGACCGGGCCGCCGAAGTCGCCCGGCGGTGCGGGGGCGAAGACCTGACGGGGCAGCACGTCGGTCCAGAGGTGGTGCATGCCCCCCTCCGGGTCGCAGACGCTCATCGGGTGGAAGGTGTCCCCGTGGTAGCCGCCCCGCCAGGTGCCGAGCCGGTGCCGTTCCGGCCGCCCGCTGGCCCGCTGGTACTGCAGGCACATCTTCACCGCGACCTCGACGGCGACCGACCCGGAGTCGCAGAGGAAGACCCGCTCCAGGCCGGGCGGGGCCAGTTCGACGAGGGTGCGCGCCAGCCGGACGGCCGGCTCGTGGGTCAGCCCGCCGAACATCACGTGGCTCATCCGGCCGAGCTGGTCGACCACCGCCGCGTCGAGCACCGGGTGCCGGTAGCCGTGGATGGCCGCCCACCAGGACGACATCCCGTCGACCAGCTCGCGCCCGTCGGCCAGGCGCAGCCGGACCCCCCGCGCGCTCTCGACCACGTACGGCGGCACGGCCGGCGGCAGCGGCGCGTACGGATGCCACACGTGCTCCCGGTCCCCCGCCAGGATCTCCTCAGGCGTCACGGACCCTCCCGCCTCTCCGGTTCCTCGTGGCGGTGACGCGTGCGGTCGGCACGCGACCTAGACCGCCGGGGCGGTGGCGCGGTCCGCGCGGGCGACGGCCCGGACCGCGGCCCGCACCAGGGCCGGACCCCGGTAGATGAAACCCGTGTAGAGCTGCACCAGGCTGGCCCCCGCGTCGACCATGCGGGCCGCGTCGTCCGGGTCGACGATCCCGCCCACCCCGATCACCGGCAGCCGGCCACCGGTCTCCCGGTGCACGAAGGCCACCACCTCCCGGGCCCGGGCGGCGAGCGGGCGGCCGGAGAGTCCCCCGGTCTCCGCGCCCCGCGCGCGGTCGTCCGGAGCGAGCCCGTCGCGGGCCAGGGTGGTGTTGGTGGCGATCACTCCGGCCGCGCCCCGGTCCAGACAGACCTCCAGCAGTTCGGCGACGGCCGGCTCGGTCAGGTCCGGGGCGATCTTCACCAGCACCGGCTTCTCCCCCACCAGCGCGGCGAGCAGCGCGTCGAGGTGCTCCCGGTCCTGGAGGGCGCGCAGGCCCGGGGTGTTCGGCGAGGAGACGTTGACCGCGAAGTAGTCGCCGTGGTCCCGCAACGCCCGGTAGGAGGCGAGGTAGTCCGTCACCGCCTCCTCCAGCGGCGTCACCTTGGACTTGCCGAGCGAGATGCCCAGCGGTACGCCGAGCGGGCGGGGCAGCGCGGCCAGCCGGGCGGCGAGCGCCTCGGCCCCCGCGTTGTTGAAGCCCATCCGGTTGACCACGGCCTCGCTGTCGCGCAGCCGGAACAACCGGGGCCGGGGGTTGCCCGGCTGCGGACGGGCGGTCACCGTGCCGACCTCGACGAAGCCGAAGCCCAGCGCCGGCCAGGCCGGCAGCGCCACCCCGTTCTTGTCCATGCCGGCGGCCAGTCCGACCGGGTTCGGGAACCGCACGCCGAAGACGGTGCGCGGCGCGGACACCGCGTACCGCGCCCGCATCCCGGCGAGCACCGCCGGCCGCCCGGACACCCCGGCGAGCCGCCGAAGCGTCCACTCGTGCGCCGTCTCGGCGTCCCCGCCCCCGATCCGGAACAGCCCCGGCCGCACCACCCGCTCGAACATCACCACGCCGCCCCCTCCACCGGTGATTCGGGGTCGATCAAGAGATTCGCGTCGCGGAACCGGCCCGGACCGGACGCGAACCTCTTGATCACCGTGGTGGGCGGGGTCACTGGGCGGCCCGGAGGGTGGCGTGGAGTTCCTGGAGCGGACGGACGTGCATGTCGCCCCGGATCCGGGCCTCGATGCCCATGACGGCCGCCGCCGCGCCGGGGACGGTGGTGATGCAGGGGATGTCGGCGGTGACCGCCGCGCTGCGGATCTCGTACCCGTCGGAGCGGGCGCTCGCCCCCGAGCCCTGCGGTGTGTTGATCACCAACGCCACCTCGCCGCCGAGGATCAGCGACACCGCGTCCTCCCCGGCACCGGCCTCGTAGTGCTTGCGGATCTGCTCGCACGCGATGCCGTACCGGCGCAGCACCTCGGCCGTGCCGGTGGTCGCCAGGATCTCGAAGCCCAGGTCGGCCAGGCGCTTCACCGGGAAGATCATGGCGCGCTTGTCCCGGTTCGCCACCGAGACGAAGATCCGACCGGAGGTGGGCAGCGAGCCGTACGCCGCGGACTGGCTCTTGGCGAAGGCGTGCCCGAACGAGGTGTCGATGCCCATCACCTCACCGGTGGACTTCATCTCCGGGCCGAGCAGCGAGTCCACGCCCTGGCCGGCGGGCGTGCGGAACCGCTTGAACGGCAGCACCGCCTCCTTGACCGCGATCGGGGCGTCCGGCGGCGGCGTGCCCCCGTCACCGGAGGCCGGCAACAGGCCCTCGGCGCGCAGTTCCGCGATGGTCGCGCCGAGCGCGATCCGGGCCGCCGCCTTGGCCAACGGCACCGCCGTGGCCTTCGAGACGAACGGCACGGTCCGCGAGGCGCGCGGGTTGGCCTCCAGCACGTAGAGCACGTCGTCCTTGAGCGCGTACTGCACGTTGAGCAGCCCCCGCACCCCGACGCCCCGGGCGATCGCCTCGGTGTACCGGCGGACCTGCGCCACGTGCGAGCCGACCAGGGTGATCGGCGGCAGCACGCAGGACGAGTCGCCGGAGTGGATGCCGGCCTCCTCGATGTGCTCCATCACGCCACCGAGGTAGACCTCGCCGTCGGCGTCGCAGAGCGCGTCCACGTCGATCTCGATCGCGTCGTCGAGGAAGTGGTCCACCAGGACCGGGTGGTTCGGGGAGATGTCGGTGGCCCGGCCGATGTAGTCGCGCAGCGTCGGGTCGTCGTAGACGATCTCCATGCCCCGCCCGCCGAGCACGTACGAGGGACGGACCAGCACCGGGTAGCCGATCTCGTCGGCGATCGCCTTCGCCTCCTCGTACGAGGTGGCGGTGCCGTGCGCGGGCGCGCGCAGGCCGGCCCGGGCCAGCACCGCGCCGAACGCGCCCCGCTCCTCAGCGAGGTGGATCGACTCCGGGGAGGTGCCGACCACCGGCACCCCGGCGTCCTTGAGCCGCTGCGCCAACCCGAGCGGGGTCTGCCCGCCGAGCTGGACGACCACCCCGACCACGCCCGGTCCGCCGGCCGCCTTCCCGGAGGTGTCCTCGGCGTGCCACACCTCCAGCACGTCCTCGAAGGTGAGCGGCTCGAAGTAGAGCCGGTCGGCGGTGTCGTAGTCGGTGGAGACGGTCTCCGGGTTGCAGTTGACCATGACCGTCTCGTAGCCGGCCGCCCGCAGCGCCATCACCGCGTGCACGCAGGAGTAGTCGAACTCGATGCCCTGGCCGATCCGGTTCGGCCCGGAGCCCAGGATCAGCACCTTCGGCCGGTCCGAGCCGACCACCTCGGTCTCCGAGTCGTAGGAGGAGTAGTGGTACGGGGTGGTGGCGGCGAACTCGGCCGCGCAGGTGTCCACCGTCTTGTAGACCGGCCGGACGTCGAGGCGGTGCCGCAGGGTGCGTACGCCGTCCTCGGCGGCCAGCTCCGGCCGGAGCGCGGCGAGCTGCCGGTCGGAGAGCCCGGCCCGCTTGGCCCGGCGCAGCAGGTCCCCGTCGAGCACCGGGGCGGCGACGATCTCGGCGCGCAGCTCGACCAGGGCGGCGATCTGGTCGAGGAACCAGGGGTCGATCCCCCCGGAGGCCGCGACGACCTCGGCGACCGACGCGCCGAGCCGCAGCGCCCGCTCGACGGTGTAGAGCCGACCGTCGTGCGGCACGCGCAGCGCCTCGAGGGTGTTCTCCTTCGTCACCTCGGCCGGACCCGCGCCTGTCGCGGCGGCGACGACCGAGTCGGGGACGGTCCAGAACCCGGCCCCCTTGGTCTCCATCGAGCGCATCGCCTTGTTCAGCGCCTCGGTGAAGTTCCGGCCCAGGCTCATCGCCTCGCCGACCGACTTCATCGTGGTGGTCAGCTCCCGGTCCGCGCCGGGGAACTTCTCGAACGCGAAGCGGGGGATCTTGACCACGACGTAGTCGAGCGTCGGCTCGAACGCCGCCGGCGTCTTCAGCGTGATGTCGTTGGGGATCTCGTCCAGCGTGTAGCCGATGGCGAGCTTCGCGGCGATCTTCGCGATCGGGAAGCCGGTCGCCTTGGAGGCCAGCGCGGACGAGCGGGACACCCGCGGGTTCATCTCGATGACCACGATCCGACCGTCGGCCGGGTTCACCGCGAACTGGATGTTGCAGCCACCGGTGTCCACGCCGACCTCACGCAGCACCGCGATGCCCAGGTCACGCAGGCGCTGGTACTCCCGGTCGGTCAGGGTCATGGCCGGGGCGACGGTGACGCTGTCGCCGGTGTGCACGCCCATCGGGTCGACGTTCTCGATCGAGCAGACCACCACGACGTTGTCGTTGCGGTCCCGCATCAGCTCGAGTTCGTACTCCTTCCAGCCGAGCACGCTCTCCTCGATGAGCACCTCGTGCACCGGGCTGGCGGCCAGCCCGGCCCCGGCGATGCGCTCCAGGTCCTCCGCCGAGTGCGCCATGCCGGAGCCGAGGCCGCCCATCGTGAACGACGGCCGGATCACCACCGGCAGGCCCAGCTCGACGGCGGTGTCCCGGACCTCGTCCATCGAGTGGCAGACCCGGGAGCGGGGCACCAGGGCGGCCGGGTCGTCGAAGCCCAACCGGACACCGGCCTTGGCGACGATGTCCTTGAACAGCTGCCGGTCCTCACCGCGCCGGATCGCGTCGATGTTCGCGCCGATCAGCTCGACGCCGTACTTGTCCAGCACACCGGCCTCGTGCAGAGCGACCGCGGTGTTCAGCGCGGTCTGCCCGCCGAGGGTGGGCAGCAGGGCGTCGGGGCGCTCCTTGGCGATGACCAGCTCGACGAACTCCGGCGTGATCGGCTCGACGTAGGTGGCGTCGGCGAACTCCGGGTCGGTCATGATGGTCGCCGGGTTGGAGTTGACCAGGCTGACCCGGATCCCCTCGCCGCGCAGCACGCGGCAGGCCTGGGTGCCGGAGTAGTCGAACTCGCAGGCCTGGCCGATGACGATCGGCCCGGAGCCGATCACCAGGACGTGCTTGAGATCGGTCCGCTTAGGCATTCCTACCGCCTTCACTGTGGTTCCGGTCGGGGCCGCGACCCTCGATCAGTTCGGCGAAGCGGTCGAAGAGGTAGTCCGCGTCGTGCGGGCCGGCCGCCGCCTCGGGGTGGTACTGGACGGTGAACGCGGGCACGTCCTTCGCCCGCAGGCCCTCGACCACGTTGTCGTTGAGGCAGACATGACTGACCTCGACCCCGCCGAACTCGGTGTCGACGATCCGGTCGGGCACCACGGCTCCCGGCTCGGCCCCCGGGAACTGGACGGCGAAGCCGTGGTTGTGGCTGGTCACCTCGACCTTGCCGGTGGCCCGGTCCAGCACCGGCTGGTTGATGCCCCGGTGGCCGTACCCGAGCTTGTAGGTGCCGAACCCGAGGGCCCGGCCGAGCAACTGGCTGCCGAAGCAGATCCCGAACAGCGGCACCCGGCGGCGCAGCACCTCGCGGGCCAGGGCGACCGGGACGTCGGCGGTGGCCGGGTCGCCGGGGCCGGGCGAGAGGAAGACCGCGTCCGCACCGGTGGCCAGCACCTCGTCGATGGTCGAGGAGGCGGGCAGCACGTGGGTGGTGACGCCCCGCGCGGCGAGCCGGCGCGGCACGTTGCGCTTGATGCCCAGGTCGAGCGCGGCGACGGTGAAGCGGTGCGCCCCCTCCGCCTTGACCACGTACGGCTCGGCGGTGGTCACCTCGGCGGAGAGGTCCGCGCCGACCATCGGGGGCGCCTGCCGGACCCGGGCCAGCAGGGCACGCGGGTCGTCGGAGACGCTGGAGACGCCGACCCGCATCGCACCGCGTTCCCGCAGGTGGCGGGTGAGCGCCCGGGTGTCCACCCCGCTGATGCCGACCACGCCCTCGGCTTCCAGGCGCTCCTCCAGACCGCCGGTGGACCGCCAGTTCGAGGCGGTCCGGGCCGGGTCGCGGACCACGTACCCGGCGACCCAGATCCGGCCGGACTCGTCGTCCTCGCCGTTGACGCCGGTGTTGCCGATGTGCGGGGCGGTCTGCACCACCACCTGCCGGTGGTAGGAGGGGTCGGTCAGGGTCTCCTGGTAGCCGGTCATGCCGGTGTTGAAGACCGCCTCGCCGAAGGTCTCGCCGACGCTGCCGTACGCCTCGCCGTGGAACGTGCGTCCGTCCTCCAGGACCAGGATCGCCGGTCGCCTGCGACTCATTTCACTGCCTTTCCGTCCAGGACCGTCGGCTCGCCGCGCAGGAAGGTCGCCACGATGCGACCCGGCAGCGTCATGCGGGCGTACGGGGTGTTGCGACTGCGGCTGGCCAGTTCGGCCGGCTCGATCACGCGCCGGGCGGCCGGGTCGACCAGGGTGAGGTTCGCCGGGACTCCGGGGGCCGGGTCCCGGCCGTGGGTGTCCAGGCCGGCGATGCGGGCCGGGGCGCGGGACATCCGCTCCGCGATGAGGTCCCATTCCGGACCGAGCACGTCGAGGGCGATCGACAGCGCCGTCTCCAGCCCGAGCATGCCCGGCCGGGCGTACGCCCACTCGCACTCCTTGTCCTCCACCGCGTGCGGGGCGTGGTCGGTGGCCACGATGTCGATCACGCCCTCGACCAGCGCGGCCCGCAGGGCGGCGATGTCGGTGGCGGTGCGCAGCGGCGGGTTGACCTTGTAGACCGGGTCGTACGTCTCGGCGCGCTCGTCGGTGAGCAGCAGGTGGTGCGGGGTGACCTCGGCGGTGACCCGGATGCCGCGCGCTTTGGCCTGGCGCAGCACCTCGACGCTGCCGGCCGTGGAGACGTGGCAGACGTGCAACCGGCTGCCGACGTGCTCGGCGAGCAGCACGTCCCGGGCGATGATCGCCTCCTCGGCGACCGCCGGCCAACCGGTCAGCCCGAGCCGGGTGGAGACCTCGCCCTCGTGCATCTGCGCGCCCTCGGTGAGCCGGGGCTCCTCGGCGTGCTGGGCGATGACCCCGTCGAACGCCTTGACGTACTCCAGCGCCCGGCGCATCAGCTTCGGGTCGGCGACGCAGTGCCCGTCGTCGGAGAAGATCCGCACCCGGGCCGCCGAGTCGGCCATCGCGCCCAGCTCGGCGAGGCGCTCGCCGGCCAGCCCGACGGTGACCGCGCCGATCGGCTGGACGTCGACCAGTCCGGCCTCCCGGCCGAGCCGCCAGACCTGCTCGACCACGCCGGCGGTGTCGGCGACCGGGGAGGTGTTCGCCATCGCGCAGACCGCCGTGTAGCCGCCGAGCGCCGCCGCGCGGGAACCGGTCTCGACGGTCTCGGCGTCCTCCCGGCCCGGCTCACGCAGGTGGGTGTGCAGGTCGACCAGGCCGGGCAGGGCGACCAGGCCGTCGGCGTCGAGCACGGTGGCTCCCGCCGCGTCCAGGCCCCGGCCGGTCCCGGCCACGACGCCGTCACGGACGAGCAGGTCGGTGGGGTCGCCGCCGACGACGCTGACCCCCTTGATCAGGTACGCGGTCATTGGTTGTTCCCCCCGAGCAGCAGGTAGAGGACGGCCATCCGGACGGAGACCCCGTTGGTGACCTGTTCGACGATGGTGGAGCGGGGCGAGTCGGCCACCTCGGGAGTGATCTCCATCCCCCGGTTCATCGGGCCGGGGTGCATGACGATCGCGTGCTCCGGCAGGCGGGCCATCCGGGGCCCGTCCAGGCCGTAGCGGCGGGCGTACTCGCGGGCGGAGGGGAAGTAGGAGTCACTCATCCGCTCCCGCTGCACCCGCAGCATCATCACCACGTCCGCCTCGGGCAGCACGGCGTCGAGGTCGTAGGAGACGTCGGTGCCGGGCGCGAGGGCCGCCGCGATGTCCACCGGGATCAGGGTGGGTGGCCCGACCAGGGTGACCTTCGCCCCGAGGGTGGACAGCAGCAGCACGTTGGAGCGGGCCACCCGGCTGTGCAGCACGTCACCGACCACCGCGACGTGCAGGCCGGCGATCCGGCCGAGCCGGGACCGCATCGTGTACGCGTCCAGCAGCGCCTGGGTCGGGTGCTCGTGGGTGCCGTCCCCGGCGTTGACCACGCTGCCGTCGACCCAGTTCGCCAGGCGGTGCGGGGCACCGGAGGCCGGGTGGCGGACCACCACCGCGTCGGCCCCCATCGCCTGGAGGGTGAGGGCGGTGTCCTTCAGGCTCTCGCCCTTGGCGACGCTGGAGCCCTTCGCCGAAAAGTTGATCACATCGGCGCTGAGTCGCTTCGCCGCCGCCTCGAACGAGATCCGGGTGCGGGTGGAGTCCTCGTAGAAGAGGTTGACCACGGTCCGGCCGCGCAACGCCGGCAGTTTCTTGACCTCCCGCCCGGCGACGGTGGCCATCTGGGCGGCGGTGTCCAGGACCAGGGTGGCGGTGGACGCGTCCAGGTCCGCGCCGGAGAGCAGGTGACGGATCATGAGGGGGCACCCCCGTAGAGCTTGACCTCGTCGGTGCCGTCCACCTCGGCGAGGGTGACCTTCACGCTCTCGGCGAGCGCGGTCGGGATGTTCTTGCCGACGTAGTCGGCCCGGATGGGCAGTTCCCGGTGTCCCCGGTCGACCAGGACGGCGAGCTGTACCGAGGAGGGCCGGCCGACGTCGTTGAGCGCGTCCAGGGCGGCCCGGACGGTGCGTCCGGAGAAGAGCACGTCGTCGACGAGGACGACCCGCTTGCCGTCGATCCCGCCGGGCGGCACCTCGGTCGGGCCGACCGCCCGGACGGCGTGCCGGCGCAGGTCGTCGCGGTAGAGCGTGATGTCGAGCACGCCGACCGGTACGGCGATGTCCTCGAAGGCGCTGATCCGGGCGGCGAGGCGGCGGGCCAGCGGCGCGCCCCGGGTCGGGATGCCGAGCAGGACGGTGTCGGCGGCGCCCTGGGTCTTCTCCAGGATCTGGTGGGCGATGCGGTCGACCACGCGCTGCACGTCAGCGCTGGCGAGGATCACCTTTACCGAGGGTTGCCTCGGCACCGGGGATCGGGCAGCCGACGGGTAGGCCACGGCGGACCTCCTTCCCCGCCTCACGGGACGGGTCGTTAAAGGACGTCTGACTCCCCCGGACCGGCCGCGAACGGCTCCGACCGGGGACTTCAGGCCACGTTACCAGTGGTCACCGCCGCCCCGGTCGGGCGGCTGCTGATTCGCAAATCAGTCCCGAAATGCGGATAGATCGACCCGGCGATCCCAACAGGTGTGTCACGAGCACTTGACCACGTGTCGCAATCCCCGTACCGTCACGCTCCGTAGCGATAGCTGGGAGAACCCCGAGCAGCACTGGGAGTGTCCGAATGCCCTCTGAATACGCCAAGTCGCTGGGCGCCCGCCTGCGCTCCATCCGCCAGCAGCAGGGCCTGTCCCTGCAGGGCGTGGAGGAGAAGTCCAACGGCCGCTGGAAGGCCGTCGTGGTCGGGTCGTACGAGCGCGGTGACCGGGCCGTCACCGTGTCCCGCCTGGCGGAGCTGGCCGATTTCTACCGCGTACCCGTCTCCGAGCTGCTGCCCGACGGCAGTGGCGTCCGGCACGAGCCGACCAGCAAGATCGTGCTGGACCTGGAGCGGCTCTACGACGAGGCGTCGGAGGAACTGGCCTACGTGGCCCGGTACGCCCGCGCCATCCAGCAGCAGCGCGGTGACTACAACGGCCGGGTCCTCTCGATCCGCGCCGACGACCTGCGGGCCCTGGCCATCGTGTACGACGCCTCGCCCTCCGGCCTGATCGAACGGCTCAACGAGCACGGTGTGCTGGTCGCCGACCCCCGGGCGTTCTTCGCGTCCTGACACCCGCTGTCACATTCGAGGGGCCCGCGCCGGGCGGCGCGGGCCCCTCGGGTGCGTACGGTGCGGTCGACGCCGGGCAGTGTCGCGGTGACGCCGGTGGTGTCGCGATCCGACGGGTCGACAGGGCTGCCGGTGACGCGGACCGGTTCAGCGGGCGGCGTAGTCGGCGATCCGGCCGAGGATGCCGTTGAGGAAGCGCGGCGAGTCGTCGGTCGACATCTGCCGGGCCAGCTCGACGGCCTCGCTGATGGCCACCGCGTCGTCGATGTCGTCGTGGTACAGCAGCTCGTAGACCGCGATCCGGGCGAGATTCCGGTCGATCACCGGCATCCGGTCGAGGGTCCACCCCTCGGCGTAGCTGGCGATCAGCTCGTCGATCCGGTCGAGGTGCGCGGCGACCCCCTCGACCAGGCTCACGGCGTAGTCGAGGTGCTCCGGGCGGGGCTTCTCGATCCGCTCGACGTAGCCGGCGAGCACCTCCACCGGCGGCCGGCTACGCAGGTCGGCCTCGTAGAGCACGTCCAGCGCCCGCTTGCGCGCCTTGCGGCGCGCCGGCATCTGCTGCTTGGGAGCCTCGGCCATCAGGCGCGGCCGAGGTAACGACCGTCGCGGGTGTCGACCTTGATCTTCTCGCCGGTGGTGATGAAGAGCGGCACCTGCACGGTCGCGCCGGTCTCGACGGTGGCCGGCTTGTTGCCCCCGGTGGAACGGTCGCCCTGGAGACCCGGCTCGGTGTAGGTGACCTCCAGCACGACGCTGGTCGCCAGCTCGACGTAGAGCGGCACACCCTCGTGGGTGGCGACGATCGCCTCCGCCTCGGGGAGGAGGTAGTTCGCCGCGTCACCCACCGTCGCGCCGGGGACGGTGATCTGGTCGAACGTCTCCAGGTCCATGAAGACGAAGTCCTCGCCGTCGGCGTAGAGGTACTGCATGGTGCGCTTGTCGACGGTCGCGGTCTCGACCTTGGTACCCGCGTTGAAGGTCTTGTCGACGACCTTGCCGGAGAGCACGTTCTTCAGCGTGGTGCGGACGAAGGCACCGCCCTTGCCCGGCTTGACGTGCTGGAACTCCACGACAGCCCAGAGCCCCCCGTCAAGGTTGAGTACCAGGCCGTTCTTGAGGTCGTTGGTGGTGGCCATTTCCTGCCTTGATCATCAATTGGCGGACAGACCTTGGAAGTCTACTAGCTGCGACGCGGGGCGGCTGCCGCCGGCCGGCCCGGTCCGCCGCCGCGATCCGCCCACCCGGACGACCGCTCTGTCGACCCGACCGGTCAGTGGACGTGGGTGGCCAGGTGGTGCAGGGCCAGGCGGTAGCCGTCCAGCCCCAGACCGCAGATCACCCCGGTCGCCACGGCGGAGACCACCGAGTGGTGCCGGAACTCCTCCCGGGCGTGGATGTTGGAGATGTGCACCTCGACCAGCGGCCCACGAAGCATGGCGCAGGCGTCCCGCACCGCGTACGAGTAGTGCGACCAGGCCGCCGGGTTGAGCACCACGGCCGCGCCCTCGTCGGCGGCGGTGTGCAGCCACCCGATCAGCTCGTGTTCGGCGTCGGTCTGCCGGACCGTCACGTCCAGCCCCAGGTCCCGGGCGGTGCGCTCGCAGAGCGCCACCAGGTCGGCGTAGCTGGTCGCGCCGTAGACGTCGACCTGCCGGGTGCCCAGCCGGCCCAGGTTCACCCCGTTCAGCACGTACACCCTCACGCCGCCACCCCCTCGCGGAAGGCGGCGTGCAGCAGTTCGTCGTCCGGGTCCTCGAGGATCGCCGGCCGGGCCAGCCCGTCGAGCACCACGAACCGCAGCCGGGCACCGCGCGCCTTCTTGTCCACCCGCATCGTGGCGAGCAGATCCGGCCAGGCCTGGGCCGGGTAGCTCGTCGGCAGGCCCAGGGCCGTCACGACCGTGCGGTGCCGCTCGGCGGTCGCCGCGTCCAGCCGGCCGGCCAGCCGGGAGAGCGTGCCGGCATAGACCAGCCCGACCGAGACGGCGTGCCCGTGCCGCCAGCGGTAACCCTCCACCTTCTCGATCGCGTGGGCCAGGGTGTGGCCGTAGTTGAGCACCTCCCGGATCCCCGACTCGCGCAGGTCACCGGAGACCACGTCCGCCTTGACCCGGATCGCCCGCTCGATCAGCTCGCGGGTCACCGGTCCGGTCGGGTCGGCGGCGGCGGCCGGATCCCGGGTGACCAGGTCGAGGATCGCCGGGTCGGCGATGAAACCGCACTTGACCACCTCGGCGAGCCCGGCGGTCAGGTCGACGGCGGGGAGGCTGTCCAGCACCGCCAGGTCGCAGAGGACGCCGGCCGGCGGGTGGAACGCACCGACCAGGTTCTTGCCCGCGGCGGTGTTGATCCCGGTCTTGCCGCCGACCGCGGCGTCGACCATGCCGAGCAGCGAGGTCGCCACCGGCACCCAGCGCACCCCGCGCAGCCAGCTCGCGGCGACGAACCCGGCCAGGTCGGTGACCGCGCCGCCGCCCACCCCGACCACCGCGTCGTTACGGGTGACATTCGCCGCGCCGAGCCGGTCCCAGCAGTGGGCGGCCACCTCGATCTGCTTGCCGGCCTCGGCGTCGGGCACCTCGATCGGCAGCGGTTCGACGCCGGCCGCGCGCAGCCGGCCGCCGAGCACGTCGGCCAGCCACTTCAGCGGCGGGGCGTACAGCACCGCCGCGCGGGTCGCGCCGGGGAGCAGGCCGGGCAGCGCGTCCCAGAGGCCACGTCCCACGAGTACGTCGTACGGGCGCTCGCCACCGACCGGGATCCGGGTCATCTCGTCCATCGCTGCGGAGCCTAGCCGAGGGGCGGCCCGATCCGGCCCGACCGTCCACCTGGTGACCGCATACCGGACAACGGCGTTTAACCAGGCAGGGACCGGGCAGGTCCCGGACCGGTCCGGATCCACCACCTTGGAGGTCCCGCATGCCAACCCGCACGATCGAAGAGGCCGACATCCGGCTTCCCGCCATCCTGCTCGGCGTCGGCCTGGGTGGCTTCGTCGACGGCATCCTGCTGCACCAGGTGCTCCAGTGGCACCACATGCTCAGCGCGACCGGCAGCGACAACGTCGGCATCCGGGAGTACCCGGTGGACACCGTCCCCGGCCTGCGGATGAACACCCTCTGGGACGGGATCTTCCACGTGGTGACCTGGGTGTCGGTGCTGGCCGGTCTGGCCCTGCTGCACGCCCGGGTGACCCGCTCCCGGAACCGGTTGTGGCGCTCCCGCACCCTCTGGGGCTGGGCGCTGGTCGGCTGGGGCCTGTTCAACCTGGTGGAGGGGGTCGTCGACCACCACCTGCTCGGCATCCACCACGTCCGGGAGGGCGAGCACCGGCTCTGGTGGGACCTCGGCTTCCTCGCCCTCGGCGCGATCCTGGTCGCCGCCGGCTGGCTGCTCCAGCGCAGCGACGGCCGGGGCGAACCACCCACCGGTGACGAGCCGCACGCCACGGAGGGGCTGCCCGGCGGCACCGGATCGCCCGGCGGACGACGGTGAACGTCCTGGCCCACGGCGGGAGCCACACCGCGCCGCCCGGCGTGGACCCAACGCTGGTCGTACCGCTGCTGCTGACCGGGGTCTACCTGGCCGGGGTGCTCCGACAGCGCCACGCCGGCCGGCCCTGGAGTCCCTGGCGGACCACGGCGTTCGGCGCCGGGACGCTGCTGCTCGGCGTCGGCCTGGCCGTGCCCGCGCACGACCTCGTCGGACACATGTCGCAGCACCTGCTGCTCGGCATGCTCGCGCCGCTGGGCCTGGTGCTCGGTGCCCCCGGGACGCTGGCCCTGCGCACCCTCGACCGGTCCGCCGGACGGACCGCGATCCGCTGGCTGGGTCATCCGGTCGCCCGGGTGGTCGCCCACCCGGTCAGCGGTCTGCTGCTCACCGTCGGCGGGCTCTGGTTGCTCTACCTCACCCCGCTCTACCGGGCGAGCCTCGACCACCCGTCGGTGCACCACCTGCTCCAGGTGCACTTCCTGCTCAGCGGGTACCTCTTCACCTGGTCGATCGCCGGGCCGGACCCGGGGCCGCACCGCCCCCGGGTGCCGGTGCGCCTGGTCGTGGTCGGCGTGGCGGTCGCCGGGCACGCCGCCCTCGCCCAACTCCTGTACGCCGGGCTGCTGGTCGACGTGCCGGCCACCGGCGCGGAGCTGCGCGCCGGGGCGACCATCATGTACTACGGCGGGGACCTGGCCGAGATCCTGCTCGCGCTGGCGCTGCTGGCCACCTGGCGGCCGGAGGCACGGCCCGCGCGCCGGCCCCGCCCCGCGGTGGTCAGCGGTCGAGCAGCGTCAGCACCTCGGTGACGATGTCCTCGGGGTCGCGCCCGTCGGTGACCACCGTGGCGGTCGCCACCTCCTGGTAGAACGGGCGGCGCTGGTCCAGCAGGTACCGCAGCGTCGCCCTCGGGTTGATCGCCAGCAGCGGCCGGCCGGCGCCCAGGTCGACCCGCCTGATCGCGTCGGTCAACTCGACGCTCAGATACACCACGGTGTGCCCGACCAGGGCGGCGCGGTTCTCCTCGGCGAGGACCGCGCCACCGCCGAGGGCGAGCACGCCGGAGCAGGAGGCCAGTCCCGCCGCCACCGCCGCCCGTTCGAGGGTACGGAAGTGCGTCTCCCCCTCGTCGACGAAGATCTCCGGGATCGGCTTGCCGGCCATCCGCTCGATGTCCTCGTCGGTGTCCCGGAACTCCACGTCGAGCGCGGTGGCGAGCGCCCGGCCGACGGTGGTCTTACCCGCCCCCGGCGCTCCCACCAGCACGCAGACCGGCCGACTCACGCTCACCGGGCCGGCCCTCCGTTCGCGACTGCGGGGCTCCGCTCCGCTGCACTCCTCGCGCTCACCTTGCCGACCTTTTGTTCGCGACTGCGGGGCTCCGCTCCGCTGCACTCCTCGCGCTCACCGGATCACCAGGGCGTCGAGGTAGCCGGCGAGGTTACGGCGGATCTCGGCCACCGAGTCACCGCCGAACTTCTCCGTGGTGGCCTCGGCGAGCACCAGGGCGACCATCGCCTCGGCGACCACCGCCGCAGCCGGTACGGCGCAGACGTCCGACCGCTGGTTGATCGCGGTGGCCGGCTCGCCGGTGGTCACGTCGACCGTGGCGAGGGCCCGGTTCAGCGAGGAGATCGGCTTCATCGCGGCCCGCACCCGCAGCGGCTCACCGGTGGTGATGCCCCCCTCCAGGCCGCCGGCCCGGTCGGTCACCCGGCGCACCCCGGTCGGGGTCGGCACCATCTCGTCGTGCGCCTCGGAGCCCCGGGAACGCGCCTGCTGCCAACCGTCGCCGATCTCGACCCCCTTGATCGCCTGGATCGACATCAGCGCGGTGGCCAGCCGGGCGTCGAGCTTGCGGTCCCACTGCACGTGGCTGCCGAGGCCAGGCGGCACCCCGTACGCGAGCACCTCGACCACGCCACCGAGGGTGTCGGCGGCCTTCTTCGCGGCGTCGACCTCGGCGACCATCCGGGCGCTCGCCTCGGGGTCGAGGCAGCGCAGCGGGTCCGCGTCGATGCGCGCGGTGTCCTCCGGTCGGGGCCGCAGCCCCGGCTCGACCGCGATCGGGCCCAGTTCCACCACGTGCGAGACGATCTCGATGCCGAGGGTCTGCTTCACCAGCGCCTTGGCGACGGTCCCGACGGCGACCCGGGCCGCGGTCTCCCGGGCGCTGGCCCGCTCCAGGATCGGCCGGGCGTCGGTGTGCCCGTACTTCTGCATGCCGGCCAGGTCGGCGTGACCGGGACGGGGGCGGGTCAGCGGCGCGTTGCGCGCCTGCCCGGCCAGCTCGTCCGCGTCGACCGGGTCGGCCGCCATCACCGTGCGCCACTTGGGCCACTCCGAGTTGCCGACCCGGATCGCCACCGGGCTGCCGATGGTCACACCGTGCCGGAGCCCACCGATGACCTCGATCTCGTCCTGCTCGAAGGCCATCCGCGCGCCCCGGCCGTAGCCGAGTCGACGGCGGGCCAGCTCGGCGGAGATCTCCCCGGTGGTGACCTCGACCCCGGCGGGAACGCCCTCCAGGAGCGCGACCAGGGCGGGACCGTGCGATTCACCTGCAGTCAACCAGCGCAACACCGGATCAGTTTGGCACGCCCCGCATCCGTCACAGCGCACCGGCCACCGCGTCCCGCCCTGCGGACGCCGCCGGACGCGAGCGGGACCCGGCGGACTCCGTCCGGCTTCGCGTCACCGGTCGAGAGCGCGGCTCGAGTCAACCTGGAGAAGCGCTCGTACCCGCTCCCCTAGCGTCGAAGGCGCTACGACACCGGCGGCGGGCGATCCCGGGAAGCGGACGTGACATGACGAGCAGACGGCACCGGACGGACGTGCTGGTGGTGGGCGCCGGCCCGGTCGGGTTGACGATGGCGGCGGAACTGGCCCGGTACGGCGTCGAGTCCACCGTCGCCGGGTCCGGGGGCCGATGGCACGACCTGCCCTGCCGGGTCGCTGCGGTCCGGCCGTACGACGACCGGGTGGAGGCCCGGCTCGTCGACCTCCGCGACGGCGCGGTGACCGTGGTGACCGCCGACTGGCTGGTCGCCTGCGACGGTGCCGCCGCTCCGCTGCGCCCCGGGGCCGCCACGCGCCCTGCCGACGGCGGTCACCCGGCCCCGGACGGCGGCCGTCCCGACCGGGTGTTCCGCTGTGGTGGTGACCGCCCGGGCGCGGACGGGCACGGCAGTGGCGGAAACGACGGCGGCGGGCACGGGGGCGTCGGCGACGCGGTCAACCTCGGCTGGAAGCTGGCCGCCACGCTCCGGGGCTGGGCGGGTGCGGTGCTGCTCGACAGCTACCACGAGGAACGACGGCCGGCGGACCCGGGCCGACCCGTCGGCCACCACTACCGCTCGTCGATCGTGGCCGACGACGAGACCGATTCGCCGGCCCCGTTCGACGAGGCGTTGCCCGGAATGCCCGCGCCGCCCGTCCCGCTGGCCGCGCGGATCACCGTCCACGACCTCGTCCGGCACGGGTTCGCCCTGTTGCGCCTCACGGATCCGTGGTCGCCGCGCGCCGACGTCCCGCACCCGCCGGGCGTGCCCGCGCTGCGGGCCGCGTTCGCCGCCGCCGGGGTGCCGTTCACCGTGCACGACTGCCGCGACACCGTGGTGGCCCACCGGTACCGGCGACCGTTCGTGCTGCTGCGGCCGGACGGGTACGTGGCCTGGCGGGGCTGGTGCCCGCCGGCCGACCCGGTGGCCCTGGTGGATCTGGTCCGGGGCGCGACCCCACGTCCCGCCCCCGTCCCGGCAACCGTCTGAACCGAACCCGAGAGGAACACTGTGGCACGT
>NZ_JBITJH010000044.1:0-18865 GCF_044459745.1 Micromonospora sp. NPDC050187
TCCCGGGGCCACCCGACCCACCCGCACGCTCACCAACAGCGGGTCACGGCCGCACGGGGGATACAACCGACCCGCCCCCACCACCATTCCCCGCCGACCGGACCGGCCGTCACACCTGGCCGACGGGCCGTCGGTGCCCCTTATGGGCGCTGGCCTGCGGGGCCCCGGGCGGGGGCGCGGCCGTGATCGCGAAGAAGAGCAGGGTTCGTTACTATTAACCTTTCGCGATCCCGGTGCGGGTCATCGACCGAAAGATTCCCATCGTAGCGATCGCACCGCAATCGTAGCGGTGGCAGCGGATACGTCACCGTCTCGGCGAGGAAGGGCGACAATGGAACGGCCGGAGTGGGCACCAGAAGACGTTGATCTCAGCCGGCCGAGTGTCGCCCGGGCCTACGACTACTGGCTGGGCGGCTCGCACAACTTCGAGGTCGACCGGGAGTTCGCCCGCCAGGCACTCGCGGCGGTGCCGGACCTTCGTCTGGTGGCGCGGGCGAACCGTGAGTTTCTGCACCGGGCGGTGCGGTTCATGCTCGACCAGGGGATCCGGCAGTTCCTGGACATCGGATCGGGTATTCCGACGGTCGGCAACGTGCACGAGATCGCCCAGCAGATGGATCCGGACGCCCGCGTGGTCTATGTGGACATCGACCCGGTGGCGGTGGCGCACAGCACCCAGATCCTCGCGGGCCAACCGAACGCCGTCGCACTTCTCGAGGACCTGCGCCATCCGGAGGCCATCCTCGGCCATCCGGACACCCGCCGGCTGTTGGACCTCGACCGGCCGGTCGGGCTGCTGCTCGTGTCGGTCGTGCACGCGGTTCCCGACGAGGACGATCCGTATGGACTGGTCAAGCGACTGTGGACGGCGCTGGCTCCGGGCAGCTGCGTGGCGATCAGCCATGTCACCACCGACAGCCGACCTGACGAGATGGGAGAGGGCGCCCGGCTGAGTGGTC
Source organism: Micromonospora sp. NPDC050187 (assembly GCF_044459745.1). NCBI lineage: Bacteria > Bacillati > Actinomycetota > Actinomycetes > Micromonosporales > Micromonosporaceae > Micromonospora > Micromonospora sp. NPDC050187. The sequence continues at coordinate 960 of NZ_JBITJH010000044.1, forward strand.
GGACGAGCACGCCGGTCACCGCCCGCACCCGGTCCCAGGTGGAGAACTTCTTCTCCGGCCTCGAACTGGTGGAACCCGGTGTGGTCTGGTCACCGCTGTGGCGTCCCGAGACTCCGGACGACGTCGGGGAGCATCCCGAGCGGATGAGCTTCTACGTCGGAGTCGGACGCCGCGGGTGAGCGATCGGCCCGATACCCACGGGGCCGACGACCGGCGCCGGCAGGGTGTCGAGGAGTTCGCCAGGGTGTGGGCCGCGGCGTTGCACCGGGCCCACTACGTGCCGATCAGCGCTGAGGAGCGGCGTCGGATCGTCACCGGGCTGACGGAACGACTGGTCGCCGGTGTCCTCACCGAACCGCCTGATCCCGGCAGCGGCCAGCGGATCGGCGCCGATCTGGTGGCGGCGGGTTTCGGGTCACCGGAGGCGCTTGGTCGGACCATCGCGATCATCGGCTCGCGGCTGCTCACCGAGCTGCGAATGCCGGTGGACCCCGCGCTCGACGCTCGGCTGACCGGGCTACTGGCCGAACTCGCGGTCGGTTTCGCGTCGGCCGCGCACGACCGAAGCTTGCGGGCCCAGGACCTGGTTCGGCTGGCCGCGCTGGCCGCACACACCCGGGCCGAGGAGGCGTTGCGGGTCAGCGAGGCCCGGTTCCGTCGCTTCGCCACCCACGACCAGTTGACCGGACTGCCCAACCTGACCCTGTTCACCGAGCGGCTGGGCAGCCTGTCCGCCGCCGGTGCGCCGGTCGCCCGGGCCGGGATCTGCTGCCTCGACATCGACGACTTCGCGGCGGTCAACGACGTGCTCGGGCACGAGGTGGGTGACCTGCTGCTCCGCGACGTCGCCGGTCGGCTCGGCGCGATCAGCGACCGGCGGATCGACCTGGTGGCCCGGCTGGACAGCGACCGGTTCGCGATCCTGGTCGTCGGCACCACCTGCGCCGAGGACACCGTCAAGATCGCTGACCGGGCGCTCGCCGCGTTGGCCGTCCCGTTCCACGTCGCGGGCACCGAGGTGCCGTTGACGGCGAGTGCCGGGGTCGCCGAGGGAGCGGTCCACGACGGCGACGCCGCACCGTTGATGCGCGCCAGCGAGATCGCGCTGCACTGGGCCAAGGCGGACGGAAAGGCAACCTGGCGTCAGTTCGACCGGGAGCGCAGCGACGCCGACGCCACGCGGTACCGGCTGTCGGCGGCCATGCCGGCGGCGCTGCGGCGGGGCGAGTTCACCCTCGCCTACCAGCCCATCGTCGATCTCCGGTCGGGGCGGCTGACCGGGGTCGAAGCCCTGGCCCGCTGGCACCACCCCCGGCTCGGCCTCCTGAGCGCCGCACGGTTCATCGAGCCCGCCGAACGCACCGGCCTGGTCGTGCCCCTCGGCGCCCAGTTGCTCGAACAGGCATGCCGTCAGGCCAGCCGCTGGCAACGTCTCCAGCCCGGACTCTACGTCAGCGTGAACGTGTCGGTGCGCCAGCTCCAACAGGGCGGCATGGCCGGGACGGTCTCACAGGTCCTCGACCGGACCGGCCTGCCGCCGGGTCTGCTCCACCTCGAGGTCACCGAGCAGGCCGTGATCGAACTGTCCGGGGCCGTGGCGGACACGCTGACCGCACTGATGAAACTCGGCGTCCGACTCGTCATCGACGACTTCGGCGTCGGCTACGCGAACCTGGCCAACCTCCGCGCCCTACCACTACACGGCCTCAAACTCGACGCCAGCCTGACCCGTCCGTCGGCACCGGCGTTCCGGCAAGCGTCCACGTATCGTCCCACCACGGATGACGATTTCCTCACCACCGTCGTGTCGCTCGGCCACAAGCTCGGCCTCACCGTGACGGCCGAAGGTATCGAAACCGCCGAGCAGGCCCACCGTCTCGCCGCCACCGGCTGCGACAACGGGCAGGGATGGCACTTCGGTCGACCGGTGCCGCCCAGCGCGATCACCGACAGCATCGTGGCGCAGACCCACCCGATGCTCACCACGTAGGACCCGGGCCGGACCCAGTGGTCCGGTGGTGCCGAGATGCCAGCGACCCGACCGGCTACCCGGTCGACGCCCTCCGCCCGCCGGGTGGCCGACAATGATGTCCGATCGGGCTTCAGAACGGCCGAGCGTACGGGTGGCTCCTCACGTGGTCGTGGATCTCGCGCAGTCACGGTTTGTCAGCCGGCACCGATGTCCCGCCACCTGGCGAGGTTCCTGCGGGTGGTGAGAGTGTCGGGGTGGCCCGGGCCGAGCACTCGGAGCTGGTCAGCGAGCACGTGCTCGGTCGCCTCGATGGCGCCGGCGCGGTCACCGGACTCGCCCTGCCAGTAGGCCATGTTGCGCCGGGTGGTCAGGGTGTGCGGATGGTCCGGGCCGAGCACGCGCAGGTAGTCGGCGAGCACCCGCTGGAGTGCTTCCACCGCGCCGGCGGGGTCGCCGGCCTGTCCCCGCCAGTAGGCCACGTTGCTGCTGGTGCTCAGCGTATGGCGATGCTCGGGGCCGAGCACCCGCAGCCGGTCGGCCAGCACCTGCCGGAGTGCTTCCACCGCGCCGGCGGGGTCGCCGGCGTGTCCCCGCCAGTAGGCCAGGTTGTTGCGGGTCATCAGGGTGTCGGGGTGGTCGGGGCCCAGTACCCGTGACCGGTCGGCCAGGACCTGCCGGAAGGCCTCGACCGCGCCGGCGGGGTCGCCGGCGCGGCCCTGGCTGTAGGCCAGGTTGTTGCGGGCCATCAGGGTGTCGGGGTGGTCGGGGCCCAGTACCCGTGACCGGTCGGCCAGGACCTGCCGGAAGGTCTCCACCGCGCCGGCCGGGTCACCGGCCTCACCCCGCCACTGCGCGACGTCGTGCAGAGTGGTCAGGGTGTGCGGGTGATCCGGGCCGAGCACTCGTAGGCAGTCGGTGTGGAGACCGGTGAAGAAGGCCACGGCGTCGGCGGGATGGCCGGTGTCGCCGAGACTACGGCCCGCCCGGGACAGCACCGCGTGAACCTGGGGAACGAGCAGGGCACGGCGGCGGTGACCGTACAGCGCCGCGGTGTTCGCGTACAGGGACTGGTGGCTGGTGGAGGAGTCCCGTTCCGGGACCGGCCAGATCTGCAGCAGCGCGTCGGCGGCGATGCGGGCGGCGGTGTCGAGCTGTTCCGGGGCGAGTCGGTCCCGGGTGGCCCGTTGGACGAGGGCGTGCACCCGAAGGTGGCCCCCGCTGTGCGTGACGAGACTGAGGCGGTGCAGGTTACGCAGGGCGTCGGCGACGGCGTCCTGGTCGATCGGAGCAGCGTCGTCGCCGCGGTCGAGACTGCCGAGGTGGTCGGTGACCGCCGGACTGGTGAACAGGTGGACGGGAATCCCGTTGGGGTCCAGAAGCGCCGCCAGGTCCAACAGGGGTCGAGCCAGCCCGCGTGGCTGGAGCCGGTCGGCGGCGACGATCGACAACCACCAGGTCGCGGCGACCGTCGCCCGGTGCTCGTCGGGCAGCGCTTCGGGCTCGGGCAACAGTTGGGCGAGAGCCCGTCGACGATCGGTGAGGCGGACCCGGTAACCGGTGCAGTCCAGTCCCCGGTCGGTGAGGTAGGCGGTGGCCTGAGCCAGCGCCAGCGGAAGGTGGCCGAGGTCGGCGGCGAGCTGTTCGAGTTGGTCGACGGGCTCGTGGGGCAGCTTGTGCCGAAGGTATGCGGCCGCTTCGGCGGGGGTGAACACGCCGAGATCGAGGACCCGGCGTCGGCCGTCGGCGAGCGCGGCATCACGGCGGCGGGTGGTCACCAGTACCGTGCCGGTCGGCGTGGCGGGTGGCCACAGGCCGTTCAGGTCGGCCGGGGTCTGGAGGTCGTCGAGCACGATCAGCCAGCGCCGGTCGGTCGTCGCCAGCCACGCCAGGAACTGGACCGCGGCCTTCTGCACCTCCGTGTCGGCGGCGTCGAGGACTCCGTACGCGGCCTGCGCGTAGGAGGCGACGACGCCGTGCCGGGTGGCGGCGGTGACCCAGACCAGCAGGTCGATCTGCCCCCGTGAGGACGCGTGGTCGGCATAGGCGGCGGCCAGCTGGGTCTTGCCCACCCCACCCAACCCGCACAACACCTGGGTGTGCGTCGCTGCTCCACCACCCGGAGCGGTCTGCCCAAGGTCGACGACGTGCCGCCGGTGCTGGTACCCGTCGACCACCGCCGGAACCACCCCGACGCGGTGCGGCCACCGCACCTCCCGACCCGTGTTGATCGTCACTGGGGCGTGGAACTGGCCCACGGGACCGTAGGCGGCGCCGACGCGTACCTGTGCGGGTGGGTCGGTGGGACTGCTGCCGGAGGCGGACGACCCTGCTACGCCTCCGGCCGTGGCGGGGGGCCTGGCAATTGTCCGTAGCTGACGCTGACCGGGCCGGTCATGGTTGCCGCGGTCGGCCCGTAGGCGGTCTCCACATGCAGGGTGCCGTCCCCGACCTGCACACCCCGTGCCCCGTGCAGGTCCACCGGATACCCACCTGCCCGGGAGCCTGCCGGGTCCACCAGGTCGAGCAGGCGGTTGGCGGCAGCCAGGACCAGCTCGTCCCGGTCGGCCCCGGAGTCGGCCAGTTCCACGGCGATGCGCTGCTCCCACACCGTCGAGCCGGCGTCCTCGTGCAGGATCTGCTCGGCCGGACCGCGACCGGCCAGCCGACGCCGTAGCGCATCTCGCAGTCCGACATAGGCGTCCACCGCCGCGGCACTGGTACCCGCACCCGCACCCGCCGCCAGCGCCGCGACGATCAACTCAACACCGGTCACCTCGACCACCCTCCCTTGAGGACACCTGGCGATTGTGTCACCGGCCGCCAAGAGGATCGCGCCAGCGAACCGGGATCAGGGCCAGTACGACCGGCCCCGGTCAGCCTGCGCCAGACGACGCTGCGGGCCCCGTCGGCCGGTCCGACAAACGCCCGACGGAGGAGACAGCTGGTCCTGTCCGCCCATCGCGACGGGGGTGAGCAGTGACTCACGGTCTTTCGTCCCGCTCGATCTTGCTGCTAGCTTATTGCCAAGGATTTGCAACAACTATGGAGACGCGCTTTGGGGGTACGGTGTGATGGCCACCGCCCTGCTGACAGACCAGCAGGACCTGCTCGGCGTCGCGGCGCAGCGCCGCCGCACCGGGCTCTGGCTGGTCGCGTTGACGGTCGGGCTGGTCCTGACCGGCGTGGTCGCGGTCGGCTCCGGGGCGATCGGGATCGCCCCGACGACCGTGGCCCGGATCATCGGCCATCAGCTCGTCGGCGTGCCCGGGGAGGTGACCTGGACCATGCCCCAGGAGGCGATCGTCTGGCAGGTCCGACTTCCCCGGGTGTTGCTCGGCGTGCTCGTCGGCGCCGGGCTGGCGGTGTGCGGCGTGGCGTTGCAGGCGATGGTGCGAAACGTGCTCGCCGACCCGTACCTGCTGGGCATCAACTCCGGGGCCTCCAGCGGCGCCGCCGCGGCCATCCTGTTCGGGGCCGGCGCCGGCTTCGGTGAGTACGCCCTGTCCACCAGCGCCTTCCTCGGGGCGCTCGCGGCGTCGCTGCTGGTCTTCCTGATCGCGCGCAGCGGCGGACGGGTGACCTCGATCCGGTTGCTGCTGGCCGGGGTCGCGGTCGGATACACGCTCTACGCCACCACCAGCTTCCTGATCTTCGCCTCGGGGTCCGCCGAGGGCTCCCGATCGGTGATGTTCTGGCTCCTCGGGTCCCTCGGACTGGCCCGGTGGAACGTCCTGCTCCTGGTGACCGCAGTCGTGCTGGGCGGCGCGATCGTCTACCTGACGATCGCCGGACGGCGCCTCGACGTGCTGGCCATCGGTGACGAGACCGCGCAGACCCTGGGCGTGTCACCCGACCGGTTCCGGATGCGCCTGCTCGTGGTGGTCTCGCTCAGTGTCGGCGTGCTGGTTTCCGCCGCCGGCAGCATCGGGTTCGTCGGGCTCGTCGTCCCCCACCTGGCTCGGCGGATCGTCGGCGGCCAGCACGTGCGGGTGGTGCCGGTGGCCGCGTTGCTCGGGGCCATCCTCCTGGTCTGGGCCGACGTCATCGCCCGGGTCCTGCTGGCCCCGCAGGAGATCCCGATCGGCATCATCACCTCCCTGCTCGGTGCGCCGTTCCTGGTGATCCTGATCCGTCGTCTGTACGCCACCGGCGCGTGAGCGCCTGATCCGTCGAGGAGAAACGATGCAGGGTGTCCGCCTGGCCGTCACCGCAGCCGTGTCCGCCACGGTGCTGCTCGCCGCCGCGTGCGGGGGCGGTGACGAACCGACGGCGGCGGGCGACGGGTACCCCCTCACCGTCACCAACTGCGGCGCGGACGTGACCTTCGACGCCGCGCCCCGGCGGGTCGTGCTGCTCAAGAGCGCGGCCGTGCCGTACCTGCACAGCCTCGGGGTGATGGACCGGGTCACCGCCCGAGCCGGGCAGTACCCGAAGGAGTACTACGACGCCGCGACCCTCGCCGAGCTTGACCGGATCCCGCTCCTGACCGACAGGACAGACACCAGCGGCCACCTGCAGATCTCCAAGGAGGTGGTGATCAGCCAACAGCCGGACCTGGTCCTCGGTCAGGTGGACAACCTGTCCCGCGACACCCTCTCCGCGGTGGACATCCCCCTGCTGGAGGAACCCGCCCTGTGCCCCGGCAGCACGACCGTGCCGACCTTCGACGACATCTACTCCCAGATGCAGACCTACGGCAAGGTGTTCCGTCGCGAGGCCGAGGCCACCACCGCGGTCACCGCCCTGAAGGACCGGATGGCCACCGTCCAGGCGAAGGCGGACCGGTCGTCCGGACGCACCGCTGCCGTGCTCTACCCGACGGTCGGTGGCGGCACCACGTACGCCTACGGAACGGCCAGCATGGCCCACCCGCAACTGGAGGCGGCCGGCTTCCGCAACGCCTTCGGCGACGTCCGGGAACGGGTCTTCGAGGTCACCATCGAGGAACTGCTCGGTCGCAACCCGGACGTGCTGATCCTGCTCTACGGCGACGGCGACCCCGCGGCGGTCGAGCGCGGACTGACCGGCCTGCCCGGTGCACAGAACCTCAACGCCGTCCGCAACGGCAACGTCATGACCCAGCTGTTCAACTTCACCGAGCCGCCCACCCCGCTGTCGATCGACGGCCTGGAACGGATCGTGCAGCGTTTCCAGGGCACCCCGTGATCCAGGCGACCGAGGTCACCTGGCGCTACGGCGCGAACGCCGTGATCGACAGGGTCAGCGTGACGGCGAGGCCAGGCCGGGTCCTCGGGCTGATCGGCCCGAACGGAAGCGGCAAGACGACCCTGCTCCGGCTGCTCTACGGTGCGTTGCGCAGCAGCACCGGACAGGTCGCGGTCGACGGCGACGAACTGTCCGCCCTGCCGTCCCGGGAAGCCGCACGTCGGCTGGCCGTGGTCGTGCAGGAGACCGGCGGCGAGACGGCGCTCACCGTGGCGGAGCTGGTGCTGCTGGGCCGGGGGCCGCACCTGTCGACGTTCCAGCGCACGGGCCGCGCCGACTACGAGATCGCCGCCCGGTGCCTGACCCGGGTCGGCGCCGCCCACCTCGGCCCACGGCCGTTCGGCCAGCTCTCCGGCGGTGAGCGTCAGCGGGTGCTGATCGCCCGCGCTCTCGCCCAGCAGGCCACCCACCTGCTGCTCGACGAGCCGACCAACCACCTCGACATCCGTTACCAGCACGAGATCCTGCACCTGGTACGCACCCTGGACACCTGCTCGATCGTCGTGCTGCACGACCTCAACCTCGCCGCCCGCTACTGCGACGACCTGGTGCTGCTGGGTGGGGGTGGGGTCGTCGCCGCAGGCACCACCGACGAGGTGCTGGATCCGGCGGTCCTCCAGCCCGTCTACGGCATCGGGATCCGGCGCCTGGAACTCGACGGCGCCATCCACCTGCTGTTCCGGCCGGTCGAGTAGACCGACGACGAAGGGAGTGCCGCATGACGGCGCAGGACCGCATCAACGCCTACTGGACCGACCGCGCGCCGAGCTACGACGAGTACCAGCAGCGTCCCGACCGTCTCGCCGTCGACCAGCAGGCCTGGTCGGAGGTCTGGAAGGGTGCCCTGCCGCCGGCGCCGTCGGACGTGCTCGACGTCGGCACCGGCAGCGGGCAGGTCGCCATGGTCCTGGCCGGTCTCGGCCACCGCGTCACCGGCATCGACCTCGCCGAGGGCATGCTGGCGCGAGCCCGCCAGCACGCCGCCGGCATGCCGAACGGCCCTGTGATCCGGCGCGGTGACGCCGTCCACCCGGACTTCCCGCCCGGCAGTTTCGACGCGGTCACCAGCCGGTACCTGATGTGGACCCTGCGCGAGCCGGAGGTCGCCGTGGCCAACTGGGTCCGTCTGCTGCGTCCGGGTGGCACGATCGCGGTGGTCGACAGCACCTGGTTCCCCGACGGCCTGGACAACGCCTCGGAGAACTTCACCGACCACTACGACCCCCAGGTCCAGGCCGTCCTGCCCCTGGCCGCCGCGCGGTCCATCGACCAGACCGTCGCGGTCCTCGAAGCGGCTGGACTGGCCCAGGTCACGGTGACCCAGCTGACGTCGATCTACGAACTGGACCGACGGTTCGGGGTCGCCCCGAACCACGAGCACCAGATGCAGTTCCTGATCACCGGCCGGCGGTAGGGCGGCAACGGCCGAGCATCAGAAGACCCTTGCCGACCGCCCCGGACCGGCATGCCGGGGACGGGGGTTGTCGCCGGGCCGGCATACATCGTATTCTCCATCGAACTAGTGGGGAATGTGGGGGAACGAGGGGTCGCGTGGGTCGCCACGTCCCCTCGGTCTGGCCCCGATCGGCAGGCGGAGGAGCTACGCGATGCGGACGTCGACGCGTGCCGAACGGTTCGCCGCGCACCGTGCGGGGACCGCCGGCAGAGCAGATCGCCTCCCGAGGCGTAGCCGCCTGTCCGCCCGCGTCGTGACAGGCCGTGGGAACGGCGCTCACGGAACTGGCCGACCACACCAACCCTGACTGGACGACTCGGCGGACGACAAGGTCCGGTCGACCTGCCACCCCTTCACGACTGGCGGTAGACATGCGAAAACTCATCCTCCTCGCCCTGGTTGGCCTGGGTGCCCAACTCGTCGACGGCAGTCTCGGCATGGCGTACGGCGTCACGTCGACGACGCTGCTGCTGGCCATCGGCACCAACCCCGCAGCGGCGTCGGCGACCGTTCACCTTGCCGAGATCGGCACCACACTCGTCTCCGGCGCCTCGCACTGGCGGTTCGGGAACGTCGACTGGAAGGTCGTCTGGAAGATCGGCATCCCTGGCGCGCTCGGTGCGTTCGCCGGCGCGACCTTCCTGTCGAACCTGTCGACCGAGACCGCCGCGCCGTTGATGTCGATCATCCTGCTCGCGCTGGGGCTCTACATCCTGATCCGGTTCACCGCGATGGGTCTGCCCAAGGGCAACCTCGGCAAGCCGCTGCGCAAGCGTTTCCTTGCCCCGCTGGGCGTGGTGGCCGGTTTCGTCGACGCCACCGGTGGCGGCGGCTGGGGTCCGGTCGGCACCCCGGCGATCCTGGCCAGCGGTCGACTGGAGCCGCGCAAGACCATCGGATCGATCGACACCAGCGAGTTCCTCGTCGCCGTCGCCGCGAGCGTCGGCTTCATCGTCGGCATCGGCTCCGAGGGCGTGAACTTCGCCTGGGTCGCCGTGCTGCTGATCGGCGGCACCATCGCCGCGCCGATCGCGGCCTGGCTGGTCCGGCACATTCCGCCGCGCGTGCTCGGCTCGGCCGTCGGCGGAGTCATCATCCTGACCAACGTCCGCACCCTGCTGCGCAGCGACTGGATCGACGCGTCCGACGGTGTCCGCTACACCTTCTACGCCGTCATCTACGTCGTCTGGGCCGCCGCCCTGGCGTACTCCATCCGCCAGTACCGGGCCAACCGGGACGAGGAACGCCGCATCGTCGCCGAGACCGAGACCGAGGCCGCTGCGGCAGCCGACGGGCCGAACGAGAAGAGCGCCACCCCCACCGTGTGATCCGCGACACCGACACGGGAGAAAGGCGATCAGCCTCGCTGGCGACGGCGGGGCTGATCGCCTTTCCGGCCAACGATTGTCGGGACGGCGGTGTGTCGTCCGCCCGCCGGGTGGCCCACCTCCCCGGGTTGGCCGGGCCCCGCCCCGAGGCTATGCTGCGGCTCAGGTCATGAGTGCCAGCGACAAGCCCCGGCTTGCTGGCCGGCAACCCTCGTCGAGGTTCGCGGTGGGGTGCCCCGGGTGATGACCCGGTCCAGCACGATCAGGTGCTGGGCAAGCGCGGGCCCCGTCCCCCTGCCGTACCGGGGTCCCTGGATGCCGGAGGTCTGGCATGACCACTGCCCTCGTACCCCTGCCCGTCCGCGCCGGATCCCGTCCGGCGCCACGACCGCCGTACCAGCCGCTCCAGGTGCTCGGGGTGCCCGGCGAGATCAACCTCGACTACGCCGCCACCGCACCCTGCGCCCGCGCCGCCGCCGACGCGGTGGCCGAGCTGCTGCCCTGGTACGCCAGCGTGCACCGGGGCGCCGGCGCACTCTCCCGGCGCTGCACCCTCGCCTACGAGCAGGCCCGGCAGACCGTGGGTGACTTCTTCTCCGTCCGCCCCGACGATCACGTCGTCTTCACCCGGAACACCACGGACGCGCTCAACCTGCTCGCCCACGCGCTCCCCGCCGACACCAAGGTCGTCACGTTCGCCGGTGAACACCACGCGAACCTGCTGCCCTGGCCGGCCGGGACCCTCCGGCTACCGGTGCCCGACTCGCCGCACGCGGCGGTACGCGCGCTCGCCGCCGCCCTGCGCGAACTGCGGCGGGGGACCGACGCCAGCACGCCGATCCTGGTCGCGGTGACCGGCGCGAGCAACGTCACCGGGGAGTGCTGGCCGGTCGCGGAGCTCGCCCGGGTGGCCCACCGGCACGGCGCCCGGGTCGTGCTGGACGCCGCCCAACTGGCACCGCACGCCCCCGTCGACCTGGCCGCGCTCGACGTGGACTACCTCGCCGCGTCCGGACACAAGCTGTACGCCCCGTTCGGCACCGGCGTGCTCGTCGGACGGGCGGACTGGCTGGACGCCGCACCGCCGTACCTGGCCGGCGGCGGGGCCACCGAGCACGTCGGGACGGCGACCCACGACGTGCGCTGGACCACCGGCCCCGGCCGGCACGAGGCCGGCACCCCGAACCTGCTCGGCGCGGTGGCCCTGGCGGCGGTCTGTGCCGCGCTCGACGCCACGGACCGCGTCGCCCTGCACGCCCGGGAGCAGGCGCTGCTGACCCGCTTACGCACCGGTCTCGCGGCGCTCCCGCATATCGTCGAGTTGCGGATCTTCGGTCCCACGGCCGACCGGGTCGGCATCGTCTCCTTCGTGGTCGCCGGCCGGGACTCCGCCGACGTGGCGGCGACCCTCGCCACCGAGCACCGGATCGGAGTACGCGACGGGCTGTTCTGCGCCCACCCGTTGGCCCGGCGGCTGCTCGCCGAGGCCGCCGCACGTAGTGGGCACCGCGACCTGCCGCCCACCGCCCTGCGGGCCAGCCTCGGACTGGGCAGCACCGACGACGACGTGGACCGCCTGCTCGCCGCCCTCGCCGCGCTCGGCTGACCCGACCCAGGGCACCCGGAACGGAGGATCGGCGAGCGAGCCCTCCGGCCGCTGGGGCGACCACCGCCGAGGGCGTGATCGTGCAGAGGACCGCCCGGTCGGAACGTCTCCGACCGGGCGGTCCCGGTATGCGGGTCAGCGCTCGGCGAGGAACGTCTCCACCGCGTCCGCCGCGTGCCGCAGCCCGCCGCAACCTGGTGGTTGTCGGCCGTGCCGAAGGAGACCAGCAGTGCGGTAGCCGGGCCGTCAACCGCCGGGGAACTGGTCCGGGTCGACGCTGCTGGTGCTGGCGTTGCCGCCCACCACAGGGGTGAGGGAGACCGTCCAACCGGTGTACGTCCGCGAGGTGGTACGGAACGTGAGCGGGTCGTCGAACTTCTCGAAGTCGCAGTCCCGGCTGAACGCCTTGCTCCTGGCGTCCCAGTCCTTGCCGCTGGTCATGAAGATCTGGTAGGTCCCGTCCCGGACACCGCGCACCGTGAAGGTGCTCTTGCCGCGGACGTAGACCCGGGTGACCGCTGTCTTGCCCCGGGCGATGCTGATCACCGCGTCGGCGCCACCATTTTCGATCTTCAATTGGCCGAGGCCGCCCTTGGTCCGCTTGACGTAGGAGCCGTTACTCAGCCGCCGGTTACCGTCCTTGGTCTTCTTCGGGAGGAAGGAACCGACCTGGTAGGCCCGGGTGGGGTCGGCGGTCGCCAGCGCCTTGGCAGCGGCGCGGAGTTGGTCGGCGGCCCTCTCCCGGCTGACCCGCGCGACCGCCGCCGGCCCGAGGCAGGCCTGCCCCGACGTGGCGGAGCCGGTGCCGGTCAGGGCGGCGGCCAGATCGTCCAACGCCTCGACCAGGGTGTCGTGGGCGGTCGCCACGCTCGCCGGCGGCACCATCTCGGCCAACGCCCGGCGCTGGGTGCCGGCGGTCGTCGCCAGCCCGGACGTCGCAGTACGCACCGCCGTGGGGCTCTTGGCGGCGGCGAGGGTGCGGAAGCCCGCGTTCAACGCCTGGTCGGTGCTGGTCAGCACCGTCTGGTACTGGTCCGGGGTCACGGGCGCGACGCTCGGGGACGGCGCGACCGACGGTGCTGTGGAGCGGACTCCGGCGACCGGTGCGCCGTCCTCGTCGTCGCCGTCGAGGAAGAACGCCAGCGGCAGCCCGCAGCAGGCCAGCACCGCCACGACCGTCACGGCGGCAACGACGAGCACCGTCCTGCGTCGCGCCGGCTGGACCGGGGCGGGCACCGGCGGACCGTACGGCGGCGAACCGGGCTGGGGTCCGAACTGTGGCGGGGGCCCGAACTGCGCTGGCGTCACGTTCACCCGGACCCGGACGTACACGTCCTGAGGTGATCCGTCAGCTCCCACCGGTCCCAGACCGGCCAGCCGCAGCAGCGAGCCGTCGCCGGTCCCGGCCGGAACTCGGATCGTCACCGTGTGTCCGGACCAGGGAAGGAGGACGGTCTTCATGGTCTCGGCGCCGGCGTCACCCGGCCCAAGCTCGATCGTCAGGTGCGCCTCGGGCTCCACGTGTCGAGTATGGACGTGCCGCGCAACCGCGATTCGGCTCCGGCCTGAACGTGTGCTGTGCGACGCGCGCCCGGTCCGGTCACCGGGCCGGGGCACGCGTCTCAGTACCCGAGCTGGAATGTGGCGTCCTGTGTTCGGTGGCCGTGATCGGGGCGACGGTGGGGTGTTTGGCGTTCAGCGGCTGGCTGTACCGGGCCTTGGGCAGCGGGCTCCAGCTGTCGCTGCCGACGTCGCCCGACCGCCACGGGTACAGCTCCCCATTGACGGTAGCCGGCGTAGGTGGGGGCGGCGAGGGCGCGTCCGCTGGCACCGAGCACGCTCGCGCCGGCCGCCGCCAGGCTGGCGGACAGGACGGTTCGTCGGGAGACCTTGGTGATTCCTCGTCGTCGGCCGGTCACTCGCCGGACGGCGCGGTCAGCGTGACGCCGAGCCGGACGGGAGTGCCGAAGTTGGGGGTGCCGTCGGCGTTCCAGGTGAACTTCTGGGCGCGGGTGGAGCGGTTCATGTCGCAGCCGCCGCCGGCGGAGTCGTTGGCGTGGTAGACGATCCAGTTCTCGGTGCCGTCGGGCGACGTGAAGAAGCCGTTGTGCCCGGGGGCGAAAACGCCGTTCGCGTCGTTGCGCTCGAAGACCGGCGTCGACTTCTTGGTCCAGTGCGCCGGGTTCATCGGGTCGGTGCCGGTCAGCGTGAGCAGGCCGAGCTTGTAGTCCGGGCCCCAGCACGCCGAGGCCGAGTAGACCACCATGACCCTGCCGTTGTGGTACAGCGGTTCGGGACCCTCGTTGACCGCGCCGGTCTGTCGCTCCCAGGAGAGGGTGGGCGAGCTGAGCCGGGCCCGCGACCCGCTGAGCGTCCAGGGGTTGGTCAGCCGCTGGATGAAGTTGCTCTGCCCGGCCCCGTCGCCACCGTAGGTGCCCATCAGGTAGAGCCGGCCGCCGACCTTGAGGACGCTGGCGTCGAGTTGCCAGTCGCTACCCAGGTCGGCCTTGAACGTGTACGGACCCATTGGGTCGGTGCCGGCGGACTCCAGCACGTGCAGCCGCTGCGTGGGGTTGAAGTCCGGGACGTTCTGCCCGGCGGTGTAGTAGAAGTACCAGCGCGGGCCGTTGGGGCCGTCGAGCAGGTGGAACTCCGGCGCCCACATGTTGCAGCAGCCGTTGGGGCGGCCGGCCAGGTTGAAGATCACCTGCTCGGGGGCCGTGGCGAGCCCGGCGAGGGTCCGTGAGCGTCGCATCGTGATGGTGGAGTTCCAGGTCGTGGTGGCCAGGTGGTAGTAGCCGTTGTGGTACTGCAACCACGGATCCGGGCCGTTGCGCTTGATCGGGTTGGTGAAGGTGCCCGGCGCGGACCCGAGGGCGACGAACTGCCACTGCTGGTTGGCGCCGTCGAGATCCTGGTACTGCGAGACCCGTGCGCCGTCGGCGGTGGACCACTCCCAGACGTCGAGGGCCTTGCCGCTGTTGCGGTTGACCAACCGGACGTGTCCGCCGGCGGAGTCGGCGAGTCGGAACTGCTGCCGGGCGTCGTTGCGGTCGGTGTTCTGCACGAGCTGGATGCCGTCGTCGGCGGTGGGCAGGTCGAGCACCTTGCCGCTGTGCACGGACTGCACCCGGTACCAGCCGCCGCCGGAGTCGAGGAACCGCCACTGCTGCCAGGCGCCGTCGTTACGGGTGTACTGGTTGATCGCGGCGCCGTCGCCCGTGGCCAGGTTGTAGACGTCGAGGGCCTTGCCGCTGTGCCGGTTGACCAGGACGTACGGGATGTCCGGCTGCACCGTGGCGGCCGAGGCCCCGGGCATCACGACGGTGGTACCCACGGCGGTGAGCACGGTGACCACCCCGGCGGCCAGGACGCCGCGAAGTTGGCGCTTGCGCATGAGGAAGCTTCCCTTCGGACTCAGTAGACGAACGGCCAGCCGGCCGGGTCGTAGCCGACGAGGTTGATGCCGAGCAGGGCGGCGCCGTTGTCGGCGTAGTAGTGGTAGACAAGGGCGTCACCGCCGGTGTCGGCCAGGACCGCCTGGTGACCCGGACCGTGGATGCTGCCGTGCCCGGCCAGCACCTGGGTGCCGCCACCGGAGTTCATCGGCGTGCCGTTGCGGTCCAGGTACGGCCCGGTGACGCTGGTGGACCGGCCCACCATGATCCGGTACGTGCTCGACGCTCCCTGGCAGCAGCGGTCGAACGACACCCACAGGTAGTAGTACGAGCCGCGCTGGACGATGACCGGTGCCTCGATGGCTCCGCCGCCGCGTCCGGCGATGGCGTGCAGGGCGCCGTCGGCCCGCTTACCGGTGTTCGGGTTCAGCGCGATCATCTTGATGCCCGACCAGAACGAGCCGAAGCTCAGCCACCACCGGCCGGCCGCGTCCACGACGAGGTTGGGGTCGATGGCGTTGAAGTTGTCCGAGGTGCGGGAATCGATCACCAGGCCCTGGTCGGTCCAGGTGCCGGACTCCCCGGTCGGGCTCGTCGCCAGGAAGATCGCCGACCGGTTCGACTCGAACGTCGATGCCGAGTAGTACAGCCAGTATCGACCGTTGTGGTACGACAGGTCCGGTGCCCACAGGCTGCGGCTGCCCTCGGTGTACGTGGTGGTCCAGGGCGCCCCCCCGGGGAACACCACTCCGGCGTTACGGAACGCGGTCCGGTCGGCGGAGGTCTTCAGCGCGATGTTGTCGCCGGTGTGCGCCAGCAGGTAACCGCCGCCGGGACGGCGCACGATGGCGGGGTCGTGCACGCCGACGTCGCCGGTGACCCGGCCCGGCGGGGGATACGCCGCCGGCGGCGTGGTGGGTGTTCCGGTGGGGGCCGGGGTGACCGGCGGCGTCGTGGGCGTACCGCCCGCCACGCGGGTGAGCTGCCACTGCTGGTTGGCGCCGTCGAGGTCGGTGAACTGGCTGACCCGCGCGCCGTCGGCGGTGGAGTGCTCCCAGACGTCGAGGGCCTTGCCACTGTTGCGGTTGATCAGCCGGACGTGGCCGCCCGCCGAGTCGGCGAGCCGGAAGTGCTGGTTGGCGGCGTTGCGGTCGGCCCACTGGACGACCTCGGCACCGTCGGCGGTGGCGGAGTCCCGGACGTCGAGGACCTTGCCGCTGTGCCGGGCGCGCAGTCGGTACCAGCCGCCGCCGGAGTCGACGAACTGCCACTGCTGCCAGGCCCCGTCGTTGCGGGACCACTGGGCGATCCGTGCGCCGTCGGTGGTCGCGCGGTCGTACACCTCCAGGGCCTTGCCGCTGTGCCGGGCGGTCAGTACGTACCAGGCCGAGGTGTCCACCACGGCCGCCGACGCGGAGCGGGTGGAGACGGCCACGCCGGTGGCCGCGACGGTCACGACGAGAACGAGGAGGGCGACGTGGCGTCGAATGGACGACTGTCGTGGCGGGGGAGCGGGCGAGGCCATGGCGGTCCTTCTGGGACGGGCGACGGTCCGGACCGGCCCGTCGCGACCGTGGACGACCGGCAGCCGGCTGCCAGCCGGGAGGGCCGCACGGGTGGTGAACGCGCCCCCGCCTTCAGCAGATCATCCACTCAAGACAACTAGGAGTGTCTATGTTCGCGTTAACATTGCTGAGGTGTCAAGGCGGCGGGCAAGTCATCGTCATGCCGGCCTAGCCGGCAAAAGGTGAACCTGGGCCTGGTTTCCCACTCGTTCGTGGTCATGTGAGCGACAACATGAACAATCAATCGTCGATCGGCGAATGCCCGTTGACCAGAGCGTCGTGTCGCTCTGCCGGCGGCCTCCGTCGTGGCCGGCACGATGCGGCGGTCGGGGAAACACCATGACAGGATGCGGCCCGTGCGTTCGGGGAAACCTCTTCTGACTGCGGTGGCGGTGTGCGCCGTGGCGCATGCCACGGGCATCCTGGTGGCCGATCCGGTCTGGCGGTACGCCGAGGTGCTGAGCCTGGCTCTGCTCCTTGCCTACGCCGTGGTCAGCGGGCTGCCGAATCCCCGCTGGGCGGTGCCGTCGGCCCTGACGGCGCTGTTCGTCGACGCAGTCCGGACGATGCCGGCCGACCCAGACACCGGACCCCACGGCTGGCAGATCCTCCGGCCGGGCCCCACCGACGTCGACACCTGGGCTGGCTTCGAGTCGGGACTCACGCTCTGCTGGGCGTCGTCGACCGCGGTGGTGGTCCTGCTCGCGGTCCGGCACCGCGCCGGCTGGTGGCGGCGGACGGTGGCGGTGGCGGTGGGGGTGGGGGCCGCCACGCTGCTCACCGGGTACGCGATCGTCCGGGTCGTCGACGTCTGGCACACCACGCGGGCCGACCAGCGGCCGTACGCGAACGGCGTCGACGCGAGCGACGCAGTGATCGCCGCGAGTCTGGCCGTGCTGCCGCCGGTGGCGCTCGGGCTGACCGCGCTGGCGCTCGCCACGGCACTGGCCGGGCGCGGCCGGTGGCTCGCCTCGGCAGGCGCGGTGCTGCTGGCCGTGGTCGCGTTGCCGCACCTGGACGCGAGCATCGGCGCGGTGCCGCTGCCCGTGGACGCGGACGGGTACGTCGTCTCGTTCGCCTGGCAGGCCATCACGCCCGGCCTGTCGATGCCGCAACCCGTCCCGGCACTCACGGCGGCGGTGGAACTGACCGCGTACCTGCTTCTCGTCGCCGGCCTGACCGGTACGCACCGGCCGACAGGCGTCGCACCGGCGGGGCCGGCCGGGTCGCGGCCCTGACGTCGGGCCGCCGCCCGCCCGGTCCCGGGGGGGCCCCCCCGGGGGGGGGGGGGGGGGGGGCGGGGGGGGGGCGCCCCCCCGGGGGGGGGGGGGGGGCCCCCCCCCCCCCCCCCCCGC
>NZ_JBITJH010000045.1:0-15807 GCF_044459745.1 Micromonospora sp. NPDC050187
TCTCGTCGATCGCGGCGACGCTCGGTTCGCCCGGTCAGGGCAACTACGCGGCGGCGAACGCGTTCCTCGACGCCCTCGCCCAGCAGCGGCGGGCGGCCGGTCTGCCGGCGACCAGCATCGGCTGGGGCATGTGGGCCACGGGTGGCATGGCCGCGCGCCTCGGCGCCGACGACCGGCAGCGGCTGGGCCGGCTCGGCATGAGCGGCCTCACCGCCACCGAGGGCACCACCCTGTTCGACGCCGCGATCACCGGGACACCGCCCACGGTGGTGGCCGCGCGGCTGCGGATCACCGGGGAGGCCGCGCAGGTCCCACCGATCGTGCGTCGGTTGGCCCGGAGCGGGACCCGCCGGCAGACGCGCTCCGTCGAGGCCGGCACGGGCACGTGGTCGGACCGGTTGACGGGGCTGTCGCAGGACGAGGCGCGTCGGCTGCTGGTGGAGCTGGTGTGTGCCCAGGCGGCGGCGGTGCTGGGGCACGCGTCGGCGCAGGCGGTGCCGGGTGGTCGGGCGTTCAAGGAACTCGGCTTCGACTCGTTGACCTCGGTGGAGCTGCGTAACCGGCTGGCCTCGGCGACCGGGCTGCGACTGACTGCGACCCTCGTCTTCGACTACCCGACCCCGGAGCGGCTCGCGGAGTACCTGCACGAGCAGTTGGGTCACTCCGTGGCAGCGGCCCCCGCCGCCGCCCGGACCGTCACTGTGCCCGGTGACGACGATCCGATCGCCATCGTCGGCATGGCCTGCCGGTTCCCGGGTGGCGTGTCGAGCCCGGAGCAGCTGTGGAACCTGGTCGTCTCGGGCCGGGACGCGATCGACGGTTTCCCGACCGACCGGGGCTGGGACCTCGATGCCCTCTACGACCCGGACGCGGACCGGGCGGGGACGTCCACGACCCGGCAGGGCGGATTCCTGTACGACGCGGCCGCATTCGACCCCGAGTTCTTCGGCATCTCGCCCCGTGAGGCCCTGGCGATGGACCCGCAGCAGCGGCTGCTGCTGGAGACCTCCTGGGAGGCGTTCGAGTCCGCCGGTCTCGACCCGCACGACACCAGGGTCACCACCGGCGTGTTCGCCGGGCTCATCCACCACGACTACGCGGGCCGGCTGGAGGCCTCGGAGGAACTGGAGGGTTACCTGGTCAACGGCACCGCCGGCAGCGTCGCCTCCGGCCGCGTGGCGTACGTGTTCGGTCTGGAGGGGCCGGCGGTCACGGTCGACACGGCGTGTTCGTCGTCGCTGGTCGCCCTGCACCTGGCCGCGCAGGCGCTGCGGTCGGGGGAGTGCGATCTCGCGCTGGCCGGTGGCGTGACCGTGATGGCCACTCCCAGCGCCTTCGTCGGCTTCTCCCGGCAGCGGGGTCTCGCCCCGGACGGCCGGTGCAAGGCGTTCGCCGGCTGCGCGGACGGCACCGGCTGGGGCGAGGGCGTGGGCATGCTCCTCGTGGAACGGCTCTCCGACGCCCAGCGGCGCGGGCACCGCGTCCTCGCCGTGCTGCGGGGCAGCGCCGTCAACCAGGACGGCGCGTCGAACGGACTGACCGCGCCGAACGGCCCGGCCCAGCAGCGGGTCATCCGGCAGGCCCTCGCCAACGCCCGGCTGACCACCGCCGACGTGGACGCGGTGGAGGCCCACGGCACCGGCACCACCCTGGGCGACCCGATCGAGGCGCAGGCGCTGCTCGCCACCTACGGGCAGGACCGGCCGGACGACCGTCCGCTGCTGCTCGGGTCGATCAAGTCGAACATCGGGCACACCCAGGCCGCCGCCGGTGTCGCGGGCATCATCAAGATGGTCCTCGCCATGCGGCACGGGCTCGTTCCGCCGACGTTGCACGTGGACGAGCCGTCCCCGCACGTGGACTGGAGCACCGGGGCGGTCACCCTGGCCACCGGGCCGACGCCGTGGCCGGCGGTGGACCGGCCGCGTCGGGCGGCGGTGTCGTCGTTCGGCATCTCCGGCACGAACGCCCACGTGATCATCGAGCAGCCGCCGGTGACGGACGTGGTCGAGGTCGTGGGGTCGGTGGCGCCGCCGGTGACGCCGGTGCTGCTGTCGGCGCGGTCGGAGACGGCCCTCGCCGGGCAGGCGGGCCGGTGGGCCGACTGGCTGGCGGGCGACGAGGCACTGCGTCCGGTGGACGTGGGCTGGTCGTCGGTGACCAACCGGCCGGCGTTGGCGCACCGCGCGGTGATCACGGCGGCCGAACGGGCTGAGTTGATCGCCGGGCTGCGCGCTCTCGCCGCGGGTGAGCCGTCGGGCACGGTGGTGACCGGCACGCAGGCCCAGCGTGGTCAGGTGGCGCTGCTCTTCTCCGGTCAGGGCGCGCAGCGTGCCGGCATGGGCCGGGAGCTGTACGCGGCGTTCCCGGTCTTCGCCACCGCGCTGGACGAGGTCTGCGGTCACCTCGACCCGCTGCTGCCGCAGCCGTTGCGGACCGTCCTGTTCGCCGAGGCGGGCACGGCGGAGGCGGAGCTGCTGGACCAGACCGTGTTCACGCAGGCCGGGTTGTTCGCGGTCGAGGTGGCGCTGTTCCGGTTGGTCGAGTCCTTCGGGATCGTTCCCGACTTCGTCGGCGGGCACTCGGTCGGTGAGATCACCGCCGCGTATGTGGCCGGTGTGCTGTCGCTGGCGGACGCGTGTGCCCTCGTGGCGGCGCGGGGTCGGTTGATGCAGGCGCTGCCGGCCGGTGGTGGGATGCTCGCGGTGGCCGCGTCCGAGGAGGCGGTCGCCGAGACGCTCGTCGGCCTGACCGACCGGGTCGGGATCGCCGCGGTGAACGGCCCGAACGCCGTGGTCGTCTCCGGTGCGGCCGACGCTCTCGACGAGGTGGAACGGGTCTGGCGGGAGCGGGGTGCGCGGACGCGTCGGTTGACGGTGAGTCACGCGTTCCACAGTCCGCTGATGGAGCCGATGCTCGATGAGTTCCGGGCGGTGGTCGAGGGGCTGACGTTCGCCGCGCCACTGCTGCCGGTCGTGTCGAACCTGACCGGCGCGCTCGCCGACGCCGACGAGTTCCACGACCCGGACTACTGGGTCCGCCACGTGCGGGAGACCGTCCGCTTCGCGGACGGGGTCACGGTGCTCCGCAAGGCGGGCGTGGACACGTTCCTGGAGATCGGGCCGCAGAGTGTGCTGACCGCGATGGCCGTCGACGTGCTCCCCGGCGACGAGGACGTGCTCGCCGTGGCCGTCCAGCGGCGGGACCGCGCCGAGGCGACCGGGCTGGTGGCCGCCCTGGGTGACCTGCACGTGCACGGCCTGCCGGTCCGGTGGGAGCCGTGGTTCACCCGTGCGGGTGCCGGGCGGGTGGACCTGCCGACGTACGCGTTCCAGCACCAGCGGTTCTGGCCCGAGCCGGCGAACCGGCGGCAGACCCCGGTCGTGGACACCGGGGACGCGGAGTTCTGGGCTGCCGTCGAGGGTGGTGACCTGACCGTCCTCGCCGAGCAGATCGGGGCGGACGCGGTGGACGCCCTCGCTCCGGCCCTGCCCGCCCTCACCTCCTGGCGTCGGGCCCGGACCCGCGACGCGGCGGTGAACGGCTGGTCGTACCAGGTGGGATGGCGGCGGATCGACCTGGGTGACCAGCCGACGACGACCGGCGGCTGGCTGCTCGTCGGTCCCGACGGCGACCCGGCGGGGGAGCAGGTCGGCGCCGCGCTGACCGCCGCCGGTGGGGATGTCCGGCGACTGGTCGTCGACCCGGCCACCGCCAACCGGGGCGGCCTGACCCGCCGGTTGACCACCGCGCTGGCCGACGGGCCGGTCACCGGTGTGGTCTCCCTGCTCGGCCTGGCCGGCGGCCCGCACCCGAAGCAACCGGCCGTGCCGGCCGGCGTCGCCGCGACCCTGCTGCTCGCGCAGGCCCTGCACGACGCCGGAGCGGCCGTCCCGCTGTGGTGTGTCACCCGGGGTGCCGTCGGCACCGGCGACGCCGACCCGGCGCGGAGCGCCGCCCAGGGTGCCCTGTGGGGCATGGGCCGGGTCGCCGGCCTCGAACTGCCGCAGCTGCGGGTGGGTCTGCTGGACCTGCCCGAGCGGGACGTCGCCCCGGACCGGCTGGCGGCGGCGCTCACCGCCGCCGGGAACGAGGACCAGCTCGCGGTCCGACCGGCCGGCGTGTACGCGCGCCGGCTGACCCGGGCCACCCCTGCCGACCCGGCGGCGGCCGAGCGTTGGCAGCCCTCCGGCACCGTGCTGGTCACCGGCGGCACCGGCGCGCTCGGCGCGCACGTGGCCCGCTGGGCGGCCGGTAGCGGCGCGGCGCACCTGGTGCTGACCAGCCGCCGCGGCGATGCGGCCCCCGGCGCTGCGGAGCTGCGGGACGAGCTGACCGCCCTCGGGGCCCGGGTGACCGTGGCGGCCTGCGACGTGGCCGACCGGGACGCGGTGGCCGCGCTGCTCGCCCGGATCGACGACGACCCGGCGCCGTTGACCGCGGTGGTGCACGCGGCCGGGCTCAACGACGTGGTCCCGCTGGTCGACACCGACCTGGACCGGCTGGCCGGGGTGATGGCCGGCAAGATCGCCGGGGCGGTGCACCTCGACGAGCTGCTCGGTGACCGGCCGCTCGACGCGTTCGTCCTCTTCGCCTCGATCGCCGGGGTGTGGGGCAGCGGCGGGCAGGCCGGCTACGCGGCCGGCAACGCGTACCTCGACGCGCTGGCCGAGCGGCGACGCGCCCGGGGCCTCGCCGCCACCTCGGTGGCGTGGGGGCCGTGGGCCGACGGCGGCATGGCCACCGACGACGCCCAGCGGGAACTGGCCCGGCGTGGGCTGCGGGCGATGGCCCCGGACGACGCGGTGCACGCCCTGCGGGTGGCCGTCGGCCGTGGCCGCACCTGCCTGACCGTGGTCGACGTGGACTGGGCGACGTTCGCTCCGGCGTACGAGTCGGCCGGCCCGCGTCCGCTCCTGGCCGACCTGCCGGAAGCCCGCCAGGCCACCCCGGCCGAGGACACGTCGGCCGACGGCGGCCGGTCGCTGCGTGAGCGGCTGCTCGCCCTGCCCGGCGACGAGCGGGACCGGCACCTGACCGACCTGGTCCGCGCCGAGGCGGCGGCCGTGCTCGGCCACACCGGTCCCGAGCTGGTCAAGCCGAGGCGGGCGTTCAAGGAACTCGGCTTCGACTCGCTGACCGCCGTCGAGCTGCGCAACCGGCTCACCCGGGTCACCGGCCTGTCCCTGCCGACCACGCTGGTCTTCGACTACCCCGACCCGGCCACCGTCGCCGGGCACCTGCTCACCGAGCTGGTTCCCGAGACGCAGCGGGAGGAGACGGCCGACCCGGCGGAGACGGCGGTGCGGCAGGCCCTGGCCACCATTCCGCTGGCCCGCATCCGCGAGGCCGGACTGCTGGACCTGCTGCTCACCCTCGCCGACGGCGACGACACCGACCACGCCTCCACCGACGAGGGCGTCGACATCGACGAGATGGACGCCGACACCCTCATCAGGCTGGCGCTCGACGGCTCCGAGTCCTGACCCTTGTCCCACGTACGGAGTAACTGATGTCCACGTCTGCAGATAAGGTCGTCGAGGCGCTTCGGGCTTCGCTCAAGGAGACCAGCCGGCTCAAGCAGCTCAACCAGCAGCTGACCGCCGCCGCCCGGGAACCCATCGCCATCGTGGCGATGTCCTGCCGCTACCCGGGCGGGGTGTCCAACCCCGACGAGCTGTGGGACCTGGTGGCCTCCGGCGGGGACGCCATCGGCGGGTTCCCCGCCGACCGGGGCTGGGACCTGGACAACCTGTACGACCCGACCGGCGAGCGGGCTGGCCGCTCCAGCACCCAGCAGGGCGGGTTCCTGTACGACGCGGCCTCCTTCGACGCCGACTTCTTCGGCATCAGCCCCCGTGAGGCCCAGGCCATGGACCCGCAGCAGCGGCTGCTGCTGGAGACGTCGTGGGAGGCGTTCGAGAGCGCCGGCATCGCCCCGTCCGGCGTGCGCGGTCAGAAGGTCGGCGTCTTCGTCGGCACCACCGCCAACGGCTACGGCGTCGGGGCGGACGGCGGCGCGGACGGCGCCGACGAGGGCTACCTGCTCACCGGCACCGTCAGCAGCGTCGTCTCCGGCCGGATCGCGTACGCGCTCGGGCTGGAGGGGCCGGCGGTCACCGTCGACACCGCCTGCTCGTCGTCACTGGTCGCCCTGCACCTGGCCTGTCAGGCGCTGCGCGCCGGGGAGTTCGACCTGGCCCTGGCCGGTGGCGTGACCGTGATGGCCACCCCCAGCGCGTTCGTCGGCTTCTCCCGGCAGCGCGGTCTCTCCTCCGACGGGCGGTGCAAGGCGTTCGCCGCGTCCGCCGACGGCACCGGCTGGGCCGAGGGCGTCGGTCTGCTCCTCGTCGAGCGGCTCTCCGACGCCCAGCGCAACGGCCACCGGATCCTCGCCGTGGTGCGCGGCTCCGCGATCAACCAGGACGGTGCGTCCAACGGGCTCACCGCCCCGAACGGCCCCGCGCAGCAGCGGGTCATCCGGCAGGCGCTGAGCAACGCCCGGCTCACACCCGCCGACGTGGACGCCGTGGAGGCGCACGGCACCGGCACCACCCTCGGCGACCCGATCGAGGCGCAGGCGCTGCTCGCCACGTACGGGCAGGAACGCGACGGCGGCGACCCGCTCTGGCTCGGGTCGATCAAGTCGAACTTCGGGCACAGCCAGTCGGCCGCCGGCGTCGCCGGGATCATCAAGATGGTCATGGCGATGCGGCACGGGCGGCTGCCGGCCACCCTGCACGTGGACGCGCCGTCCCCGCACATCGACTGGACCGCCGGGGCGGTGTCGCTGCTGACCGAGGCCCGCGACTGGCCGGCGGCGGACCGCCCGCGACGGGCCGCCGTGTCGTCGTTCGGCATTTCCGGCACCAACGCCCACGTCATCCTCGAACATGCCGCACCGGCCCCCGCCCCGGAACCGGAACCGGCGCAGCCCGGCCTGCTCACCACGCCCACCACCGTGTGGACGCTCTCCGCCCGGTCCGCGCCGGCCCTGCGTGAGCAGGCCGCCCGGCTCGCCCGGTACGTCCGCTCCCGCGAGGACCTCGACCCGGCCCGGGTGGCCTGGTCGCTGGTCACCACCCGGTCGGTGTTCGAACACCGGGCGGCCGTCGTCGGCGCGGAACCGGCACAGCTCCTCGCCGGCCTGGACGCCCTCGCCGAGGGCCGACCCGCCGGGTCCCTGGTCACCGCCGTGGCCGGCGAGCCGGCCGAGGGCCCGATCTGGGTGTTCCCCGGCTACGGCGGGCACCACCTGGGGATGGCGGCCAGCCTGATCGGGGCCTGCCCGGTCTTCGACGAGGCGCTCGCCGAGTGTCAGGCCGAGTTCGACCGCTGGTTCGACCTCGACATCGTCGCCCACCTGACCGGCGACGACGAGTCCTGGCTGGGCCGCCACGAGATCGTCCAGCCGATCCTGTTCGCGCTCACCGTCAGCCTGGCCCGGGTGTGGCGGGCCGCCGGGATGACCCCGCAGGCCGTCATCGGCCACTCGCAGAGCGAGGTCGTCGCCGCGCACGTCGCCGGGGTGCTGACCCTCGCCGACTCGGTGAAGCTGCTCGCGGTGCGGCTGCGGGCCGTCGCCGACCTCGCCGAGCCCGGCACCATGGCCGCCCTCGACCTCTCCGCCGACGAGGCCACCCGACGGCTCCCCGACGGAGTCGACATCGCGGTGGTCAACGGCCCCCGCGCGGTCACCGTCTCCGGCCCGCACGACCAGGTCGCCGACCTCGTCGCATCCTGCACCGCCGACGGCATCCGGGCCCGCGCCATCAACATCGACTACGCCTCGCACTGTCCGCTGGTGTACGCCGCCGCCGAGCGGATGCGCACCGAACTGGCCGGGCTGACGCCGAGCGCCGGCCAGGTCCGGATCCTCTCCACCGTCACCGGCACCTGGATCGACGGCACCGAGCTGGACGCCGACTACTGGGCGGAGAACCTGCGCCGCACCGTGCTGTTCGACACCGCCGTGCGGACCGCCCTCGACGCGGGGTTCACCGACTTCGTCGAGGTCTCCGTGCACCCGGTGCTGAGCATGCCCCTCACCACGATCCTCGACGACACCGGGATCCCCGGGCAGGTCCTGGCCACCCTCCGCCGGGGCGAGGACGCGGCCGTACGGATGCTGACCAGCATCGCCGCCGCCCACGCCCACGGTCTGTCGGTGGACCACCGGCGGGTTCTCCCCGCCACCGGGATCCTCACCGACCTGCCCACCTACGCCTTCCAGCGGCAGCACTACTGGACCGAACGGAGCACTTCCGCCGGCACCGGGCCGGTCAGCCCGGACGTGGTCGACGTGGAGTTCTGGTCGGCGGTGGAACGCGCCGACGTGGCCGCGCTCGCCGCCCAGCTCGACGGCGACCCGGCCGACCTGGAGGTGCTCGCCCCGGCGCTGCCCGTGCTGTCGTCCTGGCGTAAGGCCCGGTTGCAGCGGGCGGTGCTGGACGGCTGGTCGTACCGGGTGGTGTGGAAGCCCATCGGCCAGAGCAACCCGACCAGCGTCCCCGGTGACCTGCTCGTGGTCCTCCCGGCCGGCGACCCCACCCTCGACGGCTGGGTGGACGGGCTCGCCGCCGCCGACGGACCGGCGGTCCACCGGGTCCACGTCGACCCCGCCGCCGTCGACCGGCACGCGCTCGCCGGGGCACTCGCCGCGCACCGGGCCACCCCGCTGGCCGGGGTGCTCTCCCTGCTCGGCCTGACCGACGCGGAGCACCCCGGCCACCCCGGCATCCCCACCGGGCTGGTCGCCACCACCCGGCTCGTACAGGCCCTCTCCGACGCCGACCTGCCCGCCCCGCTGTGGTGCCTCACCTCCGGCGGTGTCGGCACCGACCCGGCCGAACCGGTGGTCAGCGCCGCCCAGCACGCGCTCTGGGGCCTCGCCCGGGTGGTCGGCCTGGAACACCCGACCCGCTGGGGCGGCCTGGTCGACCTGCCCGCCGACCCGGACGCCACGACCTGGGCCGAGGTCGCCCGCATCCTGACCACCGACGACGACGAGGACCAGTTCGCCGTCCGCCCATACGGCACCTTCGTCCGCCGGCTCGCCCGTACCGGTGCGCGCCCCGCCGGGCAGGTCACCCCGTGGCAGCCCCACGGCACCGTCCTCGTCACCGGCGGCACCGGCGCGATCGGCGCGCAGGCCGCCCGCTGGCTCGCCGCCAACGGCGCCGAGCACCTGGTCCTCACCAGCCGGCGCGGCCTCGACGCGACGGGCGCCCGGGAGTTGGTCGACGAACTGACCGCCACCGGCGTACGGGTCACCGTGGCCGCCTGCGACATGGCCGACCGCGACCAGGTCGCCGCACTGGTCGCCGGGCTGGACGAGGTCGCCCCGCTGACCGCCGTGCTGCACGCCGCCGGGATCACCCGGCTCACCGCGCTGGTCGACACCGACCTCGGCGTGTTCGACCACGTCATGGCCGGCAAGGTCGCCGGTGCCGCCTACCTCGACGAGTTCCTCGGCGACCGGCAGCTCGACGCCTTCGTCACCTTCGCCTCCATCTCCGGCGTGTGGGGCAGCGGTGGGCAGGGCGCGTACGCCGCCGCCAACGCCTACCTCGACGCGCTCGCCGAGCAGCGCCGTGCCCGGGGTCTCGCCGCCACCTCCATCTCCTGGGGCGCGTGGGCCGAGGGCGGCATGGCCACCACCGAGGAGGCGCAGCGGCTGCTCAGCCGGCGTGGCCTCAACCCGATGCAGCCGGCCGCCGCGCTGCTCGCCCTGCGCCGCGCCGTCGAGCACGGCGAGACCTGCCTCGTCGTCGCCGACGTCGACTGGGCCACCTTCGCGCCCGCCTACGCCTCGGCCCGGCCACGCCCGCTGCTCGACGACATCGCCGAGGCCCGCGAGGCGCTGACCGCCGGCCCGGCCGACGAGACCACCGACCACGCCGCCGCGCTGCGCGGACGGCTGACCGGCCTCACCCGCGCCGAACGGGACCGGCACCTCACCGACCTGGTCCGCGACCACGCCGCCGCCGTCCTCGGCCACGCCGGCACCGACGCGGTCAGCCCGAAGCGGGCGTTCAAGGAGCTGGGGTTCGACTCGCTGACCGCGGTGGAGCTGCGCAACCAGATCACCGCCGCGACCGGCCTGGCCCTGCCCACCACGCTGATCTTCGACTACCCGAACCCGGCCGCCCTCGCCGGGCACCTGGCGTCCCTGCTGCGCCTGGACGACGACGCCGAACCCGCCCCCGCCGGCACACCGGCTCCCAACGCCGGCCGGGACAGCGCCGACGAGCCCATCGCCATCGTCGGGATGAGCTGCCGCTACCCGGGCGGCGTCAGCGACCCCGACGGGCTGTGGGAACTCGTCGCCTCGGGACGCGACGGCATCACCGAGTTCCGCACCGACCGGCACTGGGACCTCGACCGGCTCCTCGCCGACGACCCCGAAGCCCCCGGCCGCTCCGCCACCCGCCACGGCGGGTTCATCGACCGGGCCACCGACTTCGACCCGGACTTCTTCGGCATCTCGCCCCGCGAGGCCCTGGCCATGGACCCGCAGCAGCGGCTGCTGCTGGAGGCCACCTGGGAGGCGTTCGAGCAGGCCGGCGTCGCCCCCGACCGGCTGCACGGCACCCCCACCGGAGTGTTCGTCGGCGCGTCCCCCACCGGCTACGGCACCGGCGACGAGACCCCCGGCCTGGACGGCTACCGGCTCACCGGCGGCGCGCACAGCGTCATCTCCGGCCGGGTGGCGTACACGTTCGGCCTCGAGGGCCCGGCGGTCACCGTCGACACCGCCTGCTCGTCGTCGCTGGTCGCCCTGCACCTGGCCGTGCAGTCGCTGCGGCAGGGCGAGTGTGACCTGGCGGTCGCCGGCGGCGTGAACGTGATGGTCACCCCCGGGGCGTTCGTGGAGTTCACCCGGCAGGGCGGCCTCTCCGCCGACGGGCGGTGCCGGTCCTTCGCCGCCGCCGCCGACGGCACCGGCTGGGGCGAGGGCGTCGGCGTGCTCCTCGTCGAGCGACTCTCCGACGCGCAGCGCCACGGTCACCGCGTCCTCGCCGTGGTGCGCGGCAGCGCCGTCAACCAGGACGGCGCGTCGAACGGGCTGACCGCGCCGAACGGCCCCTCGCAGCAACGCGTCATCCGGCAGGCCCTCGCCAGCGCCGGACTCAGCACCGCCGACGTCGACGCGGTCGAGGCACACGGCACCGCGACGACCCTCGGCGACCCGATCGAGGCGCAGGCGCTGCTCGCCACGTACGGGCAGGACCGGCCCGCCGACCGGCCGCTGTGGCTGGGGTCGATCAAGTCGAACATCGGGCACACCCAGGCCGCCGCCGGGGTGGCCGGTGTGATCAAGATGGTGCAGGCGCTGCGGCACGGCGTGCTGCCCCGCACCCTGCACGTGGACGAGCCCACCCCGCACGTCGACTGGTCGGCCGGCGCGGTCGAACTGCTCACCGAGGCCCGGCCGTGGCCGGAGACCGGCCGTCCGCGCCGGGCGGCGGTCTCCTCCTTCGGCGTCAGCGGCACCAACGCGCACATCATCATCGAGCAGCCGCCGGCCGAGGTGGTGGAGGGCGAACTCGTCGAGCCCAGCACGCCGTCACTGGTGCCGGTGCTGCTCTCCGCCCGGGGTGAGGGCGCACTGACCCGCCAGGCCCGGCACTGGGCCGACCGCCTCGACGCGGGCGACCCGCCCCGACTCGTCGACATCGGCTGGACGTCGCTGACCGCCCGTACCGCGCTGGAACACCGCGCGGTGCTGTTCGCCGCCGACCACGCCGACCTGACCACCGGGCTGGCCGCGCTCGCCGCCGGTGAACCCACCGACGCGGTGGTCACCGGCCGGGCCACCGACCGGGGTCCCGTCGCGCTGCTCTTCTCCGGTCAGGGCGCGCAGCGCGCCGGCATGGGCCGGGACCTGTATGCCGCGTTCCCGGTGTTCGCCGCCGCGTTGGACGAGGTGTGCGGCCATCTGGACCCACTGCTGCCGCAGCCGTTGCGGTCTGTCCTTCACGCCGAGGCGGGCACGCCCGAGGCGGAACTGCTGGACCAGACGGTGTTCACCCAGGCCGGTCTGTTCGCGGTCGAGGTGGCGCTGTTCCGCCTGGTGGAGTCGTTCGGTGTGCTGCCCGACTTCGTGGGCGGCCACTCGGTCGGCGAGATCACGGCGACGCACGTGGCCGGGGTGCTGTCCCTGGAGCACGCCTGTGCCCTCGTCGCCGCCCGGGGCCGGCTGATGCAGGCGCTGCCGGCAGGCGGCGGGATGCTGGCGGTGGCCGCGCCGGAGGCCGAGGTGGCGGAGACGCTGACCGGACGGACCGACCGACTCGGGATCGCCGCCGTCAACGGTCCGGAAGCGGTCGTCGTGTCCGGTGCGGTCGACGCGCTGGACGAGGTGGAGCGCGTCTGGCAGGGCCGGGGTGTGCGCACCCGCCGGCTGGCCGTCAGTCACGCCTTCCACAGCCCGTTGATGGAGCCGATGCTCGACGAGTTCCGTGGCGTCCTGGCGGGGCTGAGCTTCGCCGCGCCGCTGGTGCCGGTGGTGTCGAACCTGACCGGCGCGCTCGCCGACGCCGACGAACTGCGCACCCCGGACTACTGGGTGCGGCACGTCCGCGAGGCGGTCCGGTTCGCCGACGGGATCACCGCGCTGCGGGCCGCCGGAGTCGACACGTTCGTCGAGATCGGACCCGGCGCGGTGCTCACCGCCCTGGTCCGCGAGACCCTCACCGGGGATGCCCACGGCGTCCTCGCCGTGCCCACCCAGCGCCGCGACCGCGCCGAGCCACACGCCCTGCTGACCGGACTGGCCGAACTGTTCACCGCCGGTGGCCCGGTCGACTGGACGCCGATCTTCGCCGGCACCGGCGCCACCCGGGCCGACCTGCCCACGTACGCCTTCGCGCCGGAACGCTACTGGCTGCGCCCCGCCGGCCGGTCCTCGGACGTCTCCGTCGCCGGCCTCGGTGCCGCCGGGCACCCGCTGCTCGCCGCCGCCATCCGGCTGGCCGGCGAGGACGCCGCCGTGCTCACCGGCCGGCTCTCCGTCGCCGCCCAGCCCTGGCTGGCCGACCACGTGGTGGCCGGCGCGGTGGTCGTCCCCGGCACGGCCCTGGTCGAGCTGGTGCTGCGGGCCGGCGACGAGTTCGGTCCCTGCCGGGTGGGGGAGCTGACCATCGCCGCCCCGCTCGTCCTCCCCGCCCAGGGCGCGGTCCGCGTCCAGGTCCGGGTCGGCCCGCGCGACCACACCGGTTGGCGTGCCGTCACCATCCACTCCCAGCCCGACAACGACCCGGACGGCGACTGGGTGCGGCACGCCGAGGGCGTGCTCACCGCCGTCGACCCCAGCGACGACGCCGGCCTCGGCGCGTGGCCCCCGACCAACGCCGTCGAGGTCGACCTCGACGGCTGGTACGAGGCACTCGCCGGCCACGGCATGACCTACGGGCCGGTGTTCCAGGGCCTGCGGCGGGCCTGGACGGCCGGCGACGACACCGTCTACGCCGACGTCGCCCTCCCCACCACCCCCGACGGCAGCGCCGGTTTCGGCGTGCACCCCGCCCTGCTCGACACCGCCCTGCACCCGACCGCCCTGCTGCCGGGCGACGGGACCAGCGGCCCGAAGGCGCCGTTCGCGTTCACCGGCGTCCAGGTGCACGCCGTCGGCGCGGACACCCTGCGGGTCCGGCTCACCCGGGTCGGCGGCGGCGTGCGACTGCTCGCCGTCGACGACACCGACCGTCCGGTCGTCTCCGTCGACTCGGTCGTCCTGCGCGAGATGACCAGCGTCGACCCGTCGGCGGCCACCCTCGCCGCCCGGTCGCTGTTCCAGGTCGCCTGGCAGGCCGACCCGACCGACCCCGTCGAGGCACCCCGGTCCGCCCTGCTGGGCGCGTCCACACCGGCACTCCCCGGCGTTCCCGCGTACCCGGGAGTCGCCGAGCTGGTCGCCAGCGGCGACGTACCCCCGCTGGTCCTGCTGCCGGTGCCCGCCGCGCCGGCCGACCTGCCGGCGGAGGACCTGCCGGCCGTGGTCCGGGCCACGACCGTCGACGTGCTCGGCGTGGTACAGGCATGGCTGGCCGCCGACGACCTCGCCGACACCCGACTCGCGGTCGTCACCCGGGGTGCGGTGCGGGCCGTCGACGTCGACCCGGTCGACGAGCTGGTCGGCGCGGCCGTGTGGGGCCTGGTGCGCTCCGCCCAGTCCGAGCACCCCGGCCGGATCGTCCTGGCCGACCTCGACCGGGACCTCGACGCGTCGGCCGTCGCGCTGCTCGCCGCCGCCGACCCGACCGTGGCGCAGCTCGCGGTCCGTGGCGACGCGGCCCTCACCCCCCGCCTGGTACGCGCCGACACCCCACCCTCGGACATTCCGCGACTGCGCGGCGGCACCGTCCTGGTCACCGGCGGCACCGGAGCCCTCGGCGCCCTGCTCGCCCGGCACCTCGTCACCGAATGGGGCGTGGACTCCCTCGCCCTGGTCAGCCGGCGCGGGCCCGACGCTCCCGCCGCGGCGGAACTGATCGCCGAGCTGACCGGCCTCGGTGCCCGGGCCCACGTGTTCGCCTGCGACGTCACCGACCGGGACGCCGTTCGCGCCCTCGTCGGAAAGGTCACCGAGGCCGGAAGGCTCGCCGGTGTGGTGCACACCGCCGGTGTCCTCGACGACGCCGTCGTCACCGGCATCGACCCCGACCGGCTCGCCCGGGTGCTCGCACCCAAGGTCGACGCCGGCTGGTGGCTGCACGAGGCCACCGCCGACCTGGACCTCGACCTGTTCGTCACGTTCTCCTCCATCGCCGGGGTTCTCGGCTCACCCGGCCAGGGCGCGTACGCGGCAGCCAACAGCTTCCTCGACGCCCTCGCCGGCCACCGCCGGGGACACGGCCTGCCCGCGCACTCCCTCGCCTGGGGCATGTGGGACACCGACGGTATGGCGGCCACCCTCAGCGCCGCCGACCGTTCCCGGGTCACCCGCGCCGGCCTCGGCCTGATCACCGGGCCCGTCGGCGTCGCGCTGTTCGACGCGGCCGTCGCCACCGACACCCCCGCGCTCGTCCCCGCCGTCGTCGACGTGCCGGCCCTGCGCGCGGCGGCCACCGCCACCGGCGTACCGCCGATGCTGCGTGCCCTCGTCGGTACCGTGACCACCCGCCGCCAGGTCGGCGGCGGCGCGGCCGGCGGCTGGGCGCAGCGCCTCGCCACACTCACTGCCGACGAGGCCCGTGCCCAGGTGGACGTGTTGGTGCGTGGTCTGGTGGCGCAGGTGTTGGGGCATGGTGGTGCGGAGTCGGTGCCGGCGGATCGGGCGTTCCGTGAGTTGGGTTTCGACTCGTTGACGGCGGTGGATCTGCGGAATCGGGTGAACGCGGCGACGGGTCTGCGGCTGGGGTCGACGTTGGTGTTCGACTATCCGACGCCGGCTGCTCTGGCCGGGTACGTGTACGAGCAACTCACCGGCGCGGTGGGCGCCCGTACGGAGGTGGTCGCCTCCGCTGCTGTCGACGAGCCGATCGCGATCGTCGGTATGGCGTGCCGTTACCCGGGCGGGGTGGACACCCCGGACCAGTTGTGGGAGTTGCTGGCGGGCGGCGGTGAGGGCATCGGCGAGTTCCCGACCGACCGGGGCTGGGACCTGGAGTCCCTGTTCCACCCGGACCCCGACCACCCGGGCACCTCGTACGCCCGGCACGGCGGCTTCCTCACCGGGGCGGCCGAGTTCGACCCGGCGTTCTTCGGGATCTCGCCGCGCGAGGCGGTGGCGATGGATCCGCAGCAGCGGTTGCTGCTGGAGGCGTCGTGGGAGACGTTCGAGTCCGCCGGTCTGGACCCGGC
>NZ_JBITJH010000046.1:0-13505 GCF_044459745.1 Micromonospora sp. NPDC050187
TGGACACCGGGGACGCGGAGTTCTGGGCTGCCGTCGAGGGTGGTGACCTGACCGTCCTCGCCGAGCAGATCGGGGCGGACGCGGTGGACGCCCTCACCCCGGCCCTGCCCGCCCTCACCTCCTGGCGTCAGGCCCGGACCCGGGACACCAGCCTGGACGGATGGTCGTACCGGATCGGCTGGGAGCCGGTGCGGCTGGCCCCGGCGGCCGGGCTGTCCGGGCGATGGCTCGTGGTCACCGTGGGCGCGGACACCGACGCGGGCGTCGCGAAGACGCTCACCGTCGCCGGTGCGCGGGTCGACACCCTGACCGTCGCGCCGACCCTCGGCCGGGCGGAGCTGGGCGAGCGGCTGCGCCGTACCGGTGCCGACGGCTGGGCGGGTGTGCTGTGCGTCCTGCCCCGGCAGGACCGGTCGCTCCCGCACGCGCCGGGCGTACCCGCCGGCACGGCGGTGCTGCTCACCCTCGTTCAGGCGCTGACCGACGCCAACCTGCCGGGCCGGGTGTGGGCGCTCAGCCGGGCCGCCATGCCGGTCGAACCGGGTGGACAACCCGGCGACCAGTGGGCAGCGCTGACCTGGGGCCTCGGTCGTGCCGTCGCGCTGGAACAGCCGGACCGCTGGGGCGGTCTGGTCGACCTGCCGGCCCGCGCCGACCGGACCACCCGCGCCGCGCTCGTCGCGGTGCTCGCCGACGGCACCCTGGACCAGGTGGCCGTCCGCCGCAACGGTGTCTTCGGTCGCCGGCTGGTGCCGGCCGCGCCACCGGCCGGGACGGGCTGGCGGCCCTCGGGCACGGTGCTGGTCACCGGTGGTACGGGTGCGCTGGGCCGACGGGTGGCCCGCTGGTTGCTGGTCAACGGTGCCGCCGAGGTGGTGCTCGCCTCCCGGCGTGGTCCGGACGCCCCGGGCGCGGCCGATCTGGTCGACGAGCTGGCCGCGCACGGCACCGTCCGGGTGGTCGCCTGTGACGTCGCCGACGCTGGCGCGGTCACCGACCTGGTCGCCGGGCTGCCGGCGCTCACCGCCGTCGTGCACACCGCCGGCGCGTCCGGCGGGACCACCCCGGCGTACGAGCTGACCGACGCCGACCTGTCGGCGACGCTGGCCGGCAAGGTGCTCGGTGCCCTGCACCTGGACACCGCCTGCCGCGACCGGGACCTCGACGCGTTCGTCGTCTTCTCCTCGGTGGCCGGTGTCTGGGGCGGCGGCGGGCAGGCCGGCTACGCGGCCGGGAACGCCCTGCTCGACGCCCTCGTCGCCGCCCGCCGGGCCGCCGGTCTGCCCGCCACCGCCCTCGCCTACGGGCCGTGGGCGGAGGACGGCATGGCGGCCGGGGAGACCGCCGAGGGCCTGCGTCGCCGGGGCTTCACCCCGCTCGCGCCCGACGCCGCCGTCGCGGCGCTGGGCCGGTGGGTGAACGCCTCCGAGGCGGCGCCGGTCATCGCCGACGTGGACTGGTCCCGGTTCGTCGCGGCGTTCACCGCGGCCCGGCCGAGCCACCTCTTCGACCGGGTCGCCCCGGCCGTCGCGGTGGAACCGGAACGGCCGGAGACCGACGCCGCCACCGAGGGGCTGCGGACCCGACTCGCCGCGCTGCCGGCCGGCGGGCAGGAGACCCTCCTGGTCGACCTGGTCCGCGCGGAGGCGGCGGCGGTGCTCGGGCACAGCTCCGTCGACCAGGTGCCGGCCGGGCGGGCGTTCCGGGAACTCGGCTTCGACTCCCTCGCCGCCGTGCAGCTGCGCGACCGGCTGGGCCGGGCGACCGGGCTGACCCTGCCGTCGACCGTGGTCTTCGACCACCCGTCGGCGGCGGAACTGGCCCACTTCCTCCGTACCGAACTGGTGGTCGGCGTGGCCGGTGACGGCCCGGCGGCCGGCGTGGCCGTGGTCCGGCCGGCAGCCGACGAGCCGATCGCCATCGTGTCGATGGCCTGCCGCTTCCCCGGCGGGGTGTCCTCGCCGCAGGAACTGTGGCAGCTGCTGGTCGAAGGGGTGGACGCGGTGACACCGATGCCCACCGACCGGGGCTGGGACCTCGACGCCCTATTCGACTCCGACCCGGAGCGGGTGGGCACCAGCTACGCCCGCAGTGGGGCCTTCCTCGACGACGTGGCCGACTTCGACGCGGCGTTCTTCGGAATCAACCCCCGGGAGGCCCTCGCGATGGACCCGCAGCAGCGGTTGCTGCTGCACACCACCTGGGAGGCGTTCGAGCGGGCCGGTGTCGACCCGCAGCGGGTCCGGGGCTCCGCCACCGGTGTGTTCATGGGCACCAACGGGCAGGACTACGCGACCCTGCTGCTGGGTGCCCGGTCCGAGGTGGAGGGCTACCAGGCCACCGGCAACGGTGCGTCGGTGGTCTCCGGTCGGCTGGCGTACTCGTTCGGGCTGCACGGGCCGGCGGTCACCGTCGACACTGCCTGCTCGTCGTCGCTGGTCGCCCTGCACCTGGCCGCCCAGGCGCTGCGCTCCGGCGAGTGTGACCTCGCCCTGGCCGGCGGCGTGACCGTGATGTCGACGCCGGGGGCGTTCCTGGAGTTCTCCCGGCAGCGCGGCCTCGCCGCCGACGGGCGGGTCAAGGCGTTCGCCGCGAGCGCCGACGGCACCGGCTGGGGTGAGGGCGTCGGCGTCCTGCTGCTGCAACGGCTCTCCGACGCGCGACGGGAGGGCCGGCGGATCCTCGCCGTCGTCCGGGGCAGCGCCGTCAACCAGGACGGAGCGTCGAACGGGCTGACCGCTCCGAACGGGCCGGCGCAGCAGCGGGTCATCCGGCAGGCCCTGGTCAACGCCGGGCTCACCCCGGGCGACATCGACGCCATCGAGGCGCATGGCACCGGCACCACCCTCGGCGACCCCATCGAGGCGCAGGCACTGATGGCCGCGTACGGGCCGGACCGCCCCGCCGACCGGCCGCTCTGGCTGGGCTCGGTGAAGTCGAACATCGGCCACACCCAGGCTGCGGCGGGCGTGGCCAGTCTGATCAAGATGGTGCTCGCGCTGCGGCACGGAACGCTCCCGGCGACCCTGCACGTCGACGAGCCGTCCCCGCACGTGGACTGGGCGTCGGGACCGCTGGCGCTGCTCACCGAGGCGCGCCCGTGGGAGGCCGACGGCCGCCTCCGCCGGGCCGGCGTCTCGTCGTTCGGCATCAGCGGCACCAACGCCCACGTGATCCTCGAACAGGCACCGGCCGCAGACCCGATCGACGGACCGTCGACCGCCGACGGGGCCGACCGGTCGGTGACCACGGACGCCGCCGACCGGTCGGCGACCGGCGTCGAGGTGCTGCCGTGGCCGGTCTCCGCCGCGACGACGACCGGGCTCCGGGACCAGGCCGACCGGCTGGCCCGGCGGTTCGGTGGCCCCGATGACGGCGCGGAGGATCGACCCGACGCGGGGACGGTGGCCTGGGCCCTGGTCGAGGGACGGGCCCACCTGGCCCAGCGGGCGGTGGTCGTCGCCGCCGACCCGGAGACCCGACTGGGAGCGCTGCGTGCCCTCGCCACCGGCGGCGAGCACCCCGCGCTCGTCCCGGCCGTTCCGGCCACGACGGGCGGCACCGCCGTCCTCTTCTCCGGTCAGGGTGCGCAGCGTGCCGGGATGGGTCGGGAGTTGTACGGGGCGTTCCCGGTGTTCGCGGGTGCGTTGGACGAGGTGTGCGGGTATCTGGATCCGCTGCTGCCGCAGCCGCTGCGCGAGGTGCTGTTCGCGGACACGGGCACGGCCGAGGCTGAGCTGCTGGATCAGACGGTGTTCACGCAGGCCGGGTTGTTTGCGGTCGAGGTGGCGTTGTTCCGTCTGGTGGAGTCGTTCGGTGTGGTGCCGGACTTTGTGGGTGGTCACTCGGTCGGTGAGATCACGGCTGCGTATGTGGCCGGGGTGCTGTCGTTGGCGGACGCGTGTGCGTTGGTGGCGGCGCGGGGTCGGTTGATGCAGGCGTTGCCGGCTGGTGGTGGCATGTTGGCGGTGGCGGCGTCGGAGTCCGAGGTGGCGGAGACGCTCACCGGTTTGACCGACCGGGTCGGGATCGCCGCCGTGAATGGTCCGTCGGCGGTCGTGGTGTCGGGCGCGGTCGAGGCGCTGGACGAGGTGGAGCGTGTCTGGCGGGAGCGGGGTGTGCGGACGCGTCGTTTGACGGTGAGTCACGGGTTCCACAGTCCGTTGATGGAGCCGATGCTCGACGGGTTCCGGGCGGTGTTGGCGGGGTTGACGTTCCGGGCGCCGTTGGTGCCGGTGGTGTCGAACCTGACCGGCGCGCTCGCCGGCCCGGAGGAGATCCGGACTCCGGAGTACTGGGTGCGGCACGTCCGCGAGGCCGTCCGGTACGCCGACGGGGTGCGCGCCCTGCGGGAGGCGGGCGTCGACACGTTCGTGGAGGTCGGCCCCGGTGCCGTGCTCACCGCCATGAACGCCGACCTGCTCCCCGACGACGCCACGGCTTTGGCGACCCAGCGGACCGGCGTGCCGGAGGTGACGGCGCTGCTCACCGCCGTGGCCGCCCGGTACGCCAGCGGCCGGGACGTCGACTGGGCGGCGGTGCTGACGCCGCTCGCCGGCCCCCGCCCCGCGCCGCGTGACCTGCCGGAACTGCCCACGTACGCGTTCCAGCCGCAGCGGTACTGGCCCACCCTCACCAGGCCGCTGACCGGCGGCACGGACCAAGCCGACACCGAGTTCTGGCGGGCGGTCACCGACGGCGACCTGGACCGGCTCGGCATCGACGCCAACCAGCCGCTGAAGGACCTGCTGCCGGAACTGGACTCGTGGCGACGCCGGCAGCACACCGACGGCACGATCGGCGGCTGGCGGTACCGGGTCACCTGGCGGCCCCAGCGGCTCACCGCCGGCCAGCCGGGCACCTGGCTGGTCGTCGCCCCGCGACGGCAGGCGGCCGGGACGATCGTGGACGCGCTGCGCGCCGTTGGGTCCACGGTGCACGTGCTCACGGTGGACCCGTCCACCGTCGACCGGGACGGACTCGCCGCCGACCTGTTCCGGGCCTGCGCCGAGCACCAGCCGACCGGGCTGCTCTCCCTGCTCGCCCTGGACGAGGCACCGCACCCGGGTCAGGACGCCCTGCCGTCCGGGCTCGCGGCGAACCTGCTGCTGCTCCAGGCACACGTCGGCCGGGAGGTCGACGCGCCGGTGCCGCTGTGGCTCGCCACGACCGGCGCGGTCGCCACCGACGACGAGCCGGCCAGCCGGCCGTGGCAGGCCACCAGCTGGGGCCTCGGCCTGACCACCGCCCTGGAACACCCCCGGCACGTCGGCGGCCTCGTCGACCTGCCCGGCACGATGACCGGGGACTTCGGTGCCGCGCTGGTCGCCGCGCTGACCAACGTCGAGGGGGAGGACCAGCTCGCCGTCCGCGCCTCGGGGGCGTACGCCCGGCGGCTGGTCCGCGACACCGGCCCGGCCGGTGGTACGGGCAGCGGCTGGACGCCGCAGGGCACCGTCCTGGTCACCGGCGGAGCGGGCGTGGTCGCCCGGCACGCCACCGGCTGGCTGGAACGGCAGGGCGTGGCCGTGGTGCCGCTGGACCAGCCGGCCGGCGGGAAGCTGACCGACCGGATGGAACAGCTCGCCGCCGACGGCCGCCCGGTGACCGCGTTGCTGCACGTGCCGGCGGACACCGGCACCGTGCCGCTGGCGGAGCTGACCCTCGCGGGCCTCGCCGCCGACCTGGTCGCCACCGTCGGCGACATTCCCCGGTACGCCGACGAACCGGAGAACCAGACCCTCGGGGCGCTGGTGCTCTGCTCCTCCACCTCCGGGGTGTGGGGCTCGGGCGGGCGGGCCGGACAGGCGGCCGGTGACGCCCTCCTCCAGGTCATCGCGGCGAACCGACGGCAGGCCGGGTTGCCGGCGACGTCGGTGGCGTTCGGGCCCTGGGCCGACGGTCTCACCGACGCCGACCTGGAACAGCTGAGCCGGCGCGGCCTGCCCGGCATGGCACCGGATCTGGCCACCGCCGCGCTGCGGCAGGCCGCCGTCGACGGCACCCAGGTCGTGGTCGCCGACGTGCGGTGGGACCGGTTCGTGCCGGCGGTCGCCGCCGTCCGGGCCCGGCCACTGTTCGCCGAGATCCCCGAGGCGCGGGACGCGCTGCGCGACCTGCACAGCGGGGAGCCGGCGGACGACGGGGCGGCGGAGGCGCTGCGCGAGCGGCTCCGGTCCCTGTCGGACGTGGAACGGGACGGCGTCCTGGTCGAGCTGGTGTCCACCCAGGCGGCGGCGGTGCTCGGCCACCCCGGCACCGGGGACCTCGGCCCGGCCCGTGCGTTCCGGGAGGTCGGCTTCGACTCGATGACCGCGGTGGAGTTGCGCAACCGGCTCCGGGCAGCCACCGGGGCCACCCTGCCGGCCAGCGTGGTGTTCGACTACCCGACCCCGCTGGCGCTCGCCCGCCACCTGCGCACCCTGCTGGTGGAGGACGGGGGCGCGGCCACCGCCGGCCTGCTGTCGGAACTGGAGAAACTGGACGGCCTGTTCGCCGCCAGCGCACCGGATCCGCTGACCCGGCAGAAGCTGCTGGTGCAGATGCAGGCATTCCTCGCCCGCTGGGGCGACGACCGGGGCACCCCGGTCGAGGCACCGGCGGCGCCCACCCTCGACGGGGCCAGCGACGCCGAGTTGTTCGATTTCATCCACCGGGAGCTCGGCGGCCCCGGCGGCAATGTCGGCGGCGTTTTCTAAAGCCGTCGCCGGTCATTGTCGACAGGCGTCGGCCAAGCGGGTCGCGGTGGCTGTCCCGGCCACCGCGACCGGCTCCGCCGGGCCGCCGCGACGGCCCCCGGTCGGGCCGCCCCCGGCCAGTCTGGGGACGGTCCGGTGGCCGTCTGCGTTAGGGGCGGCCGTAGGGGCAGCCTAGGGGTTGTGACCGTCGCCGGCCGACCAATACCTTCCTCCGGTAAGTAGGGCGTGGTCGGCGCTTCGACGCTGTTGATTATCTGCAATTCGTGGTCGGGCTGAATTGGCTGTGGTAACGCGGCTTGAGGCGTCGGTGGATGGTATTGGGTCGCCTGGTTCATCCGGCTCGAAAAGGTGGCACTGATGGCGACTGAAGACACTCTCCGGGAATACCTGAAATGGGTGACCGCGGACCTCCACCAGACGAAGAGGAAACTCGGCGAACTGGAGGCGGCCCACCGGGAGCCCATCGCCATCGTCGGCATCGGCTGCCGGTTCCCGGGCGGGGTGCGCTCCCCGGAGGACCTGTGGCGGCTGGTCGCTGCCGGCGACGACGCCATCTCCGACTTCCCCACCGACCGGGGCTGGGACCTGGACCGGTTGATCCACCCCGACCCGGACCACCCCGGCACCTCGTACGTCGGGCAGGGTGGGTTCCTCGACTCGGCCACCGAGTTCGACGCCGGTTTCTTCGGCATCTCCCCCCGCGAGGCGCTGGGGATGGACCCGCAGCAGCGGCTGCTCCTGGAGACCTCCTGGGAGGCGTTCGAGCACGCCGGCATCGACCCGGCCACGCTCCGCGGCCACCAGGTCGGCGTCTTCGCCAGCACCACCGGCCAGGACTACGCGGCGCTGCTCCAGGCACCTCCGCCCGGCGTCGAGGGGTACGTCCTCACCGGCACCGCCGCCAGCGTCGTCTCCGGCCGGATCTCGTACGTGCTCGGCATCGAGGGACCCGCCGTCTCGGTCGACACCGCCTGCTCGTCCTCGCTGGTCGCGCTGCACCTGGCCTGCCACGCGCTGCGGCAGGGCGAGTGCTCCCTCGCGCTGGCCGGCGGCGCCACGATCATGTCCACCCCGGCCGCCTTCGTCGGATTCTCCCGGCAGCGCGGCCTCGCCGCCGACGGCCGGATCAAGGCGTTCGCCGGGGCCGCCGACGGCACCGCCTGGGGCGAGGGCGTCGCCGTCCTGCTCGTCGAGCGCCTCTCCGACGCCCGTCGCAACGGTCACCCCGTGCTCGCCGTGGTGCGCGGCAGCGCCGTCAACCAGGACGGCGCGTCCAACGGCCTGACCGCCCCCAACGGGCCATCCCAGCAGCGGGTCGTGCTCAAGGCCCTGGCCAGCGCCCGGCTCACCCCGGCCGACGTGGACGCCGTCGAGGCGCACGGCACCGGCACCAGCCTCGGCGACCCGATCGAGGCCACCGCCCTGCTCGCCACGTACGGACAGGGCCGCCCCGCCGACCGGCCGCTCTGGCTGGGCTCGGTGAAGTCGAACATCGGCCACACCCAGGCGGCGGCCGGCGTCGCCGGGGTGATCAAGATGGTGATGGCCCTGCGGCACGGCACGCTGCCGGCCACCCTGAACGTCGACGAGCCCACTCCGCACGTGGACTGGACCGCCGGCGCGGTGTCGCTGCTCACCGAGGCGCAGCCCTGGCCGGCGGGGGAGCAGCCCCGGCGTGCCGGTGTCTCCTCGTTCGGCATGAGCGGCACCAACGCCCACGTGATCATCGAAGAGCCCCCGGCGGAGACCCCGGACGCCACCACCCCGCAGGAGACGCCCGACGCGCCGTCGACCGCGCCGGTGACCGTGACGGACCCCGCGCCGGTGACCGCCGCCGGGCTGGTGCCCGTACTCCTCTCCGCCCGCGACCACGCCGGGCTCGCCGCCCAGGCCGGACAGTGGGCCGCCTGGCTCGACACCGACGCCCACGCCGGACTGGTCGATGTCGGCTGGTCGTCGGTCACCACCCGCACCGCCCTGGAACACCGGGCCGTGATCCTCGCCGCCAGCCCCGCCGACCTCCTGCGCGACCTGCGGGCCCTCGCCGCCGGCGACACCGCGTCCGGTCCCGTTGTCGGCACCGGCCCCCGGGCCGGGCAGCTCGCGTTCCTCTTCTCCGGGCAGGGCGCCCAACGTCCCGGCATGGGTCGGGAACTCGCCGCGACCTTCCCGGTGTTCGCCCGCGCGCTCGCCGAGGTCTGCGCCGCGCTCGACCCGCACCTGCCCCGCCCGCTCGGCCCGGTGCTCGCCGCCGAGCCGGGCACCGAGCCGGCCGACCTGCTCGACCAGACCCTCTACACCCAGGCCGGGCTCTTCGCCGTCGAGGTGGCGCTCTACCGGCTGCTGGAGTCCTGGCAGGTCACCCCCGACGTGCTGATCGGCCACTCGATCGGGGAGGTCGTCGCCGCCCACGTCGCCGGGGTGTTCTCCCTGGCCGACGCCGCCGCGTTGGTGGCCGCCCGGGGCCGGCTCATGCAGGACCTGCCCGCCGGCGGGGCGATGCTCTCCGTCGCCGCCGGGCGCGACGAGGTCGAGGCGGTCCTCGCCGACGTCGCCGGCCCGGTCGGGGTCGCCGCCGTCAACGGCCCCGCCGCCGTGGTCGTCTCCGGCACGGGCGACGCGGTCGCCGAGGTGGAGCGGGTCTTCACCGACCGGGAGGTCCGCACCCGGCGGCTGCGGGTCAGCCACGCCTTCCACAGCCCGCTCATGGAGCCCATGCTCGCCGCGTTCGCCGCCGTGCTGGACCGGTTGGAGCTGAACGCCCCCACCCTGCCGATCGTCTCCAACCTGACCGGGACGCTCGCCGACGCCGACGAGATCCGCACCCCGGGCTACTGGGTGCGACACGTCCGCGAGGCCGTGCGCTTCGCCGACGGCGTGGGCCGGCTGCGTGACCTCGGGGTCGGCACGTTCCTCGAGGTCGGGCCGAGCGGCGTGCTGACCGCCCTGACCCGGGAGATGCTCGACGACCCGACGGCCGCCGTGGCGCTGCTGCGGCGGGACCGCCCCGAACCGGCGTCCCTGCTCACCGCGCTCGCCGACCTGCACGCCGCCGGGGTGCCGGTCGGCTGGCGGCACCTCTTCACCGGCGCCGACCCCCGCCGGGTCGCGCTGCCCCGGTACGCGTTCCACCGCGAGCGGTTCTGGCCCGAGCCGCCCCCGGCCGCCCCGGCCGGCGAGGTCTCCACCGTGGACGCCGCCTTCTGGGCGGCGGTCGAACAGGCCGACGTCGACGCCCTGCGCGACCAGTTCGGCGGCGACCCGACCGGCGACGAGGACCCGGTACGGACCCTGCTGCCCGCGCTGCCCGTCCTCGCCAATTGGCGGCGTAACCGGCAGGACCACGCGGTCGCCGACGACTGGTCGTACCAGGTGACCTGGAAGCCGGTGCCGGTCACCGAGGGGGACCGGCCGGCGGGACGCTGGCTGCTGGTGCTGCCGGTCGACGCCGCGCCCGGCTGGGCCGACGACCTGGCCGACCTGCTCCGGGGTGGCGGCGACGAGCCGGCCGTGCTCCGCGTCGGTGCCGACGACCTGGACCGGGCGGCGCTCGCCGACCGCCTGCGCGCCACCGTCGGGGACCAGCCCGTCGCCGGGGTGCTGCACCTCGTCGCCGGCCAGGACGAGCTGCTGCCCGCCCACCCCGGCACCACCGTCGCCGCCGGCACCACCCTCGTGCTGGTCCAGGCGCTCACCGACCTCGATCTCGACGCCCCCGTCTGGTGCGTCACCAGCGGCGCGGTCAAGGCCGGTCCCGCCGACCGGCTGGACCACCCGCTGCAGAACCTGGTCTGGGGTCTCGGCCGGGCCGCCGCCGCCGAACAGCCGCACCGCTGGGGTGGCCTGGTCGACGTGCCGGCCGCCGTCGACGCGGCCGTGCTGCGCCGCCTCGCCGCCGTCCTCGCCGGCGGTAGCGGCGAGGACCAGGTCGCGGTCCGCTCCGGTGGCGTCTGGGGGCGCCGGCTCGTCCCGGCCGCCGCCCCGGACCGGCCCGCCGCCGACTGGTGGGCCGACGGCACCGTCCTGGTCACCGGCGGTACGGGCGCACTCGGCGGGCACGTCACCCGCTGGCTGCTCGACCGGGGGGCCCGCCGGGTCGTCCT
The DNA here is from genome assembly GCF_044459745.1 of Micromonospora sp. NPDC050187. Taxonomy (NCBI): domain Bacteria; kingdom Bacillati; phylum Actinomycetota; class Actinomycetes; order Micromonosporales; family Micromonosporaceae; genus Micromonospora; species Micromonospora sp. NPDC050187. The sequence continues at coordinate 10,802 of NZ_JBITJH010000046.1, forward strand.
GGTGGGTCGTCGGGGTGCTGCCACCCCGGGCCTCGCCGGTCTCCTCGACGAGTACGGTACCGACGGGCGGGTCACCGCCGCAGCCTGCGACATGACCGACCGGTCGGCCGTCGCCGCGCTGCTGGATGCGCTGCCCGACCTGACCGTGGTGGTGCACGCGGCCGGCACCGACCAGCTCACCCCGCTCACCGGCACCAGCCTCGACGAGTTCTCCCACGTCGTCGCCGGCAAGGTGCTCGGCGCGCTGCACCTCGACGAGTGCCTCGCCGACCGGCCGCTCGCCGCGTTCCTGCTCTTCTCGTCGGTCTCCGGGACGTGGGGCAGCGCCGGGCAGAGCGCGTACGGCGCCGGCAACTCGCTGCTCGACGCGCTCGCCGTCAACCGCCGCGACCGGGGGCTGGCCGCCACCGCCGTGGCCTGGACGGCGTGGGGCGGCGTCGACGGCATGGCCGCCAAGAACACCGCCACCGAGCAGCTCGACCGGATGGGCCTGCCCACCATCGACCCGCAGCGGGCCCTCGTCGCGCTCGACCGCGCGGTGCGGCGGCCCACCCCCGGCGTCACCGTCGCCGACGTCGACTGGAGCCGCTTCCACCCGGCGTTCACCCTCACCCGGCCCAGCCCGCTGCTCTCGGAGCTGCCCCAGGTGCGGGCTCTTGTGGAGGCCGAGGCGGTCGCCGCCGCCGCACCGACCACCGTCGGTGACGCGCTGCGCCACCTGGCCGACCTGGACGAGGCCGAACAGGAGCGGGAACTGCTCCGCCTGGTCAACGAGCAGACCGCCCGGGTGCTCGGCCACGCCACCCCCGACGACCTGCGGGGGCGCCCCTTCAAGGACCTCGGCTTCGACTCGCTGACGGCGGTGGACTTCCGGACCAAGCTCAACGAGGCGACCGGGCTGCGGCTGCCGTCCACCCTGGTCTTCGACCACCCCACCCCCGCCGGGCTGGCCCGGCACCTGCGGGAGACCGTTTTCGGTGCCGACCGCGCCACCTCCACCGAGGTGGCCGTCACCGCCGCCCTGGACGAGCCGATCGCCATCGTCGGCATGGCCTGCCGGTACCCTGGCGACGCCCGGGGACCGGAGGAGCTGTGGCGGCTGGTCACCGAGGGCGTCGACGCCATCGGGGACTTCCCCACCGACCGGGGCTGGGCCACCCCCACCCCGGAGAGCGGCTACGCCCCGGCCGGCGGCTTCCTGTACGACGTCACCGACTTCGACCCGGCCTTCTTCGGCATCTCGCCCCGCGAGGCCCTGGCCATGGATCCCCAACAGCGGCTCACCCTGGAGGCGTCCTGGGAGGTCCTCGAGCGCGCCGGGGTCGAACCCGGCACCCTGAAGGGGAGCCGCACCGGCGTCTTCGTCGGCGCGTCCACCTCCGGATACGGCACCGGGCTGACCGAGGTGCCGGAGGGCACAGAGGGCTACTTGATGACCGGGGCCGCGCACAGCATCATCTCCGGCCGGGTGGCGTACACCCTGGGGCTGGAGGGGCCGGCGGTCACCGTGGACACCGCCTGCTCGTCGTCGCTGGTCGCCCTGCACCTGGCCGGTGAGGCGCTGCGGCGCGGCGAGTGCGACCTCGCCCTGGCCGGCGGCGTGACCGTGATGGCCACCCCCGGCACGTTCGCCGAGTTCTCCCGCCAGCAGGGCCTGGCCGCCGACGGTCGGTGCAAGTCGTTCGCCGCGTCGGCGGACGGGACCGGCTGGTCCGAGGGTGTCGGCATGCTGCTGGTCGAGCGCCTCTCCGACGCGCGTCGCAACGGCCACCGGATCCTCGCCGTCGTGCGGGGCAGTGCGGTGAACCAGGACGGCGCGTCGAACGGGCTGACCGCCCCGAACGGTCCGTCCCAGCAGCGGGTGATTCGGGCGGCGCTGGCCAACGCCCGGCTGACCGTCACCGACGTGGACGTGGTGGAGGCGCACGGTACGGGTACGACGCTGGGTGACCCGATCGAGGCGCAGGCGTTGCTGGCGACGTACGGGCAGGGCCGTCCGGGGGATCGGCCGTTGTTGTTGGGGTCGATCAAGTCGAACATCGGGCATGCGCAGGCGGCTGCGGGTGTGGCGGGTGTGATCAAGGTGGTGCAGGCGATGCGGCACGGTGTGGTGCCGGCCAGTTTGCATGTGGATGAGCCGTCGCCGCATATCGATTGGTCGGCGGGTGCGGTGGAGTTGGTGACCGAGGCGCGTGCGTGGCCGGTGGTGGATCGGCCGCGTCGGGCGGCGGTGTCGTCGTTCGGAATGTCCGGCACGAACGCGCACGTGATCATCGAGCAGGTCGACGAGCCGGTCGGCGGGAAGCCCACCACCGACGCCACCCCGGCCCCGGGCCTGATCGGCTCGGACGTGACGGTCTGGCCGGTTTCCGCGCGGACCGCCCCGGCCCTCGCCGACCAGGCCACCCGCCTCGCCGCTCACCTGCGGAAGCAGGACGCGGTGGACCCGGCGGCGGTGGGCTGGTCGCTGTCCACCACCCGATCGACCTTCGACCAGCGGGCCGTGGTCGTCGGCGCGAGCCTCGACGAACTGCTCGCCGGTCTGGACGCGCTGGCGTCCGGCCAGCCCGCCGGGAACGTCGTCACGGGACCGGCGGCCGGCGCGGGCACCGGTCCGGTGTTCGTGTTTCCGGGTCAGGGTGCGCAGTCGGCGCGGATGGCGGCCGGTCTGGTGGGTCGGGTGCCGGTGTTCGACGGCCGGCTG
>NZ_JBITJH010000047.1:0-11078 GCF_044459745.1 Micromonospora sp. NPDC050187
TCGACTCGTTGACCTCGGTGGAGCTGCGTAACCGGCTGGCCTCGGCGACCGGGCTGCGACTGACTGCGACCCTCGTCTTCGACTACCCGACCCCGACCCGCCTCGCCGAGCACCTGCACGAACGGCTCGACCAGACCACGGGCGGCGACCGGACCCTCGCCCCGACCGCCGGCCCGGCCGCCTCCGACGAGCCCATCGCCATCATCGGCATGGCCTGCCGCTACCCGGGCGGAGTGGCGACTCCCGAACAGTTGTGGACTCTGGTCGCCTCCGGTGGGGACGCGATCGGCGGGTTTCCCACCGACCGGGGCTGGGACCTGGACGCCCTCTACGGCCCGGACGCGGACCGGGCGGGCACGTCGACGACCCGGCAGGGCGGCTTCCTGTACGACGCCGCCGCGTTCGACCCCGGCTTCTTCGGCATCTCGCCCCGTGAGGCCCTGGCCATGGACCCGCAGCAGCGGTTGCTGCTGGAGACCTCGTGGGAGGCGTTCGAGCACGCCGGAATCGACCCGACCAGCGGCCACGGCACCATCACCGGTGTCTTCATCGGTGCCGCCTCCTCCGGTTACGCCGCCAGCGGCAGCGACGGCCTCGAAGGGCTCGAAGGTCACCTGTTGACCGGCACCGCCGGGAGCGTCGCCTCCGGCCGGGTCGCGTACACGTTCGGTCTGGAGGGCCCGGCGGTCACCGTCGACACGGCGTGTTCGTCGTCGCTGGTCGCCCTGCACCTGGCCGCCCAGGCGCTGCGCTCCGGCGAGTGCGAGATGGCCCTCGCCGGTGGCGTGGCGCTGATGGCCGCCCCGGGCATGTTCTCCGAGTTCTCCCGGCAGGGCGGCCTGGCTCCGGACGGGCGGTGCAAGGCGTTCGCCGGGGGTGCGGACGGCACCGGCTGGGGTGAGGGCGTGGGCATGCTGCTCGTGGAACGCCTCTCCGACGCCCGGCGGCGGGGGCACCGGGTCCTCGCCGTGCTGCGGGGCACGGCGGTCAACCAGGATGGTGCGTCGAACGGGTTGACCGCGCCGAATGGTCCGTCGCAGCAGCGGGTGATCCGGCAGGCCCTGGCGAACGCCCGGCTGACCGTGGCGGATGTGGACGCGGTGGAGGCGCACGGCACGGGCACCACGCTGGGTGACCCGATCGAGGCGCAGGCGCTTCTTGCCACCTATGGGCAGGATCGTGCCGAGCCGTTGCTGCTGGGGTCGATCAAGTCGAACATCGGTCACACGCAGGCCGCCGCCGGTGTGGCGGGTGTCATCAAGATGGTCCTCGCCATGCGGCACGGGCTGGTGCCGCCGACCCTGCACGTGGACGAGCCGTCCCCGCACGTCGACTGGAGCACCGGGGCCGTCACCCTGGCCACCGAACCGACGCCCTGGCCGCAGACCGGCCGGCCGCGTCGGGCGGCGGTGTCGTCGTTCGGCATCAGCGGCACCAACGCCCACGCCATCATCGAGCAGGCCCCGGCCGACACCCCGGCACGCCCCGAACGCCCCACCGCGCTGCCCGGGCTGGTCGGCGCCGACGCCGTACCGCTGGCCGTCTCGGCCCGCAGCGCCCGCGCGCTGCGCGACCAGGCGGCGCGGATCCGCGGCCACCTCGCCGAGCGGCCGGACCTCGACCTGGTCGACCTCGGCTACTCGCTCGCCACCGGCCGCGCCCACCATGCGTACCGGCAGGTGGTGGTCGCCGCCGACCGCGACGACGCGCTGGCCGGGCTCACCACGCTGGTCGAGGCGGACCACCGCGCCAGCGTCGGCGACGGTACGCCCAAGGTCGTCTTCGTCTTCCCCGGCCAGGGCTCCCAGTGGGCGGGCATGGCCCTCGACCTCCTGGAGTCCTCGCCGGTCTTCCGGCGGCGGATGGGGGAGTGCGCGGCGGAGCTGTCCCGACTGGTCGACTGGTCGATCGAGGACGTCCTGCGCGGTGCCCCGGACGCCCCGGCGATGGACCGCGTCGACGTCGTCCAGCCGCTGCTCTTCTCCGTCATGGTCTCCCTCGCCGAGGTGTGGAAGGCCTGTGGCGTCCGGCCGGACGCGGTCATCGGCCATTCGCAGGGCGAGATCGCCGCCGCCTGCGCGGCGGGCGCGCTCACCCTGCCCGACGCGATGCGGCTGGTCGTGGCCCGCAGCCGGGGCCTGCTCGCCATCTCCGGACTCGGCGGCATGGTCTCCGTGCCGCTCTCCGCCGCCGACACCGCGCAGCTCATCGCGCCCTGGGCGGACACCCTCTCCGTCGCGGCGTTGAACGGGGCCAGCGTCACCGTCGTCTCCGGCGACGCCACGTCCGTCGCCGAGCTGCTCGCCACCTGCGCGGAGCGTGGCATCCGGGCCCGGCAGATCGCCGTCGACTACGCCTCCCACTGCGGTCACGTCGAGGCGGTCCGCGAGGACCTGGCCGCCGCGCTCGGCACGATCGTGTCCCACCCGACCGAGGTGGCCTTCCACTCCACCGTCACGGGTGATCTGGTCGACACCACGGAACTGGACGCCGAATACTGGTACCGCAACCTGCGCGAGCCGGTCCGCCTCGCTCCCGTCGTCGACGCGCTGATCGCCGCCGGATACCGGACGTTCGTGGAGGTCAGCCCGCACCCCGTCCTCAAGGTGGTGGTGCAGGACGCGCTCGACCGGGCCACCGCCGACCCGGCGGACCAGCCCTCCGCAGCCGGACAGCCCGGCATCGTGGTTGGCTCCCTGCGCCGCGACGAGAACGGCCCCCGCGAGATCCTCGCCGGGCTCGGCGGCCTGCACGTGGCCGGCGTGCCGGTCGACTGGGCCACCGTCTTCGCCGCCTCCGGCGCGACGCGGGTGGATCTGCCGACCTATGCGTTCCAGCGGGAACGGTTCTGGCCCGAGGTGGCGTCCTGGCGGGCCGGTGACGTGTCGGGGGCCGGCCTTGCCGCCCCCGGCCATCCGCTGCTCGGCGCGGCGGTGCGGCTCGCCGGTGACGACGGGGTGGTGCTGACCGGTCGCCTGTCGGTGTCGACGCACGCCTGGCTGGCCGACCACGTGGTGTCGGGTGCGGTGCTGGTGCCGGGCACGGCGCTGGTGGAACTGGTGGTGCGGGCCGGTGACGAGGTGGGCGCGTCGCGGGTTCGGGAGCTGACGGTCGCCGCTCCGTTGTCGTTGCCGGCCTCCGGCGCGGTCCGGGTGCAGGTGCGGGTCGGCGACGCCGACGACGCCGGGGCTCGGGACGTGGCGGTCTACTCACAGCTCGACGATGTCGACGCCGAGTGGATCCGGCACGCCGAAGGTGTGCTGGAAGCGGCCGTCGACGAGGAACCCGGCCTCACCACGTGGCCGCCGGCCGGCCCGGAGACCGATCTCACCGGCTGGTACGACACGCTCGCCGGACACGGCCTGTCGTACGGGCCGGTGTTCCAGGGCCTGCGCCGGGTGTGGTCCGGTGACGACGAGGTGCACGCCGAGGTCGCCCTGGCCGACGGGGTGACGGACGTGTCCGGCTTCGGGGTGCACCCGGCGCTGCTCGACGCGGCGTTGCATCCGATCGGTCTGCTGCTGTCGGGGGACGGGACGTCCGGTCCCCGGGTGCCGTTCGCGTTCGAGGGTGTGCAGGTGCACGCCTCCGGGGCCCGTGTGCTGCGGGTGCGGCTGAGCCGGTCCGGTGCCGGTGTGCGTCTGGTGGCGGTGGACGAGTCGGGTGCGCCGGTGGTGTCGGTGGACTCGCTCGTGCTGCGGGAGATGGGTGCCGTCTCCACCCCGGGTGCCGTCGACCGTTCCCTGTTCGAGGTCTCCTGGCAGGCGGAGGAGATCACGCCGGCCGGGGACGTCTCCGGCTGGGCGGTCCTGGCGGCCGACGCCGCCCCGCTCCCCGTCGACCTGCCCGGGGTTCCGGCGTACGCGGACGTGGCGGCGCTGCTGGCCGCCGTCGAGGCGGGCGGAACCCCGCCGGAGGTGCTGATGCTGCCGGTGCCGGCAGCGGCCGCCGACGTCCCGGTGCCGGCGGCGGTGCGGGCGCTGACGACGGACGTCCTGACCACCGTGCAGGCATGGCTCGCCGCCGACGCGCTCGCCGACTCCCGGCTGGTGGTGCTCACCCGCGACGCCCTGGCGATCCGACCGGGCGACCGGGCCGGTGACCTGGCCGGGGCCGCCGTGTGGGGTCTGCTGCGTTCGGCGCAGTCGGAGCATCCGGGCCGGATCGTCCTGGCCGACCTCGACCGTGGACCCGACGTCGACATGGTGGCCCTGCTCGCGTCGGTGGCCGGCGACCCGGCCCCGACCGGTGGGCAGCTCGCGTTCCGGGGCGGCACCGTGTTCGTACCCCGGGTCGTCCGACCCGGCACCGACCGGCTCGTCCCGTCCACCGATCTCTGGCATCTCGCCGCGGTGGAGCCGGGGACGGTCGACGGCGTCGACCTGGTCGTCGGCACCGACCTGCCCCTGGCGGCCGGTCAGGTACGCGTCGCGGTGCGCGCCACCGGCGTGAACTTCCGTGACGTGCTGATCGCGTTGGGCATGTATCCGGATTCCACTGCGGTCCTGGGCAGTGAGGGTGCGGGGGTGGTGCTGGAGGTCGGTCCGGAGGTGACCGATCTGGTGCCCGGTGACCGGGTGTTCGGGTTGTTCGAGCCGGGTTTCGGTCCGCAGGTGGTGGCGCAGCGGGAGCGGATCGCGCGGGTGCCTGCTGGCTGGTCGTTCGTCGAGGCGGCCTCGGTTCCGGTGGTGTTCCTGACTGCGTACTACGCCCTGCGTGACCTGGCGGGTCTGCGGGCGGGTGAGTCGGTGCTGGTCCACTCGGGTGCGGGTGGTGTGGGTATGGCGGCGATCCAGCTCGCGCAGCATTTGGGTGCGACGGTGTATGCCACGGCGAGTCCCGGTAAGTGGGGGACGTTGCGGGAGTTGGGTGTCGCCGAGGAGCGGATCGCGTCGTCGCGGACCACGGAGTTCGAGGGCGTGTTCCGGGCCGCGTCGGGTGGCGCGGGTGTGGATGTGGTCCTGGACGCCCTGGCCGGTGAGTTCGTGGACGCGTCGTTGCGGTTGTTGCCGCGTGGTGGTCGGTTCGTGGAGATGGGCAAGACCGACGTCCGCGATCCCGAACTCGTCGCCGGGCAGCACCCGGGCGTGACCTACCAGGCGTTCGAACTCAACCAGGCCGGCGGGGAGCGGATCGGGCAGATGCTGTCCGAGCTGCTCGCTCTCTTCGAGCGGGGTGCGTTGCGGCCGTTGCCGGTTCGGGTGTGGGACGTGCGGCAGGCGCGGCAGGCGTTGCGGCACATCAGTCAGGCCCGGCACGTCGGCAAGGTCGTCCTCACCGTTCCCGCTCCGCTGGACCCGGACGGCACGACGTTGATCACGGGTGCGTCGGGCACCCTCGCCGGTGTGGTGGCCCGGCATCTGGTCGCCACGGGCCGGTCCCGTCGGCTGCTGCTGGCCTCGCGCAGTCTGCCCGCCGAGGGCAGCGACTACGCGACGCTGGTCGCGGAGCTGACCGGTGCCGGGGCGGACGTGACGACGGTGTCGGTGGACGTCGCCGACCCGGAGCAGGCCGCCGCCCTGGTCGCCGGGGTGGACGCGGCGCGTCCGCTGACCGCCGTGGTGCACTGCGCGGGGGTCATCGCCGACGCCACGATCGGGTCCCTGGACGCGGACGCTCTGGCCACCGTCATGCGTCCGAAGGTCGACGCCGCGTGGGTGCTGCACGAGGCGACGGCCGGTCTGGACCTGTCGGCGTTCGTGGTGTTCTCGTCGATCGCGGCGACGCTCGGTTCGCCCGGTCAGGGCAACTACGCGGCGGCGAACGCGTTCCTCGACGCCCTCGCCCAGCAGCGGCGGGCGCAGGGCCTGCCCGCGACCAGCCTCGCCTGGGGACTCTGGGCCACCACCAGCAGCATGACCGCCCACCTCGACGCCAGCGAGCACCGGCGGGCCATCCGCGCCGGCAGCGCCCCGCTCACCGACACCGAGGGGCTCGCCCTCTTCGACGCCGCGCAGCGGCACGGTGGCGCGCACGTCGTCCTCATGAAGGTGCCGGCGGTCGCGGACGGACCGGACGCGGACCGGGTGCCCGCGCTGCTGCGGGACCTCGTGCGCCAGCCCCGCACCCGGCGGCGCTCGGCGGCCCGTGGTGCCGTCGAGCTGTCGACGGCCGAGCGGCTCGCCGCGCTCAGCCCGGTCGAACGGCGCGGCCAACTCCTCGACCTGGTCGCCGGCAGCGTCGCGGCGGTGCTCGGCCACCGTTCGGCGGAGAGCGTCGACCCGCTGCGGCCGTTCAAGGAGATCGGCTTCGACTCGCTGACCTCGGTCGAGTTGCGTAACCGGCTGGCCTCGGCCACCGGGCTGCGCCTGCCGGCGACCGTCGCCTTCGACTACCCGACCCCCGTCGTGCTCGCCGACTTCCTGGACCGGGAGATCGGCGGTCGGGTCGCCCCGGCACCGACCCCGGCCGCGGTCTCGACCACCGACGTCGACGAACCGATCGCCATCGTCGGCATGGCCTGCCGCTTCCCCGGCGCCGTGCAGACCCCCGAGCAGCTATGGGACCTGGTCACGGCCGGGGCCGACGTCATCGCGCCGTTCCCCACCGACCGGGGCTGGGACGTCACCGCCCTGCGGACCGACACCGGGGACGACACCGCCGTCCCGCGCAACGGCGGCTTCCTCTACGACGCCGCCGACTTCGACGCCGCCTTCTTCGGCATCAATCCGCGCGAGGCCCTGGCCATGGACCCGCAGCAGCGGCTGTTGCTGGAGACCTCGTGGGAGGCCTTCGAACGGGCCGGCGTCGACCCGCTCACCGCCCGGGGCAGCAGCACCGGCGTCTACGTCGGCCTGATCTACCACGACTACGCCGGCAAGGCGCTCGGCACGTCCGACGAACTCGACGGGTACGTCGGCAACGGCAGCGCCGGCAGCGTCGCCTCGGGGCGCATCTCGTACCTGTTCGGGCTGGAGGGGCCGGCGGTCACCGTCGACACCGCCTGCTCGTCGTCGCTGGTCGCCCTGCACCTGGCCGCGCAGGCGCTGCGGCAGAACGAGTGTGGGCTCGCCCTCGCCGGTGGCGTCAGCGTCATGTCCACCCCCGGCATGCTCGCCGAGTTCTCCCGCCAGCGTGGCCTGTCGCCGGACGGGCGGTGCAAGGCGTTCGGCGCGGGCGCCGACGGCACCGGTTTCGCCGAGGGCGTCGGCATGCTGCTGCTCGAACGGCTCTCCGACGCCCAGCGCAACGGGCGGCGCATCCTCGCCGTCGTCCGGGGCAGCGCCGTCAACCAGGACGGGGCGAGCAGCGGCCTCACCGCCCCGAACGGCCCGTCGCAGCAGCGGGTGATCCGCCAGGCTCTCGCCAATGCTCGGCTCGCTCCCGCCGACGTGGACGCGGTCGAGGCCCACGGCACCGGCACCGCCCTCGGTGACCCGATCGAGGCACAGGCCCTGCTCGCCACGTACGGGCAGGACCGGCCGGCGGACCGCCCGCTGCTCCTCGGCTCGGTCAAGTCGAACATCGGCCACGCCCAGGCGGCGGCCGGTGTCGCCGGTGTGATCAAGATGGTCATGGCGATGCGTCACGGGCGGTTGCCGGCGACCCTGCACGTGGCCGAGCCGTCCCCGCACGTCGACTGGACGGCCGGCGCGGTCGAACTGCTCGCCGAGCCCCGCCCCTGGCCGCAGGTGGACCGGCCCCGCCGGGCCGCCGTCTCCTCGTTCGGCATCTCCGGCACCAACGTCCACACCATCCTCGAGCAGGCCCCCGAGGCGACGCCCACGCCGGCCGCGCCGGCCCCTGCCGTGCTCGGTGACCTGACCACCCCGTGCGTGCTCTCCGCCCGCACCGGCCCGGCCCTGCGCGGGCAGGCGCAGCGGCTCCGTGCCTGGCTGGCCGAGAACCCCGACACCGGACTGCCCGACCTCGGCCACGCGCTGGCCACCGGACGCTCCGCGTTCGAGCATCGCGCGGTGCTGTTGCCCCGGGACCGGCAGAGTCTCCTCGCCGGCCTCGACACGATCGTCGACGACCAGCCGTCCTCCATCGTGGTGCGCGGTACGGCCCGCACCGGCCGGCTCGCCGTCCTCTTCTCCGGTCAGGGTGCGCAGCGCGCCGGCATGGGCCGGGAACTGTACGGAATGTTCCCGGTGTTCGCCGCCACGTTGGACGAGGTCTGCGGTCACCTGGACGCGCTGCTGCCGCAGCCGCTGAAGCCCATCCTGTTCGCCACCGAAGGGTCGCCGGAGGCGGAGCTGCTGGACCAGACCGTGTTCACCCAGGCCGGTCTGTTCGCGGTCGAGGTGGCCCTGTTCCGTCTGGTGGAGTCGTTCGGGATCGTTCCCGACTTCGTCGGCGGTCACTCGGTCGGTGAGATCACCGCCGCCCACGTGGCCGGGGTGCTGTCCCTGGCGGACGCGTGCGTGCTGGTGGCGGCCCGGGGCCGACTGATGCAGGCCCTCCCGACCGGCGGGGGCATGCTCGCGGTGGCCGCACCGGAATCCGAGGTCGCGGAGACCCTCGCGGGCCTGACCGACCGGGTCGGTGTCGCGGCGGTGAACGGCCCGTCGGCCGTCGTCGTCTCCGGTGCGGTCGAGGCGCTCGACGAGGTGGAGCGGATCTGGCGGGAACGCGGTGCGCGGACGCGTCGGCTGCGGGTGAGCCACGCCTTCCACAGCCCGCTGATGGAGCCGATGCTCGACGGGTTCCGGGCCGTGGTCGAAGGGCTGACCTTCGGCGCGCCGCTGCTGCCGGTGGTGTCGAACCTGACCGGTGCGCTCGCCGACGCCGACGAGATCCGCACCGCCGACTACTGGGTGCGGCACGTCCGCGAGGCGGTCCGCTTCGCCGACGGCATCGGCTACCTGCGGCAGCGCAACGTCGGCACCTACCTGGAGGTCGGGCCGGACGGTGTCCTCGCCGGCATGACGCAGGACTGCCTCGCCGAGGGCACGGCCGACGGCACCGGCCCGGTGGTCGTACCGACCCTGCGCAAGGGCCGTACCGAGGCGTCCGCGCTGCTCGCGGCCCTTGCCGAGGCGTACGTCGGTGGGGTCGCCGTCGACTGGAGCCCGCTGACCGGCGGCTCCGGTGGCAACCGGGTGGACCTGCCGACGTACGCGTTCCAGCGGGAGCGGTTCTGGCCCGAGGCGGTGGCCTGGCGCACGGGCGACGTGTCGGGGGCCGGGCTCGCGGCGGCGGAGCACCCGCTGCTGGGTGCCGCCGTCCGGCTCGCCGGTGACGACGGGGTGGTGCTGACCGGCCGGTTGTCGGTCTCCACCCACCCCTGGTTGGCCGACCACGTGGTGTCGGGCTCGGTGCTGGTGCCGGGCACCGCACTGGTGGAGCTGGTCGTGCGGGCCGGCGACGAGATCGGTGCCTCCCGGGTACGCGACCTCACGGTCGCCGCGCCACTGTCCCTGCCGGCCTCCGGTGGGGTCCGCGTGCAGGTGCGCGTCGGTGCGGTCGAGACCGGTGGACGGGACGTCGCCGTGTACTCGCAGCCCGACGACGATGCCGACGCCGAGTGGATCCGGCACGCCGAGGGTGTGCTGGAGGCCACCACGGATGACGAGCCGACCATCGACGCGTGGCCCCCGTCGGCCCCGGAGACCGACCTGACCGGCTGGTACGACGCGCTGGTGGGACACGGTCTGTCGTACGGGCCGGTGTTCCAGGGGTTGCGTCGGGTGTGGTCGGGTGACGGCGAGGTGTTCGCCGAGGTGGTTCTGCCGCAGGGGTCGGCGGATGTGTCGGGGTTCGGGGTGCATCCGGCGTTGTTGGATGCGGCGTTGCATCCGATCGGGTTGTTGGATGCGGGGTCGGGTTCGGGTCCTCGGGTGCCGTTCGCGTTCGAGGGTGTGCAGGTGCATGCGTCGGGTGCGCGGGTGCTGCGGGTGCGGCTGAGCCGGTCCGGTTCGGGTGTGCGTCTGGTGGCGGTGGACGAGTCGGGTGCGCCGGTGGTGTCGGTGGACTCCCTCGTCCTGCGGGAGCTGACCGGTGTGGTCGCCACCCCGGCCGCCGCCGCCCGGTCGCTGTTCGAGGTGACCTGGCAGACCGAGGACGTCACCCCGGACACCGCCCCGACGGCCTGGGCCCTGCTGGGCACCCCGCACGCCGTGGCCGACCTTCCCGCTGCGCCCGTCTACGCCGACGTGGCGGAGATGGTGTCCGCCGTGGCGGCGGGAGCCGCCCCGCCCGAGGTGGTTCTGCTGCCGCTGCGGGGTGCGGTCGACGCCCCGGTGCCGCAGGCGGTACGGACCCTGGTCGACGACGTCCTGGCGACGGTGCAGGAGTGGCTCACGGCTGACGTACTGGCTGACACCCGGCTGGTGGTGGCGACCCGGGGTGCGGTGACCGCACAGGACGACGAGCGGGTGGGCGACCTGGCGGGTGCGGCGGTGTGGGGTCTGCTGCGCTCGGCACAGTCGGAACACCCGGACCGCATCGTGCTCGCCGACACCGACGAGACCATCGACGCGCGGGCGCTCGGCGTGCTGGCGGCCGTCGCGGCGGACCAGTCCACCAGCGGCGGGCAGCTCGCGATCCGGGGCGACCGGGTGTTCGTGCCCCGGCTCGTCCGGCAGGCCGGCGCGGAGCTGACCCCGCCGGCCGACGGCCCGTGGCACGTGGCCGCGGTACGTCCCGGCACCCTGGACGGCGTCGAGATCGTCCCGACCACGCCGGTCGAACTGGCTCCCGGCGAGGTCCGCATCGCGGTGCGCGCCACCGGCGTGAACTTCCGTGACGTCCTCATGGCGTTGGGCATGTACCCGGACCCGGCCGCCGTGATGGGCAGCGAGGGCGCGGGCGTCGTGCTCGAAGTCGGTCCGGACGTCGAGGGTCTCGTCCCCGGTGACCGGGTGTTCGGGTTGTTCGAGCCGGGTTTCGGTCCGCAGGTGGTGGCGCAGCGGGAGCGGATCGCGCGGGTGCCTGCTGGCTGGTCGTTCGTCGAGGCGGCCTCGGTTCCGGTGGTGTTCCTGACCGCGTACTACGCCCTGCGTGACCTGGCGGGTCTGCGGGCGGGTGAGTCGGTGCTGGTCCACTCGGGTGCGGGTGGTGTGGGTATGGCGGCGATCCAGCTCGCGCAGCATTTGGGTGCGACGGTGTATGCCACGGCGAGTCCCGGTAAGTGG
>NZ_JBITJH010000048.1:0-8881 GCF_044459745.1 Micromonospora sp. NPDC050187
GCGCCTGAGGCCGAGGTGCGGGAGCTGGTCGGCGATGGTGTCGACGTGGCGGCGGTGAACGGTCCCCGTTCGGTGGTGCTGTCGGGTCCGGTGGCGGATCTGGATCGGGTGGCGGAGCTGTGCGCCGAGCGGGGTTGGCGGGCTAAGCGCTTGTCGGTGAGTCATGCGTTTCATTCGCGGTTGATGGAGCCGATGCTGGGCGGGTTCCGGGCTGCCATCGCGGGTCTGAGTTGGTCTGTGCCGAGGGTGCCGGTCGTGTCGAATCTGACCGGGCGGGTCGCGGATCCGGTGGAGATCGCGGGTCCGGAGTACTGGGTGCGGCACGTCCGGGAGGCGGTGCGGTTCGCCGACGGGGTGGCCACGCTGCATGGCCTGGGGGTGACCACGTTCCTGGAGGTGGGGCCGGATGCGACGTTGACGGCGATGGCCGCCGACACTCCGACCGACCGGACGGTGCATCTGGTCCCGGCGTTGCGGCGGGACCAGTCGGAGGCGACCGCGCTGGTCACGGCTCTGGCCCGGTTGCACGTGACGGGTACTCCGGTGGACTGGACGGGCTGGTTCACCCACACCGGTCAGCAGCCTCGGACGATCGACCTGCCCACCTACGCCTTCCAACGGCAGCGCTACTGGCTGCACGACACCCCGCCGGCCATTGCTGCCTCCTCCGCCTCCGCTTCCGCGAGCGACGAGCGGTTCTGGGCGGCGGTGGAACGGGAGGATCTGGCCGGGCTGGGGGAGGAGTTCCGGCTCGACGCGGATCAGCCGTTGAGTGCGTTGCTGCCGAAGCTGGCCCGGTGGCGGCGGGAGGGGCAGCAGCGCTCCACCGCCGACTCCTGGCGCTACCGGATCGACTGGACCGCCGTACCGGATGCCGAGCCGGCGCTGTCCGGCACGTGGCTGCTGCTGGTGCCGTACCTCGGCCTGGACGGCGCGCTGGTCACGGCCGTGACCGACGGGCTGACCGCAGCCGGCGCGGAGGTCCGCCCGGTGCCGCTCGACGGCCCGGCCGACGACCGCGAACTGGTGACGAAGGCCCTCCGCGACGTCGGCGAGGTCACCGGCGTGGTGTCGTTGCTGTCGCTGGCGGGTGCGGGCGTGGGTGAGGCGCTGGCGGTGGTGCAGGCGTTGGATATCGCTGGCGTGGGCGGTCGGGTGTGGTGGGTGACCCGGGGTGCGGTGTCGCTGGGTGCGTCCGACGGTCCGGTGGATGAGGTCGGGGCTGCGGTGTGGGGTCTCGGTCGGGTGGCGGCGTTGGAGGAGTCGCGTCGGTGGGGTGGCCTGGTGGATCTGCCGCAGGAGGTGGACGAGCGGGCTGTCCGCCGGTTCTGCGCGATGGCCACGGCCGGCACCGAGGATCAGGTTGCGGTGCGGTCGTCGGGGGTGTTCGTTCGGCGGTTGGTGCGTGCCTCGGGTGATCCGGTGCGTCGGGCCTTCCGGTTGTCGGGGACGGTGTTGGTCACCGGTGGTACGGGGGCGCTCGGTTCGCGGGTGGCGGAGTGGGCGGTCGGTGCGGGTGCCGGGCATGTGGTGTTGACGAGTCGTCGTGGTGAGCGGGCTCCGGGTGCGGCGGAGTTGGCCGAGCGGTTGCGGGCGTCGGGTGCGCGGGTGACGGTCGCCGCGTGTGACGTGGCCGACCGCACTCAGGTCGCGGCGCTACTGGACGATCTGGCCGGTCAGGGCGATCCGGTGCGGGCCGTCGTGCACGCCGCCGGGGCGGCACAGTCCGTCCCGCTCGCCGAGATGACCGCCGAGGAGCTGTCCGACGTGCTCCGGGCCAAGGTCGACGGCGCGGCCCACCTCGACGGGTTGCTGTCCGACGAACTGGACGCGTTCGTGGTGTTCTCGTCCATCGCCGGGGTGTGGGGTTCGGCGGGGCAGGCCGGCTACGCGGCGGCCAACGCGTACCTGGACGGGCTGGTCGCGCGCCGCCGTGACCGGGGTGCCGTCGGCACCGCCGTGGCCTGGGGCCCGTGGGCCGGTGCCGGCATGGCCCACGGCGAACAGCAGGAGCAGTTGGCCCGGCGTGGTCTGCCGGCGATGGATCCGGAGTTGGCGGTCACCGCGTTGCAGGGCGCCCTGGACCGGGACGACGTCTCGGTGGTCGTCGCCGACGTGGCCTGGGACCGCTTCGCCGCCTCCTTCACCGCCCTGCGCCCCAGCCCGCTGCTCGACGGCATCCCGGAGGCCGGCACCGCCGGCCAGCCCGAGACGCCGGCGGCGGATGCCGGGGCACCGCAGGCCCTGCGGGACCGGCTCGCCGCCGCCGGGGACGCCGAGCAGGAGCGCATTCTGCTCGACCTGGTACGCGGGACCGCGGCCACCGTCCTGGGGCACCGCACCCCGGCCGCGATCCGGGCCGGGCGGGGCTTCCTGGAATCCGGTTTCGACTCGCTCACCGCCGTCGAGCTGCGCAACCGGCTCACCGCCGAGACCGGGCTGACCCTGCCGACCACCCTGGTCTTCGACCACCCGACGCCGGCAGCGCTCGCCGCGCAGCTGCGCGCCGAGCTGGTGCCGCACGGGGCGGCCAGCCCGGTCGTCGCCGAGATCGAGCGGCTCGACCAGATGCTGCGCGCGGTCTCCGGGGACCGGCGCGACGACGCGGAGATCACCCGCCGGCTGGAGGAACTGGTCGCCCGGTGGCGGGGCGGCGCGGTGGCGACGGCAGCCGCTCCGGCGCCCGCCGGGGAACCGGTCGACGTGGCCGAGGACCTGGCCAGCGCCACGGAGGACGACATCTTCGACATCATCCAGCGGGAGTTCGGCAAACAGTGACCGCCAGCCACCCTAGGGGTGCGCCCTGCCCATCTAGGGGTGTGCCATCACCTGACGGGCTCCGTAGGGTCGGAGCCCGTCAGGTGGTCGTCCCCGGTCGGTACGCGGGACGGACGATGGGGTGCGCGCGGGTGCCCGGAGGTACGGGAGGTTCCGTGTGACCTACGTCCGCCAACTTCTCGCGATCAGCGACCTCCACGTCGTGTACGCGGAGAACCGCGCGATCGTCGAGGGTCTGCGCCCCGGCAACGACGGGGACTGGCTGATCGTCGCCGGTGACGTCGGCGAGTTCGTCGCCGACATCGAGTGGGCGCTCCGCCTGCTCAGCGAGCGTTTCGCCAAGGTGATCTGGGCGCCGGGCAACCACGAGCTGTGGACACCCCGGGACGACGTCGTGCAGCTGCGCGGCGAGGCGCGCTACCGGCACCTGGTCGAGCTGTGCCGCCGACTGGGCGTGGTCACCCCGGAGGATCCGTACCCGGTGTGGGATCCCGACGGCGGCGACCCCGTCCTGATCGCCCCGCTCTTCGTCGGCTACGACTACACGTGGCGGCCCCCGGGGACGTACACCCGGGAACAGGCGCTGGCGCGGGCGCACGAGACCGGCGTGGTCTGCACCGACGAGATCCTGCTGCACCCGGACCCGTATCCGAGCCGGGACGCCTGGTGCCGGGCCCGGGTCATCCAGACCGAACGGCGGCTCGACGCGGAGCGTGACGGACTGCCCACCGTCCTGGTCAACCACTACCCGCTGGTCCGCGAGCCGACCCGCATCCTGCGGTTCCCCGAGTTCGCCCAGTGGTGCGGCACCGACCTCACGGCGGACTGGCACCTACGCTACGAGGCCCGGGTAGCCGTCTACGGCCACCTGCACATTCCGCGCACCACCTGGTACGACGGCGTGCGCTTCGAGGAGGTGTCGGTCGGCTACCCGCGTGAGTGGCGTCGCCGCGCCACCGCCCCGGGCCAGCTACGGCCGCTCCTGCCGGCCCCCGTCCGGCACCTCGGCTGACCGCTCGCGCCGAAGCTGGTCCGGGACGTTCCGACCGCCCTCAGGCTGCTGTTATCCGGCCCGACCGAGGGCCCGCCAGCCACAGCTGAATGAGGGGTCCCTAGGGGTTGGGCGGCAGTTCACCGCTCAGTACCGTCCACTCACGGTAGCGGTCGGATGCCGGCATCCCGGGGTCGGAGGGTGCGGTGGCGTGCGGGTGGTCAGCGGTGAGGAACAGACATTGAAGCGGTGAGTGCACGTCCGTGTCGCCATCGGTCGCTCCCGGTCGAAGATGCCGGGCCGGATCGATGGCTTCCTCAGTGTTCGGCGGAAATCGATCGGTAGCAAGTTCCGGGCGGGTGGATCATGGCGGACGAAGAGAAGCTCCTCGAACACCTGAAGTGGGTGACCACCGAACTCCGCCAGGCGCACCGGCGCCTGCGGGAACTGGAGGACGCCGAACCCGAGCCGATCGCCGTCGTCGGCATGGCCTGCCGGTTCCCCGGCGGCGTCAGCTCGCCCGAGGAGCTGTGGGACCTCGTCGCCGCCGGCACGGACGCGACCGGGACGTTCCCCACCGACCGTGGCTGGAACCTGGCCGAGCTGTACCACCCGGATCCGGACCATCCCGGCACCTCGTACAGCGACCGGGGCGGCTTCCTGCGCGACGCCGGCCACTTCGATCCCACCCTGTTCGGCATCTCGCCCCGCGAGGCCCTCGCCATGGACCCCCAGCAGCGGCTGCTGCTGGAGACCACCTGGGAGGTCTTCGAACGCTCCGGCATCGACGCGGACACGCTGCGCGGCAGCCGTACCGGGGTGTTCGTCGGCACCGCCGGACAGGACTACGCGTCCGTCCTGCGCCGCCTTCCCGAGGGCGTCGAGGGGTACGTGCTGACCGGCACCGCCGCGAGCGTCATCTCCGGCCGGCTCGCCTACACGTTCGGCCTGGAGGGCCCGGCCGTCACCATCGACACCGCCTGCTCGTCCTCCCTGGTGGCCCTGCACCTGGCCAGTCAGGCCCTGCGGGACGGCGAGTGCACCCTCGCCGTGGCCGGTGGCGTCAGCGTGATGGCCACCCCCGGTGGCTTCGTCGAGTTCTCCCGCCAGCGTGGCCTCGCCTCCGACGGGCGCTGCAAGGCGTTCTCCGCCGACGCGGACGGCACCGGCTGGGCCGAGGGCGTCGGCATGGTGCTCGTCGAGCGGCTCTCCGACGCCCGGCGCAACGGCCACCCCGTACTCGCCGTCATCCGGGGCAGCGCCGTCAACCAGGACGGGGCCAGCAGCGGCCTCACCGCCCCGAACGGCCCCGCGCAGCAGCGCGTCATCCGGCAGGCCCTCGACAGCGCCCGACTCACTCCCGCCGATGTCGACGTCGTCGAGGCGCACGGCACCGGCACCCGCCTCGGTGACCCGATCGAGGCCCAGGCGCTGCTCGCCACGTACGGCCGGGAACGCCCGACCGACCGGCCGCTCTGGCTCGGCTCTCTCAAGTCGAACCTCGGGCACACGCAGGCGGCGGCCGGGGTGGCCGGCGTGATCAAGATGGTCATGGCGATGCGGCACGGTGTCCTGCCGCGCACCCTGCACGTCGACCAGCCCACCCCGCACGTCGACTGGACGGCCGGCGCGGTCGAACTGCTCGCCGAGGCCCGCCCCTGGCCCGAGGCGGACCGGCCCCGTCGGGCCGCCGTCTCGTCGTTCGGCATGAGCGGCACCAACGCCCACCTCGTCCTGGAACAGGCACCCACGCCCGAACCCGCGACCGACGACGCATTCTCCGCGCGGACGCTGCCGGCGGTTCCGGTCCTGCTCTCCGCCGCGAACCCCGTCGCGCTCACCGCCCAGGCTGGCCGCTGGGCGGCCTGGCTGGACAGCGACGAGGACCTGCGCCCGTTGGACGTCGCGTTCACGTCGGTCACCTCGCGGGCCACCCTGGACAGCCGGGCCGTCCTCGCCGCCACCGGCCGCGACGACCTGCTGGCCGGACTGCGCGCCCTCGCAGCGGGCGAACCGTCCAGCGCGGTGGTCACCGGTCACGCGGCCGAACGGGGTCCGCTCGCGGTGCTCTTCTCCGGTCAGGGCGCGCAGCGTGCCGGGATGGGTCGGGAGCTGTACGAGGCGTTCCCGGTGTTCGCCGCCGCCTTCGACGAGGTGTGCGGGCACCTCGACCGGGCCCTGCCGCAGCCGCTGAGGACCGTGCTGTTCGCCACCGAGGGCTCGGCCGAGGCGGCTCTGCTGGACCAGACGGTGTTCACGCAGGCCGGGTTGTTCGCGGTCGAGGTGGCGCTGTTCCGTCTGGTGGAGTCGTTCGGTGTGGTGCCCGACTTCGTGGGCGGACACTCCGTCGGTGAGATCGTGGCCGCGCACGTGGCCGGAGTGCTCTCCCTGGAGCACGCCTGCGCCCTCGTCGCCGCTCGGGGCCGGTTGATGCAGGCCCTGCCCGCCGGCGGTGGCATGCTCGCGGTCGCGGCGCCGGAGTCCGAGGTGGCCGCCTCGATCGAGGGGCTGACCGACCGGCTTGGCATCGCCGCCGTCAACGGCCCGGAAGCCGTCGTCGTCTCCGGCGCGGTCGAGGCGCTGGACGAGGTGGAGCACACCTGGCGGAAGCGGGGGGTGCGGACCCGCCGACTGACGGTCAGCCACGCGTTCCACAGTCCGCTGATGGAACCGATGCTGGCGAAGTTCCGGACCCTGCTGACCCGACTCACCTTCGCCGCGCCGGTGCTGCCGGTGGTGTCGAACCTGACCGGCGCGCTCGCCGACGGCGACGACCTCCGTACCCCCGACTACTGGGTGCGCCACGTCGTCGACGCGGTCCGGTACGCCGCCGGGGTGACCGCGCTGCGCGCCGCCGGGGTGGACACCTTCCTGGAGATCGGCCCGCAGAGCGTCCTGACCGCGATGACCGCCGACGCCCTGCCCGGCGACGACGACATCCTCGCCGTCGCCGCCCAGCGACGGGACCGGCCCGAGGTCACCGGCCTGCTGCACGCCCTCGCCGACCTGCACGTCCACGGCGTACCGGTGACCTGGACGCCCTGGTTCGCCGACACCGGCGCGACGCGGGTGGAGCTGCCGACGTACGCGTTCCAGCGGGAGCGGTTCTGGCCCGAGACGGCGACCTGGCAGGTCGGCGACGTGTCGGGTGCGGGTCTGGGCGTCGCGGGGCATCCGCTGTTGGGCGCGGCCGTGCGGCTGGCCGGTGACGGCGGAGTGGTGCTGACGGGCCGGTTGTCGGTGTCGTCGCACGCCTGGTTGGCCGATCACGTGGTGTCGGGTTCGGTGGTGGTGCCGGGCACCGCGCTGGTGGAACTGGTGGTGCGGGCCGGCGACGAGGTCGGTGCGTCGCGGGTTCGGGAGCTGACGATCGCCGCGCCGTTGACGCTGCCCGCCTCGGGTGGGGTCCGGGTGCAGGTGCGGGTCGGCGATGCCGACGGCACCGGTGCTCGGGACGTGGCGGTGTACTCGCAGCTCGACGAGGACGCCGACGCCGAGTGGGTCCGGCACGCCGAGGGTGTGCTCGAGCCCGCGTCGGCCGACGAGCCGGTCCTGGCGGCCTGGCCGCCGGCCGGGCCGTCCGAGGTGGACCTCGCCGGCTGGTACCCGGCCTTCGCGGAGCACGGTCTGTCGTACGGGCCGGTGTTCCAGGGGTTGCGTCGGGTGTGGTCGGGTGACGGCGAGGTGTTCGCCGAGGTGGCTCTGCCGCAGGGGCCGGCGGATGTGTCGGGGTTCGGGGTGCATCCGGCGTTGTTGGATGCGGCGTTGCATCCGATCGGGTTGTTGGATGCGGGTTCGGGTTCGGGTCCTCGGGTGCCGTTCGCGTTCGAGGGTGTGCAGGTGCATGCGTCGGGTGCGCGGGTGCTGCGGGTGCGGCTGAGCCGGTCCGGTTCGGGTGTGCGTCTGGTGGCGGTGGACGAGTCGGGTGCGCCGGTGGTGTCGGTGGACTCCCTCGTGCTGCGGGAGATGGGTGCCGTCTCCGCGCCGAGCCTCGCCGACCGCTCCCTGTTCGAGGTGTCCTGGCACGTCGAGGACGTCACGCCGGCCGAGGGGCCGGCCAGCGCCGCGATCCTGACCGCCGATGCCGCCGCGCTCGGCGTCGGCCTGCCGGGAGTGCCGGCGTACGGGGACGTCGCGGCGCTGCTCGCCGCCGTCGAGGCGGGGGAACCGTCGCCGGAGGTGCTGCTGCTGCCGGTGCGGGGAGTCGCCGGGCTCCCGGTCCCGGAGGCGGTGCGGGCGCTGACGACGGACGTCCTGACGGCCGTACAGTCGTGGCTCGTCGCCGACGCGCTCGCCGACTCCCGACTGGTGGTGCTCACCGAGGGTGCGATGACGGTCGGTGACGAGGAACGGGTGACCGATCCGGCCGGCACGGCGGTGTGGGGTCTGCTGCGCTCGGCGCAGTCGGAGCACCCGGGCCGGATCGTCCTGGCCGACCTCGACCGTGGGCCCGACGCCGACACGCTGGCGGTGCTCACGGCGGTGGCCGGCGACCCGGCCCCGACCGGCGGGCAGCTCGCGTTCCGGGGCGGCACCGTGCTCGTACCCCGGCTGACCCGCCTTGCCGGCGACGCTCTGGTGCCCCCGGCGTCGGGCCTCTGGCACCTCGCGCCGGTCACGCCCGGCACGCTGGACGGCATCGACCTGGTGCCCGCCCCGACTCTCGCGCTCGGACCGGGGCAGGTGCGGATCGCCGTACGGGCCACGGGCGTGAACTTCCGCGACGTGCTGATCGCGCTCGGCATGTACCCCGATCCGGCCGCCCGGATGGGCAGCGAGGGCGCGGGCGTCGTGCTGGAGGTCGGCCCCGACGTCGACGACCTCGTGCCCGGCGACCGGATCATGGGCATGTTCGAGCCCGGCTTCGGCCCCCAGGTGGTCGCCCAGCGGGAGCGGGTGGCGAAGATCCCCGCCGGCTGGTCGTACACCCGGGCCGCCTCCGTCCCGCTGGTGTTCCTGACCGCGTACTACGCCCTGCGTGACCTGGCGGGTCTGCGGGCGGGTGAGTCGGTGTTGATCCACTCGGGTGCGGGTGGTGTGGGTATGGCGGCGATCCAGCTCGCGCAGCATTTGGGTGCGACGGTGTATGCCACGGCGAGTCCCGGTAAGTGG
>NZ_JBITJH010000049.1:0-7138 GCF_044459745.1 Micromonospora sp. NPDC050187
CCCCGCCCGGCGGGGATCACCCCGCGGGGCGGGGCTGGCGGGGGGCCGGCGTTTTACACCCCCCCCCCGGGGGGGGGTTTGGACACCGCCCGGTTCGGGTACCCCGCATCCGTCGGAGCCGGGCACCCGAACCGGCGTGACGTCGATCGACGGTCAGCGCTTACCGCCGGGGACCCATAGCACATCTCCGTCCGGATTTGCCGTTCTTGCCAGGATGAAGAGCAGATCGGAGAGCCGGTTGAGATACTTTGCCGGAAGAGTGCTGGTTCGTTCGGAATCGTGGCTGACCAGGCCCCATGCCGCCCGCTCTGCGCGCCGGGCGACGGTCCGAGCCACGTGCAGTAACGCCGCGCCGGCGGTTCCGCCGGGAAGAATGAAGGAGTCGAGCTTGCCCAGGCGTGCGTTGAACTCGTCGCACCAGCCCTCCAGACGCTCCACGTACCCCTCGGTCACCCGCAGCGGGGGGTACTCGGGTTCCGGCTCGACCGGGGTGGCGAGGTCGGCGCCGACGTCGAAGAGGTCGTTCTGGATCGAGGCCAGGACCGACCGCAGTTCCTCCGACAGCTGGCCCAGGGCCAGTGCCACCCCGATCGCCGCGTTGCACTCGTCGACGTCGGCGTACGCCGCGATCCGGGGATCGGTCTTCGCTACCTGCTCGTTGTTGCTCAGCCTGGTCGTGCCGGCGTCGCCGGCCCTGGTGTAGATGCGCGTGAGGTGGACGGCCATGACGCACAGCCTACGGATACCTGACCTGACGATGCCCGCCCGGACGGAGCCGGTCGTCCCGACCCGCCTGAGCCCGGGGCCCGGCGACGCGGGCGATTTGGCCATCAGAGACGTCGATGTGATCCGGGTCCGGGGCGGGGCCCGGCTCGCTGGCACGGTGCACGTCGTCGGCGCGAAGAACTCCGCCCTGAAGCTGATGGCCGCCGCGCTGCTCGCCCCCGGCCGGAGCGTGATCACCAACGTCCCCCGGATCACCGACATCGCGATCATGGGGGAGGTGCTGCGCCGGCTCGGCTGCGGGGTCCGCTTCGACGACGACGACCCGATCGATCCGATGGTCGCGCATGGCGGCGTGGCCCGGTCCCGCGCGGTCACCATCGACGTGCCCGACCAGCCCGGCTCCGACGCCGACTACGACCTGGTGCGCCGGCTGCGCGCCTCCATCTGCGTGCTCGGCCCGCTGCTCGCCCGCCGGGGGTACGTGCGGGTCGCGCATCCGGGCGGGGACGCGATCGGCTCCCGGGGACTCGACATGCACGTCTCCGGGCTCACCCGGATGGGTGCCGAGATCTCCGGCGAGCACGGCTTCGTCATCGCTGCCGCTCCGCACGGGCTGCACGGCGCCGAGATCGTCCTCGACTTCCCCAGCGTCGGCGCGACCGAGAACCTGGTGATGGCCGCCGTGCTCGCCCGGGGCCGGACGGTGATCGAGAACGCCGCCCGTGAGCCGGAGATCGTCGACATCTGCTCGATGCTGATCCGGATGGGCGCGCGGATCTCCGGCGAGGGAACCTCGACCATCGAGATCGAGGGCGTACCGGAGCTCGGCCCGGTCCGGCACGCCACGGTGGGGGACCGGATCGTCGCCGGGACGTGGGCGTTCGGCGCGGCGATGACCCGGGGAGACGTCACCGTCACCGGGGTCGACCCGGCCTTCCTGGAGATCGCGCTGGACAAGCTGGTCTCCGCCGGGAGCCTGGTGGAAACCCGTCCGGACGCCTTCCGCGTCCGGACGGACGACCGGTCTGCCGCAGTGGACGTGGTGACCCTGCCGTACCCGGGTTTCGCCACCGACCTGCTGCCGATGGCGATCGGGCTCGCCTCGGTCAGTGACGGGGCGTCCCTGATCACCGAGAACATCTTCGACGGACGGTTCATGTTCGCCAACGAGATGATGCGGCTCGGCGCGGACATCAAGACCGACGGTCACCACGCGGTGGTCCGTGGCCGGGAACGGCTCTCCGGCGCACCGGTCCGCGCCACCGACATCCGGGCCGGGGCCGGCCTGATCATCGCGGGGCTCTGCGCCGACGGGGACACCGAGGTCTCCCACGTGCACCACGTGGACCGGGGCTACCCGGACTTCGTCGCCGACCTGCGGGCCCTCGGGGTCGAGGTGGAACGGGACCGGACACCGGAGGAGCCCGCCCTCACCATCTGACGTCGCCCGAGAACCCTCGCGTAGGCCGTCGGACGTCGTTCCGGGGCCCCGCGACGCGCCAGACCGGCGCCCGCCCCGACCGGCCCACGACCGGTCGGCCTTAACCTTCGCTAAGGAACCCCACTAGGGTGCTGGCAGGAGCACTCAACACCAGGCGAGGGAGAAAAGCAGATGGCGGGTCGACTCGCGGTCGTCGGGGCCGGGCTGATGGGTTCGGGCATCGCCCAGGTGGCGGCGCAGGCGGGCTGGCAGGTGACCCTGCGGGACCTGGACGACGCGGCCACCGCGCGTGGCGTCGCCGGTATCCGGAAGTCGCTGGAGAAGTTCGCCGAGAAGGGCCGGATCGAGGCGTCGGACGTCGAGGCGACGCTCGGCCGGATCACCCCGACCACCGACCTGGAGGCCGCCGCCGACGCGGACATCGTCGTCGAGGCGGTCTTCGAGCGGCTGGAGATCAAGCACGAGGTCTTCCGGGCGCTGGACAAGATCTGCAAGGCGGACGCGGTGCTGGCCACCAACACCTCGGCCATCCCGGTGACCCAGATCGCTGCGGTCACCGAGCGGCCGGAGTCGGTGGTCGGGACGCACTTCTTCTCGCCGGTGCCGATGATGCGGCTCTGCGAGCTGGTCCGGGGCTACAAGACCAGCGACGAGACGCTGGCCACCGCGCGGGCGTTCGCCGAGGAGGTCGGCAAGACGGTGGTGGTGGTCAACCGGGACATCGCCGGTTTCGTCACCACCCGGCTGATCGCCGCCCTGGTGGTCGAGGCGGTCAAGCTGGTCGAGTCCGGCGTGGTGTCCGCCGAGGACCTGGACACCGCCTGCCGGCTGGGCTTCGGGCACGCCATGGGCCCGCTGGCCACCACCGACCTGACCGGCGTGGACGTGCTGATGCACGCGGCGAAGAACATCTACACCGACACCGCCGACGAGAAGTTCTTCCCGCCGGAGCTGCTCCAGCGCATGGTCACCGCTGGTGACCTGGGCCGCAAGAGCGGCAAGGGCTTCTACACGTACTGAGGGCGGTCGCCGGGCGGCTTGAGTGGTGGTAGCAGGGGTCCCTTCCTCATCAGAATGCGGTAGGAGGGGACCCCTGCAACCACCTAACCCCACCTCAGCCCGACGTCGGCGCAGGCGTCAGCCGTCGCGGCGGGTGGTCCAGCGGAAGGTGCCGAGGCAGAGCAGCAGGCCGATCACGCACCACGCGACGAGCACCAGGGCGACCCGGTCCAGCTCGAAGGAGCCGCCCGGCTCGCGGGCGGCGAAGCTCTCCGGCAGGAAGACCGAGCGCAGCCCCTGGCACATCCACTTGAGCGGGAACAGCGCCGCCACCTGCTGCATCCAGGCCGGCAGGTTGGTGAAGACGAAGAAGACCCCGGAGATGAACTGGAGCACCAGGGCCACCGGGGTCACCACGGCGGAGCCACTGCGCGCGGTGCGGGCCAACGACGAGATGGCGATCCCGCAGAGGGTGCAGGCGGTCACCCCGAGCACCGAGACCCAGGCGAAGGTGAGCCACTTGCCGGCGGTGCCCGGCAGGTCCAGGTCGAACAGCGCCACCGAGACGGCGAGCAGCAGCGCGGTCTCGGCGATCCCGATCACCACCACCATGATCACCTTGCCGGCGAAGTAGACCCACTTCGGCATCGGGGTGCCCCGGTAGCGCTTGAGCACCCCCCGGTCCCGCTCGATCGGGATCCAGATGCCGAGGTTCTGGAAGCTCACCGTCATCAGCCCGGCCGCGATCATGCCGGTGACGAAGTACTGCGTGTAGCTGACGTCCGGGGCGATCTCGTCACTGAAGATCGACGCGAAGATCAGGATCATGATGATCGGGAAGCCCATCGTGAACACGACCGACTCCCGGCTGCGCAGGAACTGCGTGATCTCCAGTCGACCCTGACGCAGACCGAGGGCGAGCGCCCCGGTCCGCCGGGTCCGGGTCACGCCGGTGGCGGGCGTGGCCGGCTTCGTCGTGGTGGTCATCGGTGTCCGATCATCCGCAGGTAGACGTCTTCCAGGGTCGGCCGGGTCACGGTGAGGCCGGGCACCTCGCCGCCGTACCGCGCGGCCAACTCGGCCACCAGCGCCGTCGGCGTGGCGCTCTCCGCGTTCTCCACCACACCCTCCGGGGTACGCCAGGAAACCGTCGCCAGGGCCTCCTGCCGGTTGCCCAGCAGGCTCGGCGGGGCCACCTCGACCACCCGGCCGGCGGCGATCACCCCGACCCGGTCGGCGAGCGCCTCCGCCTCGTCCAGGTAGTGCGTGGTCAGCAGGATGGTGGTGCCGGCGGCGTTCAGGTCCCGGATCAGCTCCCAGAACTCGCGCCGGGCCTCCGGGTCGAAGCCGGTGGTCGGCTCGTCGAGGAAGAGCAGCTCGGGTCGGCCCACGATGCCGAGCGCCACGTCGAGGCGGCGCTTCTGCCCGCCGGAGAGGGTGTGCGTACGGGCCGTCGCCTTGCCGGCCAGCCCGACCCGCTCGATGACCTTCGCCGCGTCGTCGGCGTCCGGGTAGAACGCGGCGAAGTGCCCGACCACCTCGGCGACGGTCAGCTCGTCGAACTCCCCGGTGCCCTGGAGCACGATGCCGATCCGGGCCCGCCAGTCCGGGGACGGGCGCGCCGGGTCGACACCGAGCACGCTCACCTCGCCCGCGTCCCGCTGCCGGTAGCCCTCGAGGATCTCCACGGTGGTGGTCTTGCCCGCGCCGTTCGGGCCGAGCAGGGCGAACACCTCACCGCGCCGGACGGCCAGATCCACGCCGGCCACCGCGACGTTGTCGCCGTACGCCTTGCGCAGCCCCCGTACCGAGATCGCCAGCTCGTCATCCATGCCGTCAAGTGTGCGACCTGCGCCGGCCGGGCCGACCGCCGGGGCAGGGGCGGTCCGGTGCCGTTCGCGCCCGATGTCCGGCCGACGACGCCGGGCGAGCTGTGTGGTTTTTCACCAGCCCCGGTGACTCGTCGGTAACTTAGGCCCCCGGCCATGGACGAAGGGGCCCACCTGGGCCGGTTGCCGGAGCGCGACCGCCGCTGGGTGATGCGTACCTACGCCGGGCACTCCTCGGCCGCCGCCACCAACGCGCTCTTCCGGCGCAACCTGGCGAAGGGACGGACCGGCCTCTCGGTCGCCTTCGACCTGCCCACCCAGACCGGGTACGACCCGGACCACGAGCTGGCCGCCGGTGAGGTCGGCCGGGTCGGCGTCCCGGTCGCCCACCTCGGCGACATGCGGGCCCTCTTCGACGGCATCCCGCTCGTCGACACGAACACCTCGCCGCGCTCGCCCCGGCTCCGCGCGGACGCCGCCTCAGGCCGGGGCGTAGGTCAGGCAGTCGGCGCTCTCCTCGCCGACCCGGATGCCCGGGGCGTGGCACTCCAGCTCGGAGTTGTGTCGGCAGTCGGCCCGCTGGCACGCGCCCACCTGGGCGACCATCATCTCGATCCCGCCCCGGACCGGCATCTCGACGAAGGTGTGGCAGCGGGCGTGGGCGCTGCTGCCCACCGTGATCGCGAAGGCCCGACAGCCGTTCTCGTTGTACGAGCACCGGGTGACGGTGCACTCCTCGACGGGCGGCATCTGGACGGCGCTGGTCATCGCGGTCTCCTCTGGTCGTTATGACCATATTTTACGTCTTTGCCGCCTTTGGTCAGGCGGGATCGGTGGGAACCCCGTCCCCGAGAACCTCGGAGAGCGGAGCCGGTGTCAGACCGCGCTCGGCCAGCCCGGCGAGGATGTGCGGCAGCGCCTCGTCGGTCATCGGGGCGTTCGCCTCGGTGACGTGCAGGACGATCACCGAACCGGGTTTCACCTGGCTGAGCACGGCCCGGACGATCGGACGCCAGGCGGTGGCGAAGGGGTCCCCGCTCACCACGTCCCCGTCGACCACGGTCGTGCCCAGCGGCGCGAGCGCGGCGAGCGCCGGGCCGTCGTGGCAGAGCCCGGGGAAGCGGAAGTACCGGGTCTGTCGCCCGCCGTACGCCTCCACCAGCTCGAACGTCCGCGCCACGTCCGAGGTCATCTGTGCGGCGGGGATCCGGGGCAGGTTGTAGCAGTCCGACGTGAAGGCCAGGTGCCCGTAGGTGTGGTTGGCCAGCTCGAAGCGCGGGTTTCCGGCCAGTCGCCGGGTCACGTCGGGATACCGCTCCACCCACTTGCCGGTGAGGAAAAAGGTGGCCGGCACCTTCTCCCGCTCCAGCAGCTCGATGATCCGCAGGTTCGCGTACGAGCGCACCCGTCCGGTCCGTAACTGGTAGAGCATCGCGTCCGTCATGTCCGCGTCGAAGGTGAGCGCGACCTTGTCGCCCGTGCGGGGTCCGTGGTCGACGACCGGGGGTCGGGTGCCGGGCCGCGTCGCGCCGGGGATCCGTACCGGGGCTCCGGTCGAGCCTTCCGACCGATCCGGGACGCCGGGGGTCGGTCGGGTGGCGGGGGCGCCTCCCGGACCATCCGGGTCGGGCGTGCCCGGTGCCCGGGTGACCCAGGCTCCCGTGTCGGTGGGCCTCGGACCACCGTCCCAGGTCAGGAGGGCGACGCCGGCTCCGGCGACCAGAGCGGTGGCGAGCAGGAGGACGTGGATCTTCTTCAGGAACACCGGACGATGATCGCAGTGCCGGTTCCGCCCGCCTACCGGCCATGGTGTGGTCAGTCATGTCCGGTCTGTGACCGTCTGTCCGACCGGTCGGGGTGGCGGGTCGGGGAATGGTGGGGGTGGTCGGGTCGTTGTAGCGGGTCGACGGCCGAGGAGCCGCCCTGCTCGTGGCGGGTGTGTGGGCCTGGTCGGTGGAATGCCGGCGGGTGGCGGGTCGTTGTACATGGTTCGCCGGCGTGGACGGGCAGCGTGAGGCCTTCCGCCGGTGGGAGAGATCCCCCCTTTCTCCTTGTCTTTGTTCGGGTGCCTGACGGTGCTCGCGTCCCCGGTGTCCCCTGAACGCCGGGGTGTCGATCCCCCGATTGGAGTTCCCCCATGAAC
>NZ_JBITJH010000050.1:0-5820 GCF_044459745.1 Micromonospora sp. NPDC050187
CGAGCCGTCCCCGCACGTCGACTGGTCGGCTGGCGCCGTCACCCTCGCCACGGCGGTGACGCCCTGGCCGGAAACCGGTCGACCGCGTCGGGCGGCGGTCTCCTCCTTCGGGGTCAGCGGCACCAACGCGCACGTGATCATCGAGCAGCCGCCCGTCGAGACCCGGACCTCGCAGGCCGGGGACGTGCCCGCACCGGTCGCTCCGCTGCCGGTGCTGCTGTCGGCGCGGTCCGAGGCGGCTCTGACCGGGCAGGCGGACCGTTGGGCCCGCTGGCTCGCCGCCGACGAGGCGCTGCGTCCGGTGGACGTGGGTTGGTCGTCGGTGACCACGCGTCAGGCCCTGGAGCACCGCGCCGTATTCATCGCGGCCGACCGGGACGAGTTGTTGGCCGGGCTGCGGGCGTTGGCGGCGGGTTTGCCGTCCGGGTCGGTGGTCACCGGTACGGCTGCCGTTCGCGGTCAGGTGGCGTTGCTGTTCTCCGGTCAGGGTGCGCAGCGTGCCGGGATGGGTCGGGAGTTGTACGTCGCGTTCCCGGTGTTCGCGGGTGCGTTGGACGAGGTGTGCGGGTATCTGGATCCGCTGCTGCCGCGCCCGCTGCGCGAGGTGCTGTTTGCCGAGGTGGGTTCGGCGGAGGCTGAGCTGCTGGATCAGACGGTGTTCACGCAGGCCGGGTTGTTTGCGGTCGAGGTGGCGTTGTTCCGTCTGGTGGAGTCGTTCGGTGTGGTGCCGGACTTTGTGGGTGGTCACTCGGTCGGTGAGATCACGGCTGCGTATGTGGCCGGGGTGCTGTCGTTGGTGGACGCGTGTGCGTTGGTGGCGGCGCGGGGTCGGTTGATGCAGGCGTTGCCGGCTGGTGGTGGCATGTTGGCGGTGGCGGCGTCGGAGTCCGAGGTGGCGGAGACGCTCACCGGTTTGACCGACCGGGTCGGGATCGCCGCCGTGAATGGTCCGTCGGCGGTCGTGGTGTCGGGCGCGGTCGAGGCGCTGGACGAGTTGGAGGCGA
Source organism: Micromonospora sp. NPDC050187 (assembly GCF_044459745.1). Taxonomy (NCBI): domain Bacteria; kingdom Bacillati; phylum Actinomycetota; class Actinomycetes; order Micromonosporales; family Micromonosporaceae; genus Micromonospora; species Micromonospora sp. NPDC050187. The sequence goes on from NZ_JBITJH010000050.1 coordinate 1,005, forward strand.
CCTGGCGGGGCCGGGGTGTGCGGACGCGTCGTTTGACGGTGAGTCACGGGTTCCACAGTCCGTTGATGGAGCCGATGCTCGACGGGTTCCGGGCGGTGTTGGCGGGGTTGACGTTCCGGGCGCCGTTGGTGCCGGTGGTGTCGAACCTGACCGGTGCGGTGGCGGATCCGCAGGAGTTGACGCGGGTCGAGTACTGGGTGCGGCATGTGCGGGAGGCGGTCCGGTTCGCCGACGGGATCACCGCGTTGCGGGCCGCCGGGGTCGACACGTTCGTCGAGGTCGGACCGCAGAGTGTCCTGACGGCGATGGCCGGCGACGTGCTGCCGGGCGACGGGGATGTTCTCGCGGTAGCGGTGCAGCGGCGGGACCGGTCCGAGGTTCCGGGTCTGCTGGCGGCTCTGGGGCAGCTGCACGTCGACGGTGTGACGGTGACCTGGCCGCAGTGGTTCACCGGTGCGGGTGCGCGGCGGGTGGACCTGCCGACGTACGCGTTCCAGCACCAGCGGTACTGGCTCGGCATCGGGCGGGCCCGGACGGGTGACGTCACCGGAGCCGGCCTCGGCATGGCCGGTCATCCGCTGCTCGGCGCGGCGGTCACCGTCGCCGGCGAGGACATGGTGGTGCTCACCGGCCGGCTCTCCGTCGCCACCCATCCGTGGCTCGCCGACCACGCGGTCTCCGGCGTGGTGATCGTTCCTGGCACTGCTCTCGTGGAACTGGCTGTCCGCGCGGGCGACGAGGTGGGCGTCTCCCGGCTCCGGGAGTTGACCATCGCCGCTCCGCTCGTGCTCCCCGAGACCGGTGGGGTACGGGTGCAGGTGCGGGTCGGCGCGGCCGACCCGACGGGCGCCCGGATCGTCGCGGTGCACTCGCAGTCCGAGGGCGACCCCGACTGGGTCCGGCACGCGGACGGTGTGCTGGAACCGGTGTCGGCCGACGAGCCGGTGGTCGGTGCATGGCCGCCGGCCGGTGCGTCCGAGGTGGACGTGACGGGCTGGTACGAGGCACTGGCCGGGCACGGCCTGGTGTACGGGCCGGTCTTCCAGGGCCTGCGGCGGCTGTGGACGGGCGACGGCGCGGTGTACGCCGAGGTCGTGCTCCCGGAGGACGCGGCCGGGGAGGCCGGGCGGTTCGGGGTGCACCCGGCGCTGCTCGACGCGGCGCTGCACCCGACCGGGCTGTTGCTGTCCGGGGAGGAGACGTCGCGCCCACAAGTGCCGTTCGCGTTCGAGGGTGTGCAGGTGCACGCCTCGGGTGCGGGGATGCTGCGGGTGCGGTTGTCCCGGTCCGGTTCCGGGGTGCGTCTGGTCGCCTGCGACGAGGCGGGCGCCCCGGTGGTGTCGGTCGACTCCCTCGTCCTGCGCGAACTGAGCGGTGTCGTGGCACCCGGCGCGGCGGCGCGCTCGCTGTTCGAAATCGCGTGGCAGGCCGACGACGCCGCCACCGCCACCGCCGGGGACACGTCCGGCTGGGCGCTGCTGGCCGCCGGGAATCCGCCGGCCGGACTGCCGGAGCTGCCGGCCTTCCCGGACGTCGCGGCGCTGGTCGCGTCGGTCGAGGCCAGCCCGGCGGCGACCCCCGGGGCACTGGTGCTGCCCGTGTTCAACACCGACCGGGACTCCGGCGTACCCGCCTGGGTCCGGGTGGTGACGGCTGAGGTCCTGGCCACCGTGCAGGCGTGGTTGGCGGCCGGGGTGTTGGCGGACTCGAAGCTGGTCGTGGTGACCCGGGGTGCGGTGGCGGTTCGGTCGGGTGATCGGGTCACCGACCTGGCGGGTGCGGCGGTGTGGGGTCTGTTGCGCTCGGCGCAGTCGGAGCACCCCGGTCGGATCGTGCTCGCCGACGTCGACGGTGACCTGGACGCGTACGCGCTGGGCGCGCTCGCCTCGGCGGCCGGTGACCCGGTGGGTGGTCAGCTGGCTGTGCGGTCGGGTGCGGTGTTCGTCCCGCGCCTGGTCCGGGCGTCCGCGCCGACCGCGACTGAGGTGACCATCGGTGACGGCACGGTTGTGGTGACCGGTGGTACTGGTGCGCTGGGTGCTCTGGTGGCAGAGCATCTGGTGGCGGTGTACGGGGTGCAGTCGGTGGTGCTGGTGTCCCGGCAGGGGCCGGCTGCGCCGGGCGCGGACGCGCTGGTCGAGCGGTTGTCGGGCCTGGGTGCCTCGGTGCGGGCGGTGGCGTGTGACGTGACCGACCGGGACGCTGTGCGTGACCTGGTCGGCCAGCTCACCGACAACGGTCGGTTGGCGGGTGTGGTGCACACGGCGGGTGTGCTGGATGACGGGGTGGTGGAGGGGCTCTCCGCTGGGCGGTTGGCTGGTGTGTTGGCGCCGAAGGTGGATGCGGCATGGCATCTGCACGAGGTGACGGCGGGTCTGGATCTGGACCTGTTCGTGGTGTTCTCGTCGGTGGCGGGGGTGCTCGGGTCGCCGGGTCAGGCGGCGTATGCGGCGGGTAACGCGTTCCTGGACGGTCTGGCGGTGTTCCGGCGTGGGCTGGGGTTGCCGGCGGTGTCGTTGGCGTGGGGCATGTGGGACACCGCTGGTATGGCCGCGTCGATCGCTGACACCGACCGGGCCCGGTCGGCCCGGGCCGGCATCACCCCGATGAGCGCGGACACCGGTCTGGAGCTGTTCGACGCGGCGCTCGGTGCGGCGCGACCGACGTTGGTGCCTGCGGTGCTCGACGTACCGGCGATGCGGGCCGCGCTCGGCGCAGGTGGCCCGGTGCCGGTAGTGCTGCGGGCCCTCGTGGGTCCGACCGTCACCCGTCGACAGGCCGGACAAGGCGGCGACTGGACCAACCTGCTGACGGGGCTGGCACCCGACGAGGCTCGGGCCCGGATAGACGCGCTGGTGCGTGGACTGGTCGCTCAGGTGCTCGGGCACGCCGGCGCGGAGTCGGTCCCCACCGACCGGGCGTTCCGCGAACTGGGCTTCGACTCGTTGACGGCGGTCGACCTGCGGAACCGGCTCAACGCGGCGACCGGCCTGCGCCTCGCGTCGACGTTGGTGTTCGACTACCCGACCCCGGCGGTGCTCGCCGACCACCTGTGGTCCGAACTGGCCGGTGTACGGCAGACGACGACGGACGGGGCGGTCAGCACGGTTGCCGGCGTTGACGAGCCGATCGCGATCGTGGGGATGGCGTGCCGTTACCCGGGTGGGGTGGAGAGCCCGGAGCAGTTGTGGGAGCTGTTGTCCGTCGGTGGTGAGGGCATCGGTGAGTTCCCCGCCGACCGGGGTTGGGACCTGGAGTCCCTGTTCGACCCGGACCCGGACCGCAGCGGCACGTCGTACACCCGGCAGGGGGGTTTCCTGCACGGCGCTGCCGACTTCGATCCGGAGTTCTTCGGCATCTCGCCGCGCGAGGCGGTGGCGATGGATCCGCAGCAGCGGTTGCTGCTGGAGGCGTCGTGGGAGACGTTCGAGTCCGCCGGTCTGGACCCGGCGAGGCTGCGGGGCAGCCGTACCGGCGTCTTCGCCGGCGTGATGTACCACGACTACGCCTCCCGGCTGGCCGACCTGCCGTCGGACGCCGAGGGATACGTCGGCACCGGTAACTCCGGCAGTGTGTTGTCGGGTCGGGTTGCCTACACCTTCGGCCTGGAGGGGCCGGCGGTCACCGTCGACACGGCGTGTTCGTCGTCGCTGGTCGCCCTGCACCTGGCCGCGCAGGCGCTGCGGTCGGGGGAGTGCGATCTCGCGCTGGCCGGTGGCGTCACCGTGATGGCCACCCCCGGCACCTTCGTGGAGTTCTCTCGGCAGCGGGGTCTGTCGACCGATGGCCGGTGTAAGTCGTTCGCGGCGTCGGCGGATGGGACGGGTTGGTCGGAGGGGGTGGGTGTGCTGCTGGTGCAGCGGCTCTCCGATGCTCAGCGTGAGGGTCGTCGGATCCTCGCCGTCGTGCGGGGTACCGCTGTCAACCAGGATGGTGCGTCCAATGGTCTGACCGCGCCGAACGGCCCCTCCCAGCAGCGGGTGATCCGGCAGGCTCTCGCCAACGCCCGGCTGACCACCGCCGACGTGGACGCCGTCGAAGCCCACGGCACGGGCACGACCCTGGGTGACCCGATCGAAGCGCAGGCGCTTCTTGCCACCTATGGGCAGGATCGCGTCGAGCCGTTGCTGTTGGGGTCGATCAAGTCGAACATCGGTCACACGCAGGCTGCGGCCGGTGTGGCGGGCATCATCAAGATGGTCCTCGCCATGCGGCACGGGCTCGTTCCGCCGACGTTGCACGTGGACGAGCCGTCCCCGCACGTCGACTGGACCGCCGGGGCGGTCACCCTGGCCACCGAGGCGACGCCGTGGCCGGCGGTGAACCGGCCCCGCCGGGCGGCGGTCTCGTCGTTCGGCATCTCCGGCACGAACGCGCACGTGATCCTCGAGCAGCCGCCGGTGGAGGTGATCGAGGGCGAGGTCGTCGAGTCGGCTCTGCCGGACGCTCTCGTACCGGTGCTGGTGTCGGCGCGGTCGGCGGCGGCGCTGGCCGGGCAGGCGGACCGTTGGGCCCGTTGGCTCGCCGCTGACGAGGCGCTGCGTCCGGTGGACGTGGGTTGGTCGTCGGTGACGACGCGTCCGGTGTTGGAGCACCGTGTGGTGGTCGCAGCGACGGACCGGGACGAGTTGTCGGCCGGGCTGCGGGCGTTCGCGGCCGGTGAGCCGTCGGGCGCGGTGGTGACGGGTGCCCCGGGGCAGCGCGGTCAGGTGGCGTTGCTGTTCTCCGGTCAGGGTGCGCAGCGTGCCGGGATGGGTCGGGAGTTGTACGGGGCGTTCCCGGTGTTCGCGGGTGCGTTGGACGAGGTGTGCGGGTA
>NZ_JBITJH010000051.1:0-4996 GCF_044459745.1 Micromonospora sp. NPDC050187
GTCGCATGACTGTTGGTGGAAAGTTTTTCGGCCTGGGATGGGCTCGCGGCCTATCAGCTTGTTGGTGGGGTGATGGCCTACCAAGGCGACGACGGGTAGCCGGCCTGAGAGGGCGACCGGCCACACTGGGACTGAGACACGGCCCAGACTCCTACGGGAGGCAGCAGTGGGGAATATTGCACAATGGGCGGAAGCCTGATGCAGCGACGCCGCGTGAGGGATGACGGCCTTCGGGTTGTAAACCTCTTTCAGCAGGGACGAAGCGTAAGTGACGGTACCTGCAGAAGAAGCGCCGGCCAACTACGTGCCAGCAGCCGCGGTAAGACGTAGGGCGCGAGCGTTGTCCGGATTTATTGGGCGTAAAGAGCTCGTAGGCGGCTTGTCGCGTCGACTGTGAAAACCCGCAGCTCAACTGCGGGCCTGCAGTCGATACGGGCAGGCTAGAGTTCGGTAGGGGAGACTGGAATTCCTGGTGTAGCGGTGAAATGCGCAGATATCAGGAGGAACACCGGTGGCGAAGGCGGGTCTCTGGGCCGATACTGACGCTGAGGAGCGAAAGCGTGGGGAGCGAACAGGATTAGATACCCTGGTAGTCCACGCTGTAAACGTTGGGCGCTAGGTGTGGGGGGCCTCTCCGGTTCTCTGTGCCGCAGCTAACGCATTAAGCGCCCCGCCTGGGGAGTACGGCCGCAAGGCTAAAACTCAAAGGAATTGACGGGGGCCCGCACAAGCGGCGGAGCATGCGGATTAATTCGATGCAACGCGAAGAACCTTACCTGGGTTTGACATGGCCGCAAAACCGGCAGAGATGTCGGGTCCTTCGGGGGCGGTCACAGGTGGTGCATGGCTGTCGTCAGCTCGTGTCGTGAGATGTTGGGTTAAGTCCCGCAACGAGCGCAACCCTCGTTCGATGTTGCCAGCGCGTTATGGCGGGGACTCATCGAAGACTGCCGGGGTCAACTCGGAGGAAGGTGGGGATGACGTCAAGTCATCATGCCCCTTATGTCCAGGGCTTCACGCATGCTACAATGGCCGGTACAATGGGCTGCGATACCGTGAGGTGGAGCGAATCCCAAAAAGCCGGTCTCAGTTCGGATCGGGGTCTGCAACTCGACCCCGTGAAGTCGGAGTCGCTAGTAATCGCAGATCAGCAACGCTGCGGTGAATACGTTCCCGGGCCTTGTACACACCGCCCGTCACGTCACGAAAGTCGGCAACACCCGAAGCCGGTGGCCCAACCCTTGTGGAGGGAGCCGTCGAAGGTGGGGCTGGCGATTGGGACGAAGTCGTAACAAGGTAGCCGTACCGGAAGGTGCGGCTGGATCACCTCCTTTCTAAGGAGCACCTTCCACCGAAGGGTGGTAAGGAGCCCGCGCCGTCCGAATGTGGCGGTGGGGTGCTCGATGGCGGAGACACTGGCGAGTTTTTTCCTGGCAACGGCCGGGGCTTCCTAGTACGGCCACTTCGGTGGTGTGGAACGGGGTTCTGGTGCGGCTGGGGGGAGGCGGATAGCACCCTGTTGGGTCCTGAAGGAACAACCCTTGTGTGGTTGGTTTCTTTAGGCGAAAGCTGCCAGGCATGGCCTGGTGTGGCATACCGCCGGCGGTTGTCGGGTTTGGTGTCGCATCTTGTGGGTTGTGGGTTGGTCGTTGGTTGAGAATTGCACAGTGGACGCGAGCATCTTTGTGGTCAAGTTGTCAAGGGCGAACGGTGAATGCCTTGGCACCAGGAGCCGATGAAGGACGTGGGAGGCCGCGATAGGCCTGGGGGAGCTGTCAACCAAGCTGTGATCCCAGGGTGTCCGAATGGGGAAACCTGGCATCAGTCATGTGATGTCACCTGCACCTGAACACATAGGGTGTATGGGGGGAACGCGGGGAAGTGAAACATCTCAGTACCCGTAGGAAGAGAAAACAAACAGTGATTCCGTGAGTAGTGGCGAGCGAAAGCGGATTGAGGCTAAACCGGCTGCGTGTGATACCTGTCAGGGGTTGCGTGGTCGGGGTTGTGGGACCCTGCTACATGAGCTGACACTCGTGTGAGGAGTTATAAAACCAGTTGCTAGCCGAACAGTCTGGAATGGCTGACCGTAGGCGGTGAAAGTCCGGTAGGTGAAAGTGGCTGGTCTTCTGTGGGTGTTCCCGAGTAGCGGCGGACTCCTGAAATCTGCCGTGAATCTGCCAGGACCACCTGGTAAGCCTAAATACTTCCTGGTGACCGATAGCGGACAAGTACCGTGAGGGAATGGTGAAAAGTACCCCGGGAGGGGAGTGAAATAGTACCTGAAACCGTTCGCCTACAATCCGTCGGAGCCTTGCGGGGTGACGGCGTGCCTTTTGAAGAATGAGCCTGCGAGTTAGTGGCATGTGGCGAGGTTAACCCGTGTGGGGGAGCCGTAGCGAAAGCGAGTCTGAATAGGGCGTTTTTAGTCGCATGCTCTAGACCCGAAGCGGAGTGATCTAGCCATGGGCAGGCTGAAGCGCGGGTAAGACCGCGTGGAGGGCCGAACCCACCAACGTTGAAAAGTTGGGGGATGACCTGTGGTTAGGGGTGAAAGGCCAATCAAACTCCGTGATAGCTGGTTCTCCCCGAAATGCATTTAGGTGCAGCGTCGCGTGTTTCTTGCCGGAGGTAGAGCACTGGATGGTCTAGGGGGCCCACAAGCTTACCGAAATCAGCCAAACTCCGAATGCCGGTAAGTGAGAGCGCGGCAGTGAGACTGCGGGGGATAAGCTTCGTAGTCGAGAGGGAAACAGCCCAGATCACCAGCTAAGGCCCCTAAGCGTGTGCTAAGTGGAAAAGGATGTGGGGTCGCATAGACAACCAGGAGGTTGGCTTAGAAGCAGCCACCCTTTAAAGAGTGCGTAATAGCTCACTGGTCAAGTGGTTCCGCGCCGACAATGTAGCGGGGCTCAAGCACACCGCCGAAGCTGTGGCATTTACATTTTACTTCGCGTGCCCTTGATGGTGCGTGCAGGTGTGTGGATGGGTAGGGGAGCGTCGTGCCGGGGGTGAAGCATCCGAGTGATCGAGGTGTGGACGCGGCACGAGTGAGAATGCAGGCATGAGTAGCGAAAGAAGGGTGAGAAACCCTTCCGCCGGATGACCAAGGGTTCCAGGGCCAGGCTAATCCGCCCTGGGTGAGTCGGGACCTAAGGCGAGGCCGAGAGGCGTAGTCGATGGACAACGGGTTGATATTCCCGTACCCGCGAAAGAGCGACCCTGATGAACCTCGTTGTGCTAACCATCCGATCCTGGGGCGGTCTTCGGACCAAGCTGGGGGAGCGTGGGAACCTGGCGGGTAGTAGTCAAGCGATGGGGTGACGCAGGAAGGTAGCTGAGCCCGGCCGGTGGTTGTGCCGGGGTAAGCGTGTAGGCCGGTGTGTAGGCAAATCCGCACACCATGGGGCTGAGACGTGATGCCGAGCCGATTCAGGTGAAGTCAGTGATCCTATGCTGCCGAGAAAAGCCTCTAGCGAGTTCTTAGCGGCCCGTACCCCAAACCGACACAGGTGGTCAGGTAGAGAATACCGAGGCGATCGGGCGAACTGTGGTTAAGGAACTCGGCAAATTGCCCCCGTAACTTAGGGAGAAGGGGGGCCGGAGACGTGAAGCCCCGCGCGGGTGGAGCGTTGTATGGCCGCAGAGAGCAGGGGGAAGCGACTGTTTACTAAAAACACAGGTCCATGCGAAGAAGTAATTCGATGTATATGGACTGACGCCTGCCCGGTGCTGGAACGTTAAGGGGACCTGTTAGCTCTTCGGGGCGAAGCGGAGAACTTAAGCGCCAGTAAACGGCGGTGGTAACTATAACCATCCTAAGGTAGCGAAATTCCTTGTCGGGTAAGTTCCGACCTGCACGAATGGCGTAACGACTTCCCCACTGTCTCAACCACAGGCCCGGCGAAATTGCATTACGAGTAAAGATGCTCGTTACGCGCGGCAGGACGGAAAGACCCCGGGACCTTTACTATAGCTTGACATTGGTATCCGAATTAGCTTGTGTAGGATAGGTGGGAGCCGGTGAAGTCCGTACGCCAGTACGGGTGGAGGCAATCTTGAAATACCACTCTGGTTGATTTGGGTATCTAACTTCGGACCGTTATCCGGTTCAGGGACAGTGTCTGGTGGGTAGTTTAACTGGGGCGGTTGCCTCCTAAAGGGTAACGGAGGCGCCCAAAGGTTCCCTCAGCCTGGTTGGCAATCAGGTGTTGAGTGCAAGTACACAAGGGAGCTTGACTGTGAGACTGACAGGTCGAGCAGGGACGAAAGTCGGGACTAGTGATCCGGCACTTGCGTGTGGAAGCGGTGTCGCTCAACGGATAAAAGGTACCCCGGGGATAACAGGCTGATCTTCCCCAAGAGTCCATATCGACGGGATGGTTTGGCACCTCGATGTCGGCTCGTCGCATCCTGGGGCTGTAGCAGGTCCCAAGGGTTGGGCTGTTCGCCCATTAAAGCGGTACGCGAGCTGGGTTTAGAACGTCGTGAGACAGTTCGGTCCCTATCCGCCGTGCGCGTAGGATACTTGAGAAGGGCTGTCCCTAGTACGAGAGGACCGGGACGGACGAACCTCTGGTGTGCCAGTTGTCCTGCCAAGGGCACGGCTGGTTAGCTACGTTCGGAAGGGATAACCGCTGAAAGCATCTAAGCGGGAAGCCTGCTTCAAGATGAGGTATCCCACCCTCTTTGGAGGGGTAAGGCCCCCAGCTAGACGACTGGGTTGATAGGCCGGAAATGTAAGCCCGGTAACGGGTTCAGTTGACCGGTACTAATAGGCCGAGGACTTGACTACATTCTGCTTGCTTGCGTCCACTGTGTGATTCACGGCTAACGAACAACCTGCCCGGTTGTTTGATATGTCGATAGTGTTACGGCGGTCATGGCGGAGGGGAAACGCCCGGTTACATTCCGAACCCGGAAGCTAAGCCCTCCAGCGCCGATGGTACTGCACTCGGGAGGGTGTGGGAGAGTAGGACACCGCCGGACTTCTTTT
>NZ_JBITJH010000052.1:0-4807 GCF_044459745.1 Micromonospora sp. NPDC050187
AACGCCTCCGCGAACACCGGAAACGCCCCGTACAACCCCCGACCCATACCCGGCCGCTGCGCACCCTGACCCGTGAACACCAACGCCCGACGACCCGACACCACCTCACCGGCCACCAAGCCAGGCGTCGACCCGCCCTCAGCCAGCGCCTCCAGGCCGGCGGACAGGTCGCCACCGGACGCACCCAGCACCACCGCCCGGTGCTCCAACGCCGCCCGCGTCGTCGCCAGGGACCAAGCCACGTCCACCGGCGAAAGACCGGCGTGCTCCCGGACGAACTCCGCCAACCGCCCGGCCTGCCCGGTCAGGGCCTCCGCTGACCGCGCCGACACCAACCACGGCAGCACCGGAAGATCCACCCCGACCGTCGCCTGCGACGCGTCGACCTCCGCCTCGGCCTGTTCGATGATGACGTGCGCGTTGGTGCCGGAGATGCCGAACGACGACACCGCCGCCCGACGCGGCCGATCCACCACCGGCCACGACCGCGCCTGTGTCACCAGCTCCACCGCACCGGCCGACCAGTCCACCTTCGACGACGGGGCATCCAGGTGCAGCGTGGGCGGGACGATGCCGTGCCGCATCGCCTCGGCCATCTTGATCACGCCTGCCACGCCGGCGGCGGCCTGGGTGTGCCCGATGTTCGACTTGACCGACCCGAGCAGCAGTGGCTCGTGCCCGTCCCGTCCCTGCCCGTACGTCGCCAGCAGGGCCTGCGCCTCGATCGGATCACCCAACGTCGTACCCGTGCCGTGCGCCTCCACCACGTCCACGTCCGCCGTGGTCAACCGGGCGTTCGCCAGAGCCTGCCGGATCACCCGCTGCTGCGACGGGCCGTTCGGCGCCGTCAACCCGTTCGACGCACCATCCTGGTTGACGGCGGTGCCCCGCACCACGGCGAGGACGCGGTGGCCGTTGCGGCGGGCGTCGGAGAGGCGCTCGACGAGGAGCATCCCGACCCCCTCGGACCAGCCGGTCCCGTCGGCGCCCTCGGCGAAGGACTTGCACCGCCCGTCCGGGGCGAGTCCGCGCTGCCGGCTGAAGTCGATGAACGTCTCCAGGGTGGTCATCACGGTGACACCACCGGCCAGCGCGAGCGTGCACTCGCCGGACCGCAGGGACTGCACCGCCAGGTGCAACGCCACCAGCGAGGACGAGCAGGCGGTGTCGACGGTGAGCGCCGGCCCCTCGAACCCGAAGGTGTAGGCCACCCGGCCGGAGAGCACGCTGCTGGCGGTGCCGCCGCCGATGAAGCCGTCCAGGGTCTCCGGGACGTCGTCGAGTCCGGCGGCGTAGTTGTGGTACATCATGCCGGCGAACACGCCGACGCGGCTGCCGCGCAGCGACAGCGGGTCGATCCGGGCGTCCTCGATCGCCTCCCAGGAGGCCTCCAGCATGAGCCGCTGCTGCGGGTCCATGGCCAGTGCCTCGTACGGGGAGATCTTGAACAGCTCCGGGTCGAAGTCCCCGGCGTCGTGCAGGAACCCGCCCTCCCGGGCGTACGTGCTGCCCCGCCGCTCCCCTGTCGGGTCGTACGCCTGCTCGGTGTCCCAACCCCGGTCGACGGGGAAACCGGTGACGCCGTCGGTGGCGGTGGCGACGAGATCCCACAGCTGCCCGGGTGAGCGGACCCCGCCCGGGTAACGGCAGCTCATCCCGACGATCGCGATGGGCTCGTGGTTCTTGGCGTCGACGGCCTTCAGGCGTTCGCTGGTCTCGTGGAGATCGGCGGTGACGCGCTTGAGGTACTCACGGAGCTTGGCTTCGTTGGCCATCGGGGTTTCACCTGTCGCGTTGGTCGGCAAGCGGGGCGGTTCGACGGTCAGGAACGTCCGAACCTGCTGTCGATGAAGTCGAAGAGTTCGTCGTCGCTGGCGTCGTCGAGGGACGGGGCGACGGAGCCGGTGTCCCCGGCCTCGCCCTCCCAGCGGCTGAGCAGCGCGCGGAGTCGCGCGGTGACCGCCGTACGGGTCTCCTCGTCGGCGGCCAGTTCGGCCAGGGTCTCCGCCGGGGTCGCGGAGAAAGCCGCCTCCAGCCGGTCCAGCTCGTCGAGGAGGGTCGGCGCGGACGGGCCGGGGCCGAGCTGCGCCATCAGGTGCCCGGTCAGCGCCTCCGGGGTGGGGTGGTCGAAGACCAGGGTGGCCGGCAGCGACACACCGGTCAGGGTGGTGAGCCGGTTGCGCAGTTCCACGGCGGTCAGCGAGTCGAAGCCGAGTTCGGTGAAGGACTGCCCGGTGCCGACGGCGACCGACGAGGCGTACCCGAGCACCTCGGCCACCTGACCGGTGACCAGTTCCTCGACCAGCCGGCGACGGTCCTCGTCGGAGGCCGCGGCGAGCCGGTCGCGGAACCCTGCCACCGGGGTGGCGGACCCGGCGGCGCTGCGCCGCACGCGGACGCCGGCCAGCCCACGTAGCGGTGCCGGGAGGTGGTCGACGGCGGTGAGGGTGCGTAGCCCGGCGAGGTCGAGGCGGACCGGCACCAGCAGCGGCTGACGACTGCGCCGGCTGGCGTCGAAGAGGGCGAGTGCCTGCTCGGTGCCGAGCGGGACGATGCCCTGGCGGGCCAGCCGTTCCCGGCTGCCGGTGCCCAGGTCGCGGGTCATCCCGCTGCCCTCCTCCCACATGCCCCAGGCCAGGGAGGTGGCGGCGAGCCCGGCGGCGTGCCGGTGGTGGGCCAGCCCGTCGAGGAAGGCGTTGGCCGCCGCGTAGTTGCCCTGGCCGGGACCGCCGAGTGGACCGGCGATCGAGGAGAAGAGCACGAACATCGGCAGGTCCAGGTGCCGGGTGAGGTCGTGCAGGTGCCAGGCGGCGTCGGCCTTGGGGCCGAGCACGGCGGCGGTCCGCTCCGGGGTCAACGCGGTGACCACCGCGTCGTCGAGGGCTCCGGCCGCGTGCACCACCCCGGTGAGCGGGTGTTCGGCTCCGACGGTGGCGAGCAGCGCGGCGACCGCGTCCCGGTCGGCCACGTCGGCGGCGACGAGGCGGGCCTGCGCGCCGAGGTGGGCGAGGTCGGCGAGGAGGTCGGTCGCGCCGGGCGCGTCGTGGCCGCGCCGGCCGACGAGGAGCAGGTGCCGGACCTTGTGTGCGGTGACCAGGTGACGGGCGATGATGCCGCCGAGGGTGCCGGTGGCGCCGGTGACGAGCACCGTGCCATCGGGCAGCAGGTCGGTGGTGCCGGTCGGGTAGGCGTCGGCCGTGGCGAGCCGGGGTACGAGCAACTGCCCGTCGCGGACGGCGAGTTGGGGCTCGTCGCTGGCCAGGGCACGGCCGAGCAGGTCGGCGTCGACCCCGTCGTCGAGGTCGGCCAGCACGAACCGGCCGGGGTGCTCCAGCTGCGCCGTGCGCACCAGACCCCAGACGGCGGCACCGGCCAGATCGGTCACGTCACCGGCGGGGCCGGCCGGGACCGCGCCCCGGGTGAGCAGGACGAGCCGCCGGTCGGCGAACCGGTCGTCGGTCAGCCACTCCCGCACGGCGGCCAGGACCTCGGCGAGCCGGGTGTGCGTCGCGCCGAGTGGGTCGCCCGGCGGGTTGTCCCCGACGGGGAGCAGCACCAGCCGGGGGTCGTGCCGGCCGGCGTCGACGGCGTCGGCGAGCGCGGCGAATCCGCCGGGCAGCGACGCGGCGGCGGGTCCGGCGTCGTCGATCGCCACGATCCCGGTCGCCGACCGGGACGGCAGGGGAAGCGCGGACCAGCGTAGGTCGAAGAGGGGCAGCTCGGTTGCTCCGGCGGTGTCGAGCTGACCGGCGCCGACGGGTCGGGAGAGCAGCGACCCGATCCGGGCCACCGGTGCGCCGGTGCCGTCGGCGAGGGTCAGCGACACCGCCGCACCGGCGCGGGTGACGCGTACCCGCAGGTGGGTCGCGCCGACGGCGGTGAGCGCGACGCCGGACCAGGCGAACGGGAGGCGGGCCCCGGACGCGTCGGCGTCGGCGTCGTCGGTGAGGCCGACGACGTGCAGCGCCGCGTCGAGCAGCGCCGGGTGGAGGGTGAACCCGCCGGTGGCGGTGCCGTCGGGCAGGGCGACCTCGGCGAAGACCGCGTCGTCGGTACGCCACGCGGCACGCAGCCCACGGAACGTGGGACCGTGGTCCACGCCGAGGCGGTGCAACTGCTCGTAGATCGGCTCGACCGGAACGGTGGCGGCACCGGCCGGGGGCCACTCGGTGAGCGGTTCCAGCGCGTCGGGGCCGACGGGGGCGAGGACACCCTCGGCGTGCCGGGTCCAGTCGCCGCGCGGGTCGTCCGCCGGGCGGGAGTGGATGGTGATCCGACGGCGACCGTGTTCGTCGGGAGTGGCGAGGTGGAGCTGCACGGAACGGGCACCCTGTTCGGGCAGGACGATCGGGGCGGCGAGGGTCAGCTCCTCCAGCGTGTCGCAGGCGGCCTGCGCGCCGGCGTGCAGCGCCATCTCCACCAGTGCCGAGCCCGGTACGACGACCGAGCCCCACACCACGTGGTCGGCGAGCCAGGGCTGGGTCTGCACGGAGAGCCGGCCGCCGTGGATGCGGACGTCGTCGGCGGCGGTGACCAGCTCGGCGTCGAGCAGGCCGTGGTCCGTGCCGCGTACGCCGAGCCCGGAGGTGTCGGCACCGGACGACCCGGCGTTGAGCCAGTAGCGCTGCCGTTGGAAGGCGTAGGTGGGCAGGTCGATCGTCCGAGGCTGCTGTCCGGTGTGGGTGAACCAGCCCGTCCAGTCCACCGGCGTCCCCGTCACGTGCAACCGGGCCAGAGCCGTGACCAGCGCGGTCGCCTCCGACTGGTCCCGCCGCAACGCCGGGACCAGATGCACCGTCCGGTCGGT
>NZ_JBITJH010000053.1:0-3759 GCF_044459745.1 Micromonospora sp. NPDC050187
GACCAGTCGGAGGCGACCGCGCTGGTCACGGCTCTGGCCCGGTTGCACGTGACGGGTACTCCGGTGGACTGGACGGGCTGGTTCACCCACACCGGACAGCAGCCGCGCACCGTCGACCTGCCCAGCTACGCCTTCCATCACCGGCGCTACTGGCTCAACGCCAGTGCTCGGCCCCGTGGCACCGACGGTGGCGTCAACGCCCCGAGCGACGACGCGTTCTGGCAGGTCATCGAGAACCAGGACGTCGAGACGCTCGCCGCCACCCTCGCCGTCGAACCCGACGCCACGCTCGGTGCCGTGCTCCCCGCCCTCTCCGCCTGGCGACGTCGCCAGGAGACCGAGTCGACCCTTGAGTCGTGGCGGTACCGGGTCACCTGGCAGCCGCTCCCCGACCGCATCCGACAGGAGGTCGGTGACCTTCTCCTGCTCGTGCCCGCCGAGTCCGGCGGAACCGCCGGGGAGTGGGCGACGGCGCTCACCGCACCCGGCGTACGGGTGCTTCCGGTGGCCGCCGGAACCGACCGGGAGCGTCTCGCCCGGGATCTGACCGAGGCGTACGCCGAGGGCCAGCCCGGCGTCGTTCTCTCCCTGCTCGGTCTCGCGTCCGGAACGCACCCCGACTCCGCCTCCGTGCCGGCCGGCCTCGCCGCCACTGTCACCCTCGCCCAGGCCCTCGGTGACGCCGGGACCGCCGCCCGGCTCTGGATCGGCACCCGGGGTGCGGTCGCCGTCGACCCCCGCGACGACCTCGTCGACCCCGACCAGGCGGCGCTCTGGGGCTTCGGCGGCGTGCTGCGTGCCGAGCACCCGCACCGCTGGGGTGGCCTCGTCGACCTGCCCGAGACGGTGGACGCGCGCGGCGTACGGCTGCTGCGCCGGCTGCTCGGCGGTGAGCGCGCCGAGGACCAGCTCGCCCTCCGCGCCACCGGCGCGTACGCCCGCCGGCTCGTCCACGCCGGTCAGCCGGTCGGCCCCGGCCGCAGCTGGACGCCACGTGGCACGGCCCTCGTCACCGGCGGCACGGGTGCGCTGGGCGGCCACGTCGCACGTGCCCTCGCGGCAGCGGGCGTCGACCACCTGCTGCTCGTCAGCCGGCGTGGCCCGGAAGCCCCGGGTGTCGCGTCCCTGGCCGAGGAGCTGACCGCGCTCGGCACCAGGGTCACCGTCGCGGCCTGCGACGCCGCCGACCGGGAGGCGTTGCGCGACCTGCTCTCCACCATTCCCGCCGACCTGCCGCTCACCACCGTCGTCCACACCGCGGCGGCGCTCGACGACACCCTGGTCGACGCCCTGACCGTCGCGCAGATGACGACCGCCCTGCGGGCCAAGGTCGACGCCGCCCGCAACCTCGACGAGCTGACCCGCGACCACGAACTGTCGGCGTTCGTCCTGTTCTCCTCGCTGGCCGGCACGATGGGTGGCCCCGGGCAGGCCAACTACGCCCCCGGCAACGCCTGGCTCGACGCGCTCGCCCGGCGCCGCCGCGCCGAGGGACTGCCGGCCATCTCCGTCGGTTGGGGCCTCTGGGCCGACGGCGGCGTCAGCGCCGGTGACTTCGAACGCCGGATGGCCCGCAACGGCATCGCGGCGATGGACCCCGCCACGGCCGTCCGCGCCCTCACCCGGGCTCTCGACCACGACGAGACCCACCTGGTGGTCGCCGACGTCGACTGGAACCGGGTGGCGGCGACCGCCGTCGGTGGTCGACCCGACCCGCTGATCCGGGATCTGCTGACCGCACCGCAGGTCACCGACGCCGCCACCGCCGACCGGGCCGCCGGTGACGGCGCTCTGCGGCACCGCCTCGCCGGGCTCTCCGAGACCGAGCAACTCGACGCCCTGCGCGACCTGGTGCGCGCCGAGGTCGCGGCGGTGCTCGGTCACGGCAGCGCCGACCAGGTGCCGGCCGAGCGCGCGTTCCGGGACCTCGGCTTCACCTCCCTCACCGCCGTCGAGCTGCGGAACCGGCTCGACGCCGCGACCGGGCTCACCCTGCCCGCCACCCTCGCCTTCGACCACCCCAACCCCACCGCCCTGGCGGCCCACGTCCGTACCGAACTGCTCGGCGGGCACGCCCGGCTTGGGACGGGACACCCGGCGGCACGACCCGTCGACGACGACCCGATCGTCATCGTCGGCATGGGCTGCCGCTTCCCCGCCGGAGCCGGATCACCGGAGGAGTTCTGGCGGCTGCTCGCCGACGGGGTCGATGCGATGTCCGACTTCCCCACGAACCGGCACTGGGACCTAACCACGCTGTACGGAGAGTCGTACGTCACGCAGGGCGCGTTCCTGGACGACGCGGGCGCGTTCGACGCGGAGTTCTTCGGGATCTCACCCCGCGAGGCCGTCGCCATGGACCCGCAGCAGCGGCTGCTGCTGGAGGTCTCCTGGGCGGCGATCGAGGACGCCCGGATCGACCCGCTCGCCCTGCGCGGCAGCCGGGTCGGCGTCTTCGCCGGCACGAACGGGCAGGACTTCGACAACCTCATCCGGTACGGCGGCGAAGACCTCGCCGGGTACGGTGCCACCGGTGCCTCCGCCAGCGTGCTGTCGGGTCGGGTGGCGTACTCGTTCGGGTTCGAGGGGCCGGCGGTCACCGTGGACACGGCGTGTTCGTCGTCGTTGGTGGCCCTGCACCTGGCGGTGCAGTCGTTGCGGTCGGGTGAGTGCGACCTGGCTCTCGCCGGTGGCGTGACCGTCATGTCCACCCCCGGTGCCTTCGTCGAGTTCTCCCGGCAGCGAGGGCTCTCCGCCGACGGGCGGTGCCGGTCGTTCGCGGACTCGGCGGACGGCACGGGCTGGGGCGAGGGCGTCGGTGTGCTCCTCGTGCAGCGGCTCTCCGATGCGCGTCGGGATGGTCGTCGGGTCCTGGCGGTGGTGCGGGGCACGGCGGTGAACCAGGATGGTGCGTCGAACGGGTTGACGGCGCCGAATGGTCCGTCGCAGCAGCGGGTGATCCGGCAGGCCCTGGCGAACGCCCGGTTGGGCGTGGCGGACGTGGACGTGGTCGAGGCGCACGGCACGGGCACCACCCTGGGCGATCCGATCGAGGCGCAGGCGTTGCTGGCGACGTACGGGCAGGAGCGGCCGGGGGATCGGCCGTTGCTGCTCGGCTCGGTGAAGTCGAACATCGGTCACACCCAGGCAGCTGCGGGTGTCGCCGGGATCATCAAGTCGGTGCTGGCGATGCGGCACGGTCTGGTGCCGGCGACTCTGCACGTGGACGCGCCGTCGGCGAGAGTGGACTGGTCGGCGGGTGCGGTGGCGTTGGTGGCCGAGGCGACGCCGTGGCCGGAGACCGGTCGGGCACGCCGGGCGGCGGTGTCGTCGTTCGGCATCTCGGGGACCAACGCCCACGTCATCATCGAACAGCCGGAAACCGAACGGGTGCCGGACCCGGTGGAGGCCGGCCCGGCGGCTGACGGGCTGCCGGTGGTGCCGTGGTTGGTGTCGGCGCGGTCGGCAGCGGCACTGGCGGGGCAGGCTGGACGTCTGGCCGGGTTCGTCCGAGACCACGCGGGATTGTCTCCCCTGGATGTGGGCTGGTCGCTGGCCACCACGCGGGCGGCGTTGGAACACCGGGCAGTGGTGCTGGGCCCGACCGGCGACGACCTGGTGGCCGCGCTGACCGCTTCGGCCGAGGGCGATTCGACCCCTGCCGTGGTGGCCGGTGAGGTGGTGTCGGGTCGTCGGGCGTTGGTGTTCACGGGTCAGGGTGCGCAGCGGCCGGGTATGGGTCGGGGGTTGTACGGGGCG
>NZ_JBITJH010000054.1:0-3359 GCF_044459745.1 Micromonospora sp. NPDC050187
TGCACCGCCAGATGCAACGCCACCAACGACGACGAACACGCCGTGTCCACCGTCACCGCCGGCCCCTCCAGACCGAACGTGTACGCCACCCGACCCGACAACACACTGCCCGACGTGCCGGTGCCGACGTAGCCCTCCACCTCGGCGGGCAGGTCCATCAGGCGCGTCGCCCAGTCGTGGTACATCACGCCCGCGAACACGCCGGTACGGCTGCCCCGCAGTCGGTGCGGGTCGACTCCGGCGGACTCGAACGTCTCCCACGACGCCTCCAGCAGCAACCGCTGCTGCGGATCCATGGCCAGGGCCTCGCGGGGCGAGATCCCGAAGAAGGTCGGATCGAACTCGGCCGCCCCGTACAGGAATCCGCCCTGCCGGGCGTACGACGTGCCGCTGCTGTTCGGGTCCGGGTCGAACAGGGAATCCAGGTCCCAGCCCCGGTCGGCGGGGAACTCACCGATGCCCTCCCCGCCGCCCGCCAGCAACTCCCACAACTGGTCCGGGGTGTCCACCCCGCCCGGGTAACGGCACGCCATCCCCACGATGGCGATCGGCTCGTCCACTCCGATCGAGGCCACCGTCTCGGGGCGGGCGTCCGCCACTCCGGTGAGTTGCTCGTACACGTACCCCGCCAGAGCAGCCGGCGTCGGATAGTCGAACACCAACGTCGACCCCAGCCGCAGACCCGTCGCCGCGTTCACCCGATTCCGCAGATCCACCGCCGTCAACGAGTCGAAACCCAACTCACGGAACGCCCGATCCGCCGGCACCGACTCCGCACCACCATGCCCCAACACCTGCGCCACCAGACCACGCACCAACACGTCCACCTGGGCACGGGCCTCGTCCTCGGCGAGTCCGGCGAGCCTTGCGGCCCACGCGCCACCGCCCTGTCCCGCCTGGCGGCGGGTGACGGTCGTGCCGACCAGCTTGCGGAGCATCGTGGGTACGGCGTCACCGGAGGCTGCCCGCATCGCCGGTACGTCGACGACCGCCGGCACCAGGGCGGCCGGTCCGGCCGCGAGGGCGGCGTCGAACAGTTCGAGCCCGGTCTCGGCGCTCATCGACGGGAGACCCGCACGGGCCGACCGGGCGCGGTCGGCGTCGCCGATCGAGGCGGCCATCCCGGCGGTGTCCCACATGCCCCATGCCAGGCTGACCGCCGGAAGACCGGCCTCCTGTCGGAACGCCGCGAGACCGTCCAGGAACGCGTTACCCGCCGCATACGCCGCCTGGCCCGGCGACCCGAGCACCCCGGCAACCGACGAGAACACCACGAACAGGTCCAGATCCAGACCCGCCGTCACCTCGTGCAGATGCCACGCCGCATCCACCTTCGGCGCCAACACACCGGCCAACCGCCCAGCCGTCAGCCCCTCGACCACACCGTCGTCCAGCACACCCGCCGTGTGCACCACACCCGCCAGCCGGCCCGCCGACGAGATCCCGGCGACCAACGCGTCCACCTGCTGCCGGTCGGTCACGTCGCAGCCCGCCACCCGGGCGTTCGCCCCCAGCGCGCTCAGCCGTTCGACCAGGGCGTCCGCGCCCGGCGCGGCCGGCCCCTGCCGGGACACCAGCACCAACGACCGCACCCCGTACGCCGCCACCAGATGCTCTGCCACCAGAGCACCCAGGGCACCCGTACCACCGGTCACCAGGACCGTGCCGTCACCCACCACGGGCGGCTCCGACGCCACCGGCACGGACGCCCGCAGCAGCCGGGGAACGAACACCTCGCCCGCGCGGACCGCCATCTGGCCGCCCGACGCGTCGCCGGCCGCCCATCCGAGCAGACCCCGCAGGTCCGCGTCCGGATCCCGGTCGACGTCGACCAGCACGATCCGGCCCGGGTGCTCCGACTGCGCCGAGCGCAACAGACCCCACACCGCCGCACCCGCCAGGTCGGTGACCCGATCACCCGACCGAACCGCCACCGCACCCCGGGTCACCACCACCAGCTTCGAACCCGCCAACACCCCGGCGGACAACCACGCCTGCACCACCGCCAACACCTCGGCCGTCACCGCCCGCACCGAGGCGGGTACGTCGACGTCGGCCTCGGGCGCGGCGAGGATCGGCAACAGCAGCGTCTCCGGCGTGGCACCGGCCTCGACGTCGGCCAGCACCGACGCCACATCCCGGTACGTCGGCACCTCCCACCGGACGGCCAGGTCGGTCGGCAGTGCGCGGCTGGTTCCGTCCCCGGTCAGCAGCGCCAGGCCGGACACCTGCTGCTCCGGGACGACCTGCTCGGCCTGCCAGCGCACCTCGAACAGCGAGCGGGCCGCTGCGCTCGGGGTGGCCGGGCCGGTCAGTTCGCGCAGGACGAGGGAGTCGACCGACACCACCGGGGCGCCCGCCTCGTCGCAGGCGACCAGACGCACCCCGGAACCGGACCGGGACAACCGCACCCGCAGCATCCCCGCACCCGAGGCGTGCACCTGCACACCCTCGAACGCGAACGGTACGCGTACGGTGGTGCCAGCCTCCGCGTCGAGCAGCCCGATGGCGTGCAGCGCCGCGTCGAGCAGCGCCGGGTGCACCCCGAACCCGGAGACGTCCACCGCATCCTCGGGCAGGACGACCTCGGCGTGCACCTCCCCGTCGCCGGTCCACGCACGCCGCAGGCCCCGGAAGACCGGCCCGTACACCAGGCCGTGCCCGGCCAGTGCCTCGTACCAGCCCGTCACGTCCACCTCGGACGCACCGGCCGGCGGCCATGCACCGACCATCGGCTCGTCGGCCGACACCGGTTCCAGCACACCGTCCGCGTGCCGGACCCAACCCGACTCGGGGTCGTCGTCCCGACGGGAGTAGATGGTCACGGCGCGCTGGGACGATCCGGAGGCACCGTCCACCCGCACCTGGATCCGCACGCCGCCCGTCTGTGGGACAGTCAGCGGCGTGGCCACGGTCAGCTCCCGGAGCCGGGACAGGCCCACCTCGTCGCCCGCCCGGACGGCCAGCTCGACGAGGGCGGTGCCCGGCACCAGCGCGACGCCGGCGACCGCATGGTCCGCCAGCCAGGGGTGCGTGGTCAGCGACAGCCGACCGGTCAGCACCACCTCGTCGTCGCCGGCCAGGTCGACGGCCGCGCCGAGCAGCGGGTGCTCGGCGTCGCCCAGTCCCGCACCGGACACGTTTCCGGGCCGCAGCCGGCCCGTCGCGGGCCAGTACCGCTGGTGCTGGAACGCGTACGTCGGCAGGTCCACCCGCTGCGCGCGAGCCTCGGTGAACCACTGCTTCCAGGTCACCCCCACACCATGGACGTGCAGCTCAGCCAGGGCCGCCAACAGACCCGAAACCTCGGACCGGTCCCGTCGCTGCACCGCCACGGCGAGGACGCCCTCGTCGTCGGG
>NZ_JBITJH010000055.1:0-2450 GCF_044459745.1 Micromonospora sp. NPDC050187
CGAGCTCAACGGACGACCCCGGCAAACCCTGGGATGGCAGAATCCTGCCGAAGCACTCCACCAGCACCTCGTCGCAACAGCCACTTGAAACCGCCTGCTCGGAGACGCCGAGATGCCGCATTTTTCGCCCACGCGAATCGCCCGAGCGGCCGATTCGCCACCGCACCGATCCGCAGGAGGGTGACGCACTACGTCGTCGGCACCACGCCGGAAACCCTGGTCGTCGTCGGTGGCGTCCTTGAAGTGATCGTCGCCCTCGCCTGCATCGGCACCGCCGTCGTGCTGTACCCGGTGGTCAAGCGGCAGGGCGAAACCCGCGCGCTGGGCTTCGTCACCGCCCGGGTCCTCGAAGCCGCCTGCATCTTCGTCAGCGTCGGAAGCCTCCTGACGGTCGTGGCCCTGCGGCGGGCCGAAGCCGGAGCAGACGCGCTGGTCACCGGCCAGGCGCTGGTCGCCTTCTACGACTCGGTCTTCCTCCTCAGCCAGGGCTTCATTCCGGCCGTGAACGCCCTGCTGCTGGGTTCCCTGCTGTACCGGTCACGCCTCGTGCCGCGGGTTCTTCCCGTGCTCGGGCTCGTCGGGGCGCCCCTGCTCGTCGTTTCCGACGCCGGCATACTGTTCGGCCTCTGGGACCGACTGTCGCCCGTGGCGGCGATCGCGGCCATCCCCATCGCCGTGTGGGAGTTCTCGTTGGGCGTCTACCTGATCGTCAAGGGCTTCCGGCCCTCCCCGGTCACCGCAGGAATGGTCGCCGCCGACGCCCGGTAGGCGACCTGGGATTGAGGTCAGCGGCCACGCCGTGACCATTCCCGACGGAACCGGGGCTACTACTTCCAGCGGAAGTGGACGAAGAGGCGGCCGAAGTTCTTGGAGTCCTTCTCGACCCGGTGGTAGAGCTGTTTGACGTCCTTCTGGTCGAGGAACCGCAGCACCCGCTTCTTGAGCTGGCCGGAGCCCTTGCCCGGGATGATCTCGACCAGGGTGGCCTTCTTCGCCACCGCCTCGTCCATGATCCCGCGCAGCGCCCGGTCGATGTCGTGGCCCTTGTTGAAGATGTCGTGCAGGTCCAGCTTGAGTTTCATGCCGCGCCCCGGTCGAGTGTCGTGCCGCCCGCCGGCCGGATGCCCCACGTGACCGTGGTGCGACCCCGGCCGGCAGGCCGGCTCCCATGCCGGCCATGGTAGGTCGGCGGGTTACCCGTGTGGGCCCGGCGGCTTCCCGTACCGGTACGGGAAGCCGCCGGGCCCACACGGGTAACCCGCCGACCTACCATGGCCGGCATGGGAGCCGGCCTGCCGGCCGGGGTCGCACCACGGTCACGTGGGGCATCCGGCCGGCGGGCGGCACGACACTCGACCGGGGCGCGGCATGAAACTCAAGCTGGACCTGCACGACATCTTCAACAAGGGCCACGACATCGACCGGGCGCTGCGCGGGATCATGGACGAGGCGGTGGCGAAGAAGGCCACCCTGGTCGAGATCATCCCGGGCAAGGGCTCCGGCCAGCTCAAGAAGCGGGTGCTGCGGTTCCTCGACCAGAAGGACGTCAAACAGCTCTACCACCGGGTCGAGAAGGACTCCAAGAACTTCGGCCGCCTCTTCGTCCACTTCCGCTGGAAGTAGTAGCCCCGGTTCCGTCGGGAATGGTCACGGCGTGGCCGCTGACCTCAATCCCAGGTCGCCTACCGGGCGTCGGCGGCGACCATTCCTGCGGTGACCGGGGAGGGCCGGAAGCCCTTGACGATCAGGTAGACGCCCAACGAGAACTCCCACACGGCGATGGGGATGGCCGCGATCGCCGCCACGGGCGACAGTCGGTCCCAGAGGCCGAACAGTATGCCGGCGTCGGAAACGACGAGCAGGGGCGCCCCGACGAGCCCGAGCACGGGAAGAACCCGCGGCACGAGGCGTGACCGGTACAGCAGGGAACCCAGCAGCAGGGCGTTCACGGCCGGAATGAAGCCCTGGCTGAGGAGGAAGACCGAGTCGTAGAAGGCGACCAGCGCCTGGCCGGTGACCAGCGCGTCTGCTCCGGCTTCGGCCCGCCGCAGGGCCACGACCGTCAGGAGGCTTCCGACGCTGACGAAGATGCAGGCGGCTTCGAGGACCCGGGCGGTGACGAAGCCCAGCGCGCGGGTTTCGCCCTGCCGCTTGACCACCGGGTACAGCACGACGGCGGTGCCGATGCAGGCGAGGGCGACGATCACTTCAAGGACGCCACCGACGACGACCAGGGTTTCCGGCGTGGTGCCGACGACGTAGTGCGTCACCCTCCTGCGGATCGGTGCGGTGGCGAATCGGCCGCTCGGGCGATTCGCGTGGGCGAAAAATGCGGCATCTCGGCGTCTCCGAGCAGGCGGTTTCAAGTGGCTGTTGCGACGAGGTGCTGGTGGAGTGCTTCGGCAGGATTCTGCCATCCCAGGGTTTGCCGGGGTCGTCCGTTGAGCTCG
>NZ_JBITJH010000056.1:0-2432 GCF_044459745.1 Micromonospora sp. NPDC050187
GATGATGTCGTCTTTGCCGTCGCCGTTGACGTCGCCGAGGGCGGGGTGTTCGCCGGTGATGGAGAAGTAGTCGTGCCATTTGACGGCGGTGCCGGTGAAGGATGTTCCGGTGGAGAGGGCGACGTAGACGTCGGCGTTGGTGTCGTGGGTGAAGGTGATGATGTCGTCGCGTCCGTCGCCGTTGACGTCGCCGACGGCGGCGACTTCGTGGTGGGGGGCGAACCAGTCGTGCCATTTTTGGCCGCCGGTGAATGATGTTCCGGTGGAGAGGGCGACGTAGACGTCGGCGAGTGTGCCGTGGGTGAAGGCGACGATGTCGTCTTTGTTGTCGCCGTTGAAGTCTCCGGTGAGGAGTGTTTCGCCGTTGAGGCCGAAGAAGTCGTTCCACTTGACGGAGGTGCCGGCGAAGGTTGTGCCGGTGGAGGTGGCGACGTAGACGTCGTTGAGGGTGCCCTGGGTGAAGGTGACGATGTCGTCGCGTCCGTCACCGGTGAAGTCCGTCGGCGACCCCGCCAGGTAACGGCCGCCCGACGACGGACCGCAGTTGTCGCTGACCAGGTACTTCTGGTGGTACTGGCCGGGGTAGGGCGCCAACGACATCCCGTTGATCACGATCGTCTGTCCGACGCCGTTGTAGAGCTGCTCGTAGTGGATGTGCGCCCCGGACGAGTTGCCGGTGCTGCCCGTGGTGCCGATCTGCTGGCCCTGCTGCACGTACGCCCCGTCGGGCACGGAGTAGGCGCTGAGGTGGAAGTAGTAGGTGGTCCACCCGCCGCCATGGTCGATGACGATGTAGTTGCCGGCGCCGCTGGGTTGCGAGTGCCGCCGGGCGACCCCGGCGGCGGAGGCGACCTGCGGCGTACCCGCGGTGGTTCCGTCGGCCCGGACGAAGTCCAGGGCCAGGCGGACCTCGGCGCTGTGGTGACCGTAGGTCCACCGCTGCCCGCAGGGGAACGGTGCCTTGAAGTTCGGTGCGGCCAGCGCGGGGGACGGTGTCGCCACCGCCCCGATCAGGACGCCCGCCGCCAGGGTGAGCAGGGAGGCCAGGACGCGACGCACCCTGCTCCTCGAAAGCCTCGACATGGGTGACTCCGGTCAGGGGAAGACTCGACTGGGTGGGGTGGCGCGCCGTCGGCCCCCGGTCGGGGCTCGTCGGGCGCGGGTGCGGAACAGCCGCCGGATGGTCTGCGACCCGGCGGCGGTGGCCGTGCCGACGACGACGCGCCGCCGGGCGTGCGTGGCGGCGCGTCGTCGGGCGGAGGTCAGCCGGCGCGGCGCAGGCGTCCGAGCATCCCGTTGAGGTCCTGGACGAACATGTCGTGCCGGAAGAAGTGGCCGCCGGGGCGTTCGTGCCACTCGTGCGGGATCCCGGCGCGGCCGAGGGCACCCCGGAACTCCCGCTGACCGGCCAGCACCTGCGTCTCGTTGACGGTGTCGAACCAGTTGACCGGGTCGGGCGAGATGCCGGCGACCAGGAAGATCCGCTTGTTGCGGTAGCTCTCGATCCGCTGCATGGGGTTGTCCGCGGTCACCCGCGCCTCGTCCCACAGTGGCGCGCCGTACACGGTGCCCCCGCCGAGTTCGACGGCGGCCGAGGAGAGGTTGGCCCAGTGCACGACGAGGCCGAAGTCGCGGCGCAGGCTGGCCGGGCCGGAGTGGGAGCTGACCGAGCAGAAGTGCCCGTAGTACTTCGCGGTGTACTTCAACGCGCCGAACCCGCCCATCGAGAAGCCGGCCACCGCACGGCCGTTGTACTCCGGGAAGGTGCGGAAGTTCGCCTCGATCCACGGCAGGAGCTGGGCCATGTGGAAGGTCTCCCAGTTACGGGGACCGGTGTTGCTGTGCACCGGGTTGCAGTACCAACCGGTCGCGGCGTCCGGCATGACGACGATGATCTCCCGGCCGGCGGTCAGGTTGATGATGTTCTCGTGCATGTGGAAGTGCCGAAAGTCGGAGGCGCCGCCGTGCAGCAGGTACAGCACCGGGTACCGCTTGCCGCTGGTGTGGTAGCCGTCCGGCAGCAGGACGTTGACGCCCGGGTCCCACTCGATGGCGTCGGTGGCGAACCGGTAGTACTGCAACCGGCCGCCGTTCTCGTTCCGGTCGACGATGCGCAGGCCCTGGCCGTCGCGCGCGGCGTGCGCCGCCGTCGACGACAGCAGCGGTCCGGCGAGCGCGCCGGCCACGGTGGCGCCCGCCGCGCTGGCCAGCAGGCGTCGGCGGCTCAGGGGGCGCCGGGTGGGGATGTTGTCCATTGATCCTCCATCGGGTGGGCCACGCCGCAGGGTCGGGACCTACGACGCGGCATCGTCCGTCTACTGGGGACGGTCTCAGAGGGTGGTTTCGCCGTTGAGGCCGAAGTAGTCGTGCCATTTGGTTCCGGGTTGGAAGGTGGTGCCGGTGGAGAGTCCGACGTAGACGTCGTTGGTGGT
>NZ_JBITJH010000057.1:0-1973 GCF_044459745.1 Micromonospora sp. NPDC050187
GTCGTACCCGTGCCGTGCGCCTCCACCACGTCCACGTCCGCCGTGGTCAACCGGGCGTTCGCCAGAGCCTGCCGGATCACCCGCTGCTGCGACGGACCATTCGGCGCCGTCAACCCGTTCGACGCACCATCCTGGTTCACCGCAGTGCCCCGCACCACCGCCAAAACCCGCCGACCATCCCGACGCGCGTCGGAGAGCCGCTGCACCAGGAGTACACCTACGCCCTCCGACCAACCGGTGCCGTCGGCGCCCTCGGCGAACGACTTGCAGCGCCCGTCCGGCGCGAGGCCGCCCTGCCGGGAGAACTCGACGAAGGTGGCGGGGGAAGCCATGACCGTCACGCCACCAGCGAGGGCCAGGTCGCACTCACCCGACCGCAACGACTGCACCGCCAGGTGCAGGGCCACCAACGACGACGAACACGCCGTGTCCACCGTCACCGCCGGCCCCTCGAACCCGAACGAGTACGCCACCCGACCCGACAGCACGCTGGTCGCGTTGCCGGTGAGCAGGTGACCGCCGACCTCCTGGTCCCGACCCATCGCGGTCGAGGCGTACCCCTGGAAGCTCGCGCCCGCGAAGACGCCGACCCGTTCGCCCTTGAGGCGGGACGGGTCCACGCCGGCTGATTCGATCGCCTCCCAGGAGACCTCCAGCAGCAGTCGCTGCTGCGGGTCCATGGCGACCGCCTCACGGGGCGAGATGCCGAAGAACTCCGCGTCGAACGCTCCCGCGTCGTAGACGAAGCCGCCCTGGCGAGGGAAGGAGGTATCGGTGAGCCTGCCGTCGAGGAAGCTGTCCCAGCCCCGGTCGAGCGGGAAGTCGGAGATGCCGTCCCGTCCGGCGGTGAGCAGTTCCCAGAGGCGGTCGGTGGTGTCGACGCCGCCGGGCAGGCGACAGCCCATGCCGACGATGACGATCGGGTCGTCGTTGACGGCGACGGTCCGGTTCTCCGCCACCGTCGCGGCCGGCGTCCCGATCAGTTCGATGCCGAGGTGGGTCGCCAGGGCGAGCGGCGTCGGATGGTCGAAGACCAGGGTGCTGGGCAGGGTCAGGCCGGTCTCGGCGGTGAGTCGGTTGCGCAGTTCGACCGCGGTGAGCGAGTCGAAGCCCTGACGTTGGAAGGCCCGGTCGGCCGGTACGGCGTCCGGCGTCGGGTGCCCGAGCACGGCGGCAGCCTGGGCTCGGACGAGGTCGAGCAGGTATGCGTCCCGCTCGACGGGTGTCATGCCGGCGAGCCGGCGTCCGAGCTGCGTGCCGTCGCCGGTCTCCCCGTTGGCGTCGGTCTGCGCGGGCCGCGCCCCGGGAATCTCGTCGAGCAGCGGGCTGGGGCGCAGCGCGGTGAAGGAGGCGGCGAAGCGGTCCCAGGCCACGTCGGCGACGACCACCGAGACGTCGTCCCGGTCCAGGGCGCCCTGCAACGCGGTGACCGCCAACTCCGGATCCATCGCCGGCAGACCACGCCGGGCCAACTGCTCCTGCGCCTCGCCCTGCACGGCCATGCCTCCGCCGGCCCAGGGCCCCCACGCCACGGCGGTGCCGACGGCACCCCGGTCACGGCGGCGCGTGACGAGCGCGTCCACGAAGGCGTTGGCCGCCGCGTAGCCTGGCTGTCCCGCCGAACCCCACACCCCCGCGATGGACGAGAACACCACGAACGCGTCCAACCCGTCGGGCAGCAACTCGTCGAGGTGGGCCGCGCCGTCGACCTTGGCCCGGAGCACGTCGGCCAGTTCGTCCTGGCTGACGTCGGCGAGGGGGGTGAACTGGGGAGCCCCGGCGGCGTGCACGACGGCACGGACGGAATCGCCCTGCCCGGCCAGGCCGTCCAACAGGGCCGCCACCTGCGTACGGTCCGCCACGTCACAGGCCGCGACAGTCACCCGCGCACCCGACGCCCGCAACCGCTCGGCCAACTCCGCCGCACCCGGAGCCCGCTCACCACGACGACTCGTCAACACCACATGCCCGGC
>NZ_JBITJH010000058.1:0-1328 GCF_044459745.1 Micromonospora sp. NPDC050187
GAGGTGGCGACGTAGACGTCGTTGAGGGTGCCCTGGGTGAAGGTGACGATGTCGTCGCGTCCGTCACCGGTGAAGTCCGTCGGCGACCCCGCCAGATACTTACCACCGGAGCCACCGCCGGCGTTGACCAGCGAGATGTAGTAGTCCCAGTTCCAGTGCGGACCGGGGTCGGTGTGGTCGTTGCCGGGGATCTCGTAGTGGGCCTTGATCGCGGTGCGGTTCTTCGGCAGGCCGTACTTGTCGCAGAGATAGCGGGTCAGCGCGGCCGACGACCGGTACATCGCGTCGGTGAACCAGGCCGGGTTGTCGACGTAGCCCTCGTGCTCGATGCCCACCGAGTACGGGTTGCCCGACCGCGCGTGGTAGGCGGTGTCGCCCTCACGCACCATCTGCGTGACCTCGCCGTTGCTGGACTTCACCACGTAGTGCGCGCTCACTCCCGCCGACGGGTTCTGGAACCAGCTGATCGTGCCGGCGTACGAACCCTGGGTCACGTGGATCACCACGGTGGTGATCCGCGAGGATCGGCCGGCCGAGTAGTTGCCGCCGTAGGCCGCGATCCACCGGGCCGGCGGGTACTCCGGCACCGCCGCCGCGCCGACGCCCGAGGTGGCCGATCCGGCGGGGGCGACGCGGGCGTACCGGCCGAGGTCCGGCTGGACCTGCTGCGGCGCGACCCGTACCGCGGTCGTGGTGATGCCGGCGTGCAGAAGGTCGTAGACGTGGTCGGCGTACAGGCGTGCCGTCGCGTCGTCGGCGGCGTGCGCGTACCGCGCGACCACCGGGTACCAGGCGGAGATCCGGTCCCGGTCGGCGGCGGTCAGCTTCTCGGTGTCCGCGAGGTCCCGCAGGAGGGCGGCGCCGCCCCTGATGTTGGCCGAGGTCACCGACTTGAGGGTGGTCACCGGTTGCCCGGTCAGCTCGGCCGCCCGTTCCAGGGTGCGCTGGCGGGGGTTGCTGACCAGGTGCATGACGCCGTAGCCGTTGGCCTGGCTGGGGCGGCCCTCGTGTCCGTCGAGCCGGGTCTCGCCGTAGCCGACGGCGACCAGCAGGTCCTTCGGGACGTCGAATTCACCGGCCGCACGGGCGAAGGCCGCGTCGAGTGGGCTGGTGGGTCCGGCTGTCGCGGGGGCGGCCGGTGCGACGGGGCTCAGCAGCGCTGCCACGAGAACGGCGGCGACGCCCCCGCGCCAGGGGAGTCTGGTGGGTGCCATGGTGGTCTCCCGTTCGCGGCTCAGAGGGTGGTTTCGCCGTTGAGGCCGAAGTAGTCGTGCCATTTGGTTCCGGGTTGGAAGGTGGTGCCGGTGGAGAGTCCGACGTAGACGTCG
>NZ_JBITJH010000059.1:0-1189 GCF_044459745.1 Micromonospora sp. NPDC050187
GGCGGTTTCAAGTGGCTGTTGCGACGAGGTGCTGGTGGAGTGCTTCGGCAGGATTCTGCCATCCCAGGGTTTGCCGGGGTCGTCCGTTGAGCTCGCGGGCGACTGTGTCGAGATCGGCTTGTGTGTAGGTGCGGAAGTCAGTGCTGGAACGGGGGAAGTACTGGCGTAGCAGGCCGTTGGTGTTCTCGTTGCTGCCACGCTGCCAGGGACTGTGGGGATCGCAGAAGTACACCCGGCAGTCCGTGGCCAGGGTGAACACGGGATGCTGGATCATCTCGATGCCCTGGTCCCAGGTCAGGGTCTTGCGCAGCTCGGCGGGCAGACGACGCATCAGGGCGATAAGCACGTCGATGACCTGCTCACTGACCCGCGACTCCGGCAGGGCGCCGAGCATCACGTAGCGGGTGGCACGCTCGACCAGGGTGACGATCGCGCTGGCCCCGCGGGCCCCGATGACCAGGTCTCCTTCCCAGTGGCCGGGCACGGCCCGGTCGGCGACCTCGGCGGGTCGGGTGGAGATGTGGAAGTCCCGCACCCACGGCCGGGCACCCCGACCCGCGGCGGCGGCCCTGGACTGCGGACGGCGCAACGCCCGACCGGACCGCAGGGCGACCTGCCGAGCCAACTCCTGCCGCATCCCACCCCGGGCCTGGTAGTAGACAGCCTGGTAGATCGTCTCGTGTGACACCCACATCTCCGGTCGCTGGGGGAACTCCCGGCGCAGGGACCGGGCGATCTGCTGCGGCGAGTGCCGCTGCCGCAGACGATCCTTCACCGTCTGCCACAACTGCGGCCACGGCCGACCCCACCCCGGCCGCAGTTTCCCCGACCGGGGACGACGCGCCCGTTCGTCGGCGTGACGCTGCGCCACCACATGCGAGTACCGCCACCCGTAAGCCGGTCCCCAGCTACGCGGATAGCCCACCCCGGGCACGTAACCCGGCTGACGGCCCCACGGGTGCCGGACACCCGAGCGGCCCGGACCCCGACCGTTGGTGCGGTTACGACGCACCTCCCGCCACACCGTCGACCGGTCCCGCCCGATCACCACCGCGATCTGCGGAAACGACAGACCCTGCCCGAACAACACCTCGATCTGCGCCCGCTCCGCGGACGACAACCGTCTCCCTGGCATGAACCCTCATCCTCACGAGAATCCACCCCGTTGCAACAACCACTTGAACCCAAG
>NZ_JBITJH010000060.1:0-1187 GCF_044459745.1 Micromonospora sp. NPDC050187
CGCCTGTTCACGTCCGAGTCGGTCACGGAGGGCCACCCGGACAAGATCGCTGATCAGATCAGTGATGGGATTCTGGATGCGTTGTTGAGTCAGGATCCGCGTTCGCGGGTCGCGGTGGAGACGTTGATCACGACGGGGCAGGTGCACGTCGCGGGTGAGGTGACCACGAAGGCGTACGCGGATATTCCGTCGATCGTGCGGGAGACGATCCTGGGGATCGGGTACGACTCGTCGCGTAAGGGGTTCGACGGGGCGTCGTGTGGGGTGAGTGTGTCGATCGGGGCGCAGTCGCCGGATATCGCGCAGGGTGTGGACAACGCGTTCGAGTTGCGGACGGGGTCGTCGGAGAGTGCTCTGGATGCGCAGGGTGCCGGGGACCAGGGCATGATGTTCGGGTTCGCGTGTGCGGAGACGCCGGAGTTGATGCCGTTGCCGATCGCTTTGGCGCATCGTCTTGCTCGGCGGTTGTCGGCGGTGCGGAAGGACGGGACGATCCCGTATCTGCGTCCGGATGGTAAGACGCAGGTGACCATCGAGTACGAGGGTCTGCGTCCGGTCCGGTTGAACACGGTGGTGGTGTCGTCGCAGCATGCGGCGGACATCAGTCTGGAGTCGTTGTTGACGCCGGACGTGCGGGACCATGTGATCGCTCCGGAGGTGGAGGGTCTTGGTCTGGACACCGACGGGTACCGGTTGTTGGTGAACCCGACGGGTCGGTTCGAGATCGGTGGGCCGATGGGTGATGCCGGCCTGACGGGTCGGAAGATCATCGTGGACACCTACGGTGGGTACGCCCGCCATGGTGGTGGGGCGTTCTCGGGTAAGGACCCGTCGAAGGTCGACCGGTCGGCGGCGTATGCGATGCGGTGGGTGGCGAAGAACGTGGTCGCCGCGGGGCTGGCGGAGCGGTGTGAGACGCAGGTCGCGTACGCGATCGGTAAGGCGCATCCGGTGAGTTTGTTCATCGAGACGTTCGGCACGGAGAACGTGCCGGTCGAGCGGATCGAGAAGGCCGTGAACGAGGTGTTCGACCTGCGTCCCGCGGCGATCATCCGGGATCTGGACCTGCTCCGGCCGATCTACCGGCAGACCGCCGCGTACGGCCACTTCGGCCGGGACCTACCCGAACTGACCTGGGAGAACACCGACCGCGCCGCCGACCTCAAGTCGGCCGCAGGAGCCTGACC
>NZ_JBITJH010000061.1:0-1052 GCF_044459745.1 Micromonospora sp. NPDC050187
CGTCCACCTCCTGCGGCAGATCCACCAGGCCACCCCACCGACGCGACTCCTCCAACGCCGCCACCCGACCGAGACCCCACACCGCAGCCCCGACCGGATCCATGGGCTCGTCGGCCCTGCCCACCGACACCGCGCCCCGGGTCACCCACCACACCCGGCCGCCCGTCCGGCAGTCCCCCAACGCCTGCACCACCGCCAGCGCCTCACCGACGCCCGCACCCGCGAGCGACAGCAACGACACCACTCCCGCGAGGTCGCCCGGGTCGGCCACGGAGGCGCGTAGCCGCTCGGCCACGTCGTCGCGACGCAGGGCCGTCGGGTCGAGGACCACTGTCACGACCTCGGCGCCGTGCACGGCCAGGCCCTCGGCCACCGGGTGGTCGGCTTGCGTCGACGGTGCCAGCACCAACCAGGTTCCGGTCAGATCCGCCTTCGGTACGGACGCCGTTGGCCGCCATTCGACGCGGTAACGCCAGGAGTCGGCAATGGAGCGCTGTTGTCCCGCCCGCCGCCACCGGGCCAGCTTCGGCAGCAACGCACTCAACGGCTGATCCGCGTCGAGCCGGAACTCCTCGCCCAGCCCGGCCAGATCCTCCCGCTCCACCGCCGCCCAGAACCGCTCGTCGATGTCACCGTCAGGTCGCGAGGTCACGCCGCCGGCCGCCGCCGTCTCCGGCCAGTACCAGGTGCGTTGGAAGGCGTAGGTGGGCAGGTCGACGGTACGCGGCTGGTGGCCGTGCTGGCTGAACCAGGCCGCCCAGTCCACCGGCGTCCCCGTCACGTGCAACCGGGCCAGAGCGGTCACGAGACCGGTGGTCTCCGACTGGTCCCGCCGCAGCGCCGGGACCAGGTGCATGGTCCGGTCGGTCGGAGTGTCGGCGGCCATCGCCGTCAACGTCGCATCCGGCCCCACCTCCAGGACCGTGGTCACACCCAGCCCATGCAGCGTGGTCACCGCGTCGGCGAACCGCACCGCCTCCCGGACGTGCCGCACCCAGTACTCCGGACCCGCGATCTCCACCGGATCCGCGACCCGCCCGGTCAGATTCGAC